>JAZLAB010000084.1:0-51633 GCA_045612985.1 Faecousia sp.
ATCTCCCACTCCCTCGCACACGATTCTATTCTTGCCGTCGTCTCTCCGGTAGAACGGACAACACACATACACCTGCATATATGAGCCGCTGGACATCTGCAACACCTTCCTGTATAATAGAATCACCACAATTCATATATAGGACGCAGCTCCTGGCCGGGGGCTGTGTTTCTTTATAGTGCAAAATGTAAGGTTTTGTTAGGTTTCAACAGCAAGGACAACCCTAACTTGATTTTCTCAAACAAGCCTGTTTTTGTCATAGTTTTGTCCTACTTTTGTCCGTGCCGATATAACCCCATCCAGTCCTTTAGCCGCATAGTTACAAGCCAGGGTTTCCGGTTTCGCCGGTGGAACAGAGCAGGAACACCGTCCTGCATCCGTTCGCTGTACCGGATGGATTGCTCCATAGCTTCCATAACATTTAACTTTTCTACTCTCTTGACTTCGATATGAATGCCAGGCAGGCCCACAACATCCGCCACCTCTCCAAAGGTCATAGAGCCGCCACGATCACAGTCATATCCATACTCCTGCAGGACCGCAGCCAATTCCCTCTCTCCATTGGCGCCTTTTCTTTGTGAGCTTCTTCCGGCCATTCTTTTCCCCCCTAGCAGATCTGATTATAGCTGCTCATATAGCAAGCCTTGATATGTTCTGCCATAGCTGCAGCCATTTCCGGGGCATCCGGAAAGCAAAATCCAGCCCCGGTTAAAAAGCAACTGTCCTCTGCCGGCTGCTTGCCCTTTTGCGCGTCTGTATGCCCCCATCTTTTATAGCTGTCTATCACATCGTTAAGTGTCTTTACAAAGGCAGGCGTTGGTTGCGCACCACACCAATCACACAGCTTTTGCATAAATGATTGGCTCATACCTACGCCTCCTTACAGACCCGCAATTCATCCAATGCATCGCAGATCAGATGCAACACTACATCCTGCAGGTTGTAAATTGTATCCGCGTGGTAAGCAAGCATCTTTCTGTCTTGAGGGTCAGTACTCTCAAAATATTCGATTGCCTTACACAAAACAGTTTTAGCCAGGCTTATTTCAGTTTCTGCTTGTTCCAAATGATCCGTAATTTCTTCCGGTGTGATTTTCATACTTGCAATCCTCCTAGTTTTTCAGTAAAATGGAGGTGGAATAAGTGTGTCGATTCACATTCCACCTTTTGGCCGTCCTGGGTGTTCGCAGCATCCGGGGCGGCTTTCTCTTTGTCCTGGCAGTCGCACCGTTCTCCAAAATCAAGATAGGCGCGACATTGGGGACAGATTCGATAAAACGGCATTATATATCCTCCTTTGGTGTGTAACATTTGCGGGGATCTCTGCCAATGTTGCCGATATACTTTCCACACATTTCTCTGATTCTTCTGCAGATTGCCTCGTCCAAATAGGCGATGTCCTCTAGCAGCATTTCTGTGGAAATAATCGTGCGCAATTTATGGTTGTACCGGTGATCCAGAATCTCAAATGCAAGACGGACATCTGCATCTGAAGGCTCGGTGCCGTGCTTGCACTTAAACAGGTCGTCGATGTATAGCAAGCTGCATTTCTTAAACTCGTTAAGCAGCTGCTCGTCCCCTTCTTTCGCTGCAGCCTTGATCTTGCGGCCATCTGAAAGCCACAGTAAATAGCGCCCATCAATTCCGCGATCAAAGCTAATGCGCACAAAGGCAGCAGTGCATAGGTGTGTCTTACCGGCGCCACTCTGGCCACACAGCAACAGCCACGCCGGGCTGTCCTCTGCTATGTACTTTTGCACGATGCTTTTTAAGGCTCTCTGTGTCTTTGTGTCCGCCCGGAATTTGTCTAGTGTCTTTCTCTTTGAAATCTCATAAAGGCCCTGCCGTTGAAGCCGGGAGACTGTCAGCCTTGTTCCCTCGCACTTGCAGGAGCGAATGCTTATTTTTCCTTCTTCATTGAGGAAAGCAATCCTCCGCCGGTTCTTGCACACATCACACTGGACACCTGTCTTGTCGTCCGGTCCTTGTGTTTGGTTGAAGGTGTACACCTTGTTCTGCTCCATAGCAAGAACTGGATCTACTCCTCTTTGACTGATTCGCAGATCATTAAACTGTTTCTTGTCCACTTTGTCCACCTCTTACAATGTAGGTACATCCGGAAACGGTGTATGTTTTGGCTTGTTCTCCTTCTGTTGCCAGGAATCCGCCACCGCTTTCCAATCCTGCATTGGTGTGTTTCCTAACATCCACCCTTTTGCCCTGTAATACCTTTCAAAATGTGCAGCATCGAATGTGTAGTCGTTGTTGGCACAATAGGCCCGGATCTCCTCAATCGTCGGCGGAACAAATTTGCTTTTTTCAGCCGCTGCAGGAAAACAACAACAATCTTCTTCTGCTTCTGTATCTGTTTCTGCATCTGCTTCTGTATCGTTAGAGGGGGTTATACCTCCTTTAAGGGGGTTAAAGGGGGTTATAAGGGGGTTATCACTTTTCCCCCATCTGATATTCATACCTTTCTTACCTGCAGCGGAGTAGGTATTAAAGTCCACAAAAGATTCGTCAATATAAGGTTTGATTGCCGAGAATACAATAAACGCCTCTTGCTCCAGCTCTGCAATCTCCCCGGTATCAAAATACTGAAACACCGCCTTCAGAGCCTTGCCGGCTGTTTCGTCGTCCACTGAATCCACAATCGCCTTCTGATGTAGAAACATTTTAAACCACGACGGGCGGCCTATCTTTTTAGCCATTCAAAACTCCCCCGCTTTCTTCTCCTGCAGGCGGAGATAGCATTGAGCTTGTCCGCCAAAGCTTTGCAATCGTGGTTGCGATTTACAATATCAAACATTTGTTTTTCTAATTGATCCATAGTTATTCCTCCTTCACTTTTGTAAGCAGTGCGTTACGGATATAGTCATTCAGATCCACATCGTGGCGTATCAGATCTGCGGCTAAGTCGCTGCCAAACCATATATTACACTGCACCTTCAGAACACCGTTACCGTCGTGGCGGATTGAAGATGGTGCTGCACTGACGATCACGCTGTTATGTGCGAGACATTTGCTGTGCCTTCCCATTGTTATTCCTCCTTAAATTTCTATTCGGTGAATACCAGACACATCCGCCACCGTGGCAGGTTGGTTGTCGCAGCCATCCTCGCAGGAAAGATATCGTATCAGCGCAGTGTAAGAAACTATCGGCTTATTGCCTATGTACCTTGCCGGTATTATCCCCTGTTTAATCAGTTTGCGGATTGTATATGCGCTGATCGGTAAACCATCCTCCTTTGCTCTCCTTGCCAGTTGTGGTACAGTATCAATATCTGGCATTGTTTTCCCTCCTTTCAGACCGTTAAATTGTACAGAATGTCTGCTATTCTGTGGGTGTGGCGGAAATCAGCTCTTCCAGAGCTTTGCGCACCTTGTCTTCAGCCTTTGTAGGTGTCTTGCGTCCATTGAGAACCTGACTTAAATATTTCGGATGCCAGTCAAGCTTTTCTGCAAGCTGCTTTCCAGTTATGCCATTTAGGTGCATTTTGCCAATAATCTCTGCTGTCCATTGCGCGGGCATACCAAAGTCGCCTCCTTTCTAAATAAATAGTTGACTTTGGTTATCTTTTGATGTATTATCAAAGTGCCAACTATGAGAATACAGAAGACAACTAAAGTTAACTTATGAGCATCATTATACAGCTACCAAAGTTAACTGTCAACACAAAAAGTTAACTCTAGTTAATTTCTATGTATTCACCAAAAAACGAGGTGGATTTTTGTGTTTTATGACGAATTTGTAAAACTGTGCAATGAAAAAAGTGTTTCCCGGACGAAAGCCTGCATTGATTGTGGAGTAAGTCGCACTGCGTGGCTCAAATGGGAAGATGGAGCAACACCAAACGGAACAACAATCACCAAGTTTGCATCCTACTTTGGTGTCCCGGTTGGACAGCTTCTTGGTGATGAACAAAAAGAAACGCCCCTGGTCAATGGAGACCAGGAGCTGACTGACTATCTTGAAATGTTAAAGAACAGGCCGGAGTGCCGTATGCTGTTCCAACTGACGAAGAACGCCACAAAGGAAGATGTGGAGGCTGCCGTCAGGATCATCGAGGCGCTACGGAATAAATAAAAAGGGAGTTGTTTTAGGTGGGGAGTTATATATTTGTTCGCATAATTCCCCTTCCGGATACTGTTCCTGCTGTTGTGCTGCCTAATGATGACGGTACATTTGACATTTACATCAACGCAGCACTGCCGGAGACGCTGCAGGACAAAGCACTGCGCCACGAACTGCAGCATATTAACCTGGATCACCTTTACAACAGCGACCCGGTCTGGATCAACGAGCGCGAGGCCGGATAAATAAAAAAGCCCCTCCGGTGCTACCAACACCGAAAGGGCAATGCAGAAAAACACCCACCCATCACGATAGGGACCTTCTGCCCTTTTATAGTAGCAGATTCGTCCCGGAAAGGCAAGGATAAAATGGCAACAATAGAGAAGATCACCGGCAAGACCGGCACAAGCTACCGTATCACTGTATCCGGTGGTTTTGACACAATAGGCAAACGCATCCGCCACAGAACGACCTATAAACCTTCCCCGGGTATGACAGAACGGCAGATACAAAAAGCCGTCCAGCGGGCGGCAGCAGACTTTGAGCGTTCTATAGAACAAGGCTACGCCCTGGACAACCGACAGACCTTTGCGGAGTACGCAGCCTATGTTCTAGATCTGAAAGAGAGAACCGGCACAAAAACCAAAACATTAGACCGATACCGGGAGTTGATGGGGCGCATCAATCAAGCTATCGGGCATATCAAGCTGCAGGATCTCCGGCCACAACACCTCAATAGCTTTTATAAAAACCTTGCAGCACCGGGTATTCGTATCGGTAGCGGGTCTGCCACTGCAAAGATTGACCTTGCTGTGTGGCTGAAAGAGAATAAACAGACCCGACAATCTATTGCGCAAGCTTCAGGTGTGGCGGCTGCTACTGTCAGTGCTACCGTTAGCGGCAAACCAATTCGGGAAGATAAGGCAAAAGCCATTTCTCAAGCTATGTGCAAGCCTGTGTCAGAAATTTTTAGTATTAAAAAGGACAATACTCCCCTATCAGACAAAACCGTCCTGGAGCACCACAGGCTGATTTCTACCATACTAACCCAGGCAGAAAAGGAAATGCTTGTTCCATACAACGCTGCGGCCAAGGCTACCCCACCGAAAGCCGAAAAGAAGGAACCTAATTATTTCCAACCGGAAACGATTTCCATAATTCTAGAAGCGTTGGAATCTGAACCACTAAAGTGGCGGCTTATAACCCACCTTCTGATTGTTACCGGCTGTCGACGTGGTGAGATTATAGGCTTAAAGTGGGACAAGGTGGATTTCGACAATAGCCGCGTAAAAATTGATCGTGCTTTAGTGTCATCCAAAAGCAGAGGCATTTATGAAGAAACTACCAAGACAAGCGACATCCGCCACCTTGCCTTACCAAGAGAAACTATGGCTCTGCTACGAGATTATAAAAGGGAGCAGCTTCGGCTTCGTCTGCTAAATGGGGAAAGATGGATTCACTCTGGCTATATCTTCACACAAGACAACGGTGATCGTATGCACCCGGACAGTATTACCGCCTGGCTTGCGGACTTTTCCCGGAGGCATAGTCTACCTCACATCAATCCACACGCCTTCCGGCACACAGTTGCTTCTGTGCTGTTGGGCAATGGTACTGATGTTGTAACAGTATCGAAGCAACTAGGCCACGCCAGCACAAACACTACAGAGAATTTCTACGCCCATATTATTGAGGAGAACAAAGCAAAAGCATCTGAATGTATAGCTGATGTGCTGCTCCGGAAGAAGGCATAAAACACCTGTTTTTTGACCTATTGACCCAAAATTGACCCAAAACGCAAAAACAGGGTATTTCAAAACACCCTAAAAAATTAGAAAAGCCCCGGTATTCGTAGTGAATACCGGGTATTTTTATGGTTGCGGAGGCAGGACTCGAACCTACGACCTCCGGGTTATGAGCCCGACGAGCTTCCAACTGCTCTACTCCGCGATATGGGTGCCTCAAAAGCTTGATTATTGTAGCACACGCTTTAACCTTTGTCAAGGTCTGTTTGGGTTTTATCTCTGCTTTATTATATGCCACAGTCCGCGCACCTATACCATCGAATGCAAAAACTCCCCATTCTCTTTTCAGAGAATGGGGGTCTTCTTTATAGCTGGAATTCCATATTGTCGATGGCCCGCACCACCGGCAGCGGTGCAAGCAGGCGGGTCGCTGTCATTACCGATTCCAGGAATTTGTCGGAATAGTGGTTAATGCACAGCTTCTTCAGGTTTTCCTTGCCTGCAAAGAGGGGCACATAGTTCGTGGCATCAAAGTGAGCAGCCTCGCAGATGGCCAAATCCAGCGGCTTTTCCAGCACCGAAAGGGGGAAATCGCTGCCCGGCTCTTTGCTGGTCATATCGCCGCTGAAGTACACCCGCTTTCCTTCCGCCTCTACCAGATAGCCGAAGGACATTTCGATGTGCTTGGTTTTGTAGGCAGTAATGCGCAAGGTGCCGTCATCAAACATAAGACCCTCGGAAACCGGACGAAAATCAAACTGGCGCAAGGGCTTTCCGTTACACTGCAGCCAGGCGTCCAGCGCCGCCTTTGTCTGGTCCAGACGGTTGGGCAGGTAAATCACCGGCTGGGCGGTTTTATAGTACCAGTTGCAGTGATCCACAAAGGAAATCAGCCCGTCAGTATGGTCGCCGTGCATATGGGTGATGAAGATAGCTTTCACCGACTCCACAGGGATATTGCGCACCGCAAGATCCTCAATGGCCTGGCAGCCCATATCAATAAAATACCGGTTTTCCCCTACCTCGATCATCGCGCAGGAGCAGCGTCTGCCCGGCTCGGGAAAGCCGTGGCTGGAACCCAAAAAAACAATTTTCATAAGCTTACTCTCCTGTTACAAACAGCGGCTGCTCCGTCAGACCTGCCGCCTCAATGGCCATATTGGCAGAAAAGCGGTCGCGGATCTTGTTGGCAAGGGTGTTGGAAACCTCGATAACCAGGTCGTTCTCCCCTTTCCGGATTTTGCCGGAGAGGTCGTAGAAATAGGGTTTGGTGATCCGGACGCCCAGATCTTCTCCATTGAGGAAAAGGCGGCTGGCAGTACCTGCATTAACAAGATCCAACGCAATATTCTTTGGCAGATCGGTGCCGTCAAGCTTTGCGCTGTAGCGGACCGTACCGGAAAATTCCGGCATACAGTCAAGGCTTGTGATACTGAAAAGGGCGTCCGCCTTGACCCCGTCTTTGAGCAGCCGGAAGGTCTGCAGATCGTCGGCATCGGCTGTTTCAATTTTGAAGGTCAGGTCTGCTTGCTCCCGCTTCCGCCAGTTTTTCTTTTGGGGCAGGCTGTCAAAGTCCACATCCCCGAACAGGAACAACACGGAATGATTCGGGGCAAGCTGCAACGGCATTTTGCCATCTTCCAACGCCACTTTATAATAAGTATCGTTGAGCAGGTCAATGCAGATACCCTTTTGGCTACGAACGCTGTTGAGCGTAACCACGCAATCGGCATTTTCCGCCACATTTTCGTTGGCAAACATATAAATATCGTTTTCGCCATCTGTATAGTGACAACTGCGCAGGAACTTCTTTTGGCCACTGATCTCAACATCCGGGGTGAAAACGGCCCGGACCTTCTTATAAAGGTTTTCTCTGGTGCAATCCACACCCATCCGCAGGATCTTGACACCCTTCCGGGCCAGGTTTGCCAGGGCATCTTTCAGCGGACCAGCCACATCGATATGACGCTCACCGATATCCCATCTGCGCTTACCCGGGTGGAAATTCTTGATATGACCTGCAGCATTGCCGGTGGGGAAATGGTCATCATCCAAAATCCACACCTGCATATCCCGCTTTTGGGCCTCCTGCAAGATCCGGTCCATATCCCGCCACCAGCCGGGGCCTACAAAGTCGTTGTGGGGACGGCTTTCCACGCAAAAAGCTCGGCAGCCGCTATTATAGATCCTCTCTACCTCTTGGGGGATTGTGTCATAGTGATTTCCGTGAAGCCAGTAAAAGGGCAGCATAAAGTTTGCTTCCTTTCCCTGCAGCACATCATAAAGCTTACTATGCATACCGTTTCTCCTTACAAAGACTTATGCTTTTTTGGGTATCGTAGCACAAACAAAGAAAAAAGCAAGATGCTGTTCACGCCCGGGGTAAATATGCAAAAAACGTCAAAACTTGTTGACCTTGGGGGCGTCGGGTGATAAACTATAAACAGGCAAAGCGTTTCTTATTCCTACACATTTGCCAAAGAAAAAGGAGAGAATTATGGAACAAAAGAAATGGAATCCTACCCTCCCGGCGCTGATCACAGCTGCCGCTGCCGCTGCTTTGTCGGTTTTGGAGGGTCTGTTTGCCGGGGTTGCTGCCCTTGCATCCTTGACCGGATTGCTGATTCCCCTGCTGTTTATCGCCGCAGTGGTTTTCGGCTACTTATCTTTTAAGGACAATACCGCCTACGCAGGAAAGCTGGTGTGGGTTGTCATTGCGCTGCAGGCCGGTTTGACGCTGCGGGCGCTGGGCCTTGCCTCCCAGCTGCTCTTTGTGCTGAAAGCGCCGGCGCTGAAGATCATCGCTTATGTGCTGACCGCCGCTGCCCACGGATTTTTGACCCTGACGCTGCTGGATAAGCGCTTTACCAAGTGGCTGCCCATCGGTCTTGGCGTTTTGGCCATTGCCGCGATCCTGGACGCTTCCGTTTTTGCGCTCACTGTTGCAGTTCTTCTGTACGGCGCGCTTTATCTGATGACTACTGAGCGCAGCGACAAGTTTTTGCGCATCGCCCGTTTCATCGCCGTTGTTTTGGCAGTAATTCACGGCTTTACCTTCGGTGTCTTTGCTGCTGCCTGCTGGATCTTGCTGGCCTTCCTGCTTGTCCCCTACAAAAAGCAGCCTGCAAAGCCCTTTAGCCTGGCAAAGGTTGCCGGTGTCATTGCGATCCTCACTGCTGCTGCCTGTCTGGTGGCTTTCTTTGTAAGCAAGCCCACAGAGGCCATCAACAACATTAATGAGCAGATCACCCAGACCCAGCAGTCCATTCAGGAAAATGCCGAGCAGATCGTCCAGCTGGAAAAGGACCTTGCCGGCTATCAGACAGACCTCCAGAAAGCGCAGGATGACCTGAAAAAGGCAGAGGCCGATCTGGAAACAGCAAACACTGCTCTGCAAACCGCTGAAGATGACCTGGATGCGGTTTGCACCAGAAGCTATTACAGCTCCTGGCTCTGCTCTTACTCCAAATGCTACTCTCTGCACGGCGCTGTCAGCGACTGTCAAAACACCGTTAACAGCGCCCTCCGGGCGGTAGACGGTTGCCTGGACGATGTGGAAACAGCCAAGGATAACATTCAGACTACAGAAGACCGCATTGAAAATCTGAAGGAAGAAAACACCCGCCTTGCAGAGCGCATCACCCAGCTACGCAACCAGCTGCCCAATGAATACCTGAAGCTGGTGATCAGCGCCGCTGCTGTGCTGATGGCCGTTGCAGGTCTGGCCTGCCTGGGCTACTGCCTGTTTGCAGACCGTCGGGACCGGATGATCTTCTGGTCTGTTGGTGGCATTGCTTTGAGCGCACTGCTGCATATTTTGTGGCGCACCATCGGCGCGCCGGTTATGGCCACCGCTTTTGTGCGCTACATAACCAATGTCAACGCCTGGACCATCGCGATTATGACCCTTCTGACTGTGATTTTGGTTAAGAAGGAAGGCAAGCTGGCAAAGTTCCGGGTAATGATCATCATTGCCGCGTTGATCCAAGCCGCTCTGGCGATCCCCTACGGCGCTGGCGCCTATGTGGTTGCTTTCTCTGTAACGATGATCCTGGTGGCGCTGGCGCTGGTGCCCCCGGTATTTACCGAGTACAACACCATCGCAAAGCACATCTTCTTCAGCCTGATCTCCTTCGGCATCTGGCAGCTGATCTGGACCTACCAGATTACCAAGAATCTGAACAAGGTTGCCAGCACCGAGCCCAGAAAGCCCGCTTGCCAGCTGCTGCTTTGTATGTTCCTCCCCCTGTACTATCCCTTCTGGCTCTTAAAGACCGCAGAGAATGTAGAAAGCTATGCCCAGGAAAAGGGCAAGCAGTGCAAGCTGGATGTTTTGTGCCTTGTGTTTGCCTTTATCAGCCCCTTCGTTTCCACCATTTTGATCCAGAACAAGATCAATATGATCGTAGGCAAACCTGAATAATCTACACGAAGAAGCCGGCAGTCCGTTTGGACTGCCGGCTTTATTTTTATTTCAGCACCAGCATTTGGGCCGGGCATTCGTCGGTGGGCAAGAGGATCTTCTTATTTTGGGTCTTGTAGGTCTTGCCGCTGAACAGCTCGGTGTACTCGCCATCCTCTTTTAGGGTGATCTCGGTGGTTGCCGCGCCGGTATTATAAACACCGGCAACGGTATCGTTAATATAGGTAAACACCCCTTCTTCCACATAGATATGCACACCTGCCATCTTGGCAATGGCTCGCAATGCTTCGTGGGAAAGGTTACCCAAGGCGCTATAGAACACTTTGTAGTTTTCTCTTTCCTGCACTGCCAAAGCGCATTTCCGACAGTCCGCAAAGCGGCCCAGCACCCGGCCCTCGCCCTCGCGCACATAGGGTGTGGGGCTTTTGGCCTCGCCGTAGCCATAGGTGGAGTTGAAGGCCCGGATGGATGCTTCGTCCTTGGGGAGAATATCGATTCTCATTTCGCACAGAGCAGACATTCTATCGCAGCTGACACCGGTATCGTCAATATAGTCGCAAGGACCAACAAACAGAACCGACCGGCCATCAGCCTTGATCGTTTCGTTGATGTAGTTTCGCTGCTCCTGGCTTAAGGTATAGGCATCCAGAAACATCACCAGCTTGTACTTATCGATGTCCACCCGCTGCAGATCGCTCATAGAAAACAGATCATAGGGCGCGCCGATGCGGCTCAAAGGTCCTCTTTGGATGCCGATGGATTCGGCATTGATGCCGCAGGATTTATTGACATAGTAAAGAGGCTCGGTGCCCACGAAAACGCAGATCTCTGCGGTAGATTCCCGGGGCTTTTGGGTGATAGTTGCGGATTTCTTTACCAGATGAGCGATCTCCTCCATCAGGGCGTCGTCATAGTACCAGCCCTCCAGCATATCAAACCACCAGGTGCCGCACCGCTTGGAAAGTCTGCTCATCATCTCCCGGCGCATACCGTGGATGGTCTTTTCCCGGGTGTTGAGCAGGTCCTTGCGGTTTAGATTGTTTTGCAATGCGTAAAGGGCGGCGCTGGTCTCCGGGTCATTGCAAAGTCTCCGGGGATTATTTTGCATTGTAGGTGTCAGGAATGTCAGGTTATCAAAGGATGCAAAGTATGCCTTATTGTGCAGACCCAGAGAGTCCGCCAAAATCATATAGGCAGAGCCGTCGTCATACAACCGGAAGCGGTAAGAGGTGGGGGTGGCGATCAGGTCCACATAGGGGCTTTCGTTGACCTCGTCCAAATTCAAATGGCCATAATTCCAAAGCATCGCTTTCCAGTCCAGCTCCATAATATAGCCGAAGAAAACACCCACGATCTTCTTATAACCCAGTGTCTCCTTAGCCGCCTTACAGTAGTCCAGCACCAGATCGGAAACCAGCTTTGCGTGGAATTTCCGGTAGTCGATGACCAGCTTGTCCTTCACCGGGTCCAAAAACACCTGGGTGTTGGGTTTTGTAAGCTGCTCCTGGGTGGGGATTTCCACATTGGGGTCATTTATATACTTGCGGAAGGCCGCCAGCTTAACCGGATGGCTTTCCTCTTTGTCTGCGTAGCTGAACCACTCGGTGGTATGACCGCCCAAAAGCCAGTAGCCGATGATCCGGTCGCCGTACTTTTCCTCCGCATAATGGATAAATGCGTCTATGTATTTTTGGGTGTCCTGCCGCCATTTTTCATTGCCCGCCACCTGGGAAAGGTGGGTAAAGGAATTGGCGTTACCAGGGTTTTGGTCCAGCCACCACTGGCGCGTGTCCAAATGCAAATTGACAAAGATGTATGCATCCGGCGCCGCCTGCAAAAACATTTCCATTTGCCTGTCAAAGCTTTCAAAACGGTAGTCCCCCGGTCCAAACCAGACCTCACCGTAGGCAGAGTAAGGCATCTGGATGGCAGAGCGCAGGCCGGACACAAAGCAGTGGAAGATCCGCACGCCGGCCTTATAAAAATCACTTACATTGTTTTTTGTGGGGCGAAAGCTCTTAAAAGCAAGGGTGTCAACGGGCTTTCCGTCTACACAGACGTGGTTCACCCCACCGATTTTTATAATTTTCGTTTCCATAGCCTTCTCCTTATATTGTGTTTTTCTCATATTACCATCTGTTTTTAATGTGTACAATCCAAAAATCAAAACATTTGATTCTATTTTTCAACACACAGCGCCGTTGTCTAACCGACAACGGCGCTGATATGAATTACGATGGAGGGTTTTTTAGATCGTCGGTTGCCGGGCCGTTCAGTCGTTCTCCCTTTTCGGAGAATCTGGAGCCGTGGCAGGCACAATCCCAAGAGTGTTCTGTTTTGTTCCAGTGAAGGGCGCATCCCAGATGTGGGCATCTGGGGCTTGTGAGTCGTGCCAAATTCAGCGCTGTTTCTGCGCCGTTACACAGCAGTTGCTTATGCATTACGCTGCGGGAGGGAGAAAACAGGTCCTCATATGGGTTGCTTTTATCCTGCACCAAATCTGTCAAAAGCTGCGCCGCCACCATAGAGGTGGTCATCCCCCATTTTCCAAACCCGGTAGCCACATATAAATCCGGGGTAGCTTTGCTGTACTGCCCAATATAGGGCATATCGTCCAGAGTCATACAATCCTGGGTCGCCCACCGGGTCGCGATCTTTGCCTTTGGATAGTACTTTTGGGCCACCGCCTCCGGAAGTGTCCAGCCAAGACCTTGTTTTCCGGTGCGGTGTCCACCGCCGCCCAGCAAAAGATACTTTCCGGCGCTGCGGACAGACAGACCGTTTCCCGCGGAGTCTAAATACATTCCTTCCACCTGGAGCGCATTTTCCAGGGCGATCACATAGCTGCGCTGCTGATACAGCTTCATATAGTAGGCGCCGTGTTTATTGAGAATGGGAAAATGGGTGGCCACAATGATTTTCTTTGCGGTAATATTGCCTTTTGGCGTTTTTACCCGATTCCCAACAAATTCCAATGCTTTCGTTTTTTCATAAATCTTTAGCCCGTCTATAATGCCTTTTGCCAGTTTTAGTGGGTGAAATTGGCCCTGATGGGAAAAGCCCACCGCGCCGCTGACCGGGAAAGGCAGGGACAAGGTTTTCTCCCACCGGGCCGGGATCCCCAGTTTTTCACAGGCCTGCAGTTCCCTTTCCAGCTTTTCGATGCTTCCGGTGGAATAGATATAGTTGCTCTCCGTTTGGAAATCACAATCCACATCTTTGGCCATATCCCGAAAGGCTGTCAATGCCTCCTTGTTGGCCTGCCAATATCGTTGCGCCTTCTCCGGGCCAAACCGGTCCAGCAGCTGCCCATAGATAAGGCCGTGTTGGGCTGTCAGCTTTGCGGTGGTCCTGCCGCTGACCCCCTGCATCAGCCGGTTTTCTTCAATCAGTGTGCATTCAAGGCCTGCCGCAGTCAGCTTTTTGACGCACAAGATACCCGCCAGACCGCCGCCGATGACCAATACATCGGTATCCAAATCCCCTTCTAACGAAGGAAATTGTGGCATCTGCACATCCCTATCCCAAACAGACTCCATCAGCTGGAAAACTTGGGGGGATTTACCGGATTGTTTGCAAATGCGTTAGGACCGGGATCGGACAGGGAAAAATACATCTTCGCTGCCTGGGTGGTGCCAAAATCCTGATTGGAGCCGGTATTTTGCACCGCATTGAAAGCGTCCCGGAACATCTGGTTGTGAGCCTCTTCCCGATTCAGCAGAAAATCAATGGTTTCACGCACCTTCTTATCGTGGATCTGCCGGTACAAATACTCGTAAACCACCTTTGCCCGCTGCTCTGAGGCAATGTTGCTCAAAAGGTCTGCGCACAGATCTCCGGTTACCGTTACATAGTCCGCCGTCCAGGAATAGCCGGAAGCATTGATCAGACCCGGATTTAAACCTAAAATCACATGGCTTTGGATCTGTCCGGCATTGACTTGGTCGGCATTCACATCGTGACCGTTGAGCAGATTGATGGTCTGGGCCACCATCTCCATGTGTCCCAATTCCTCCGCTGCAATGTCCAAAAACAGATCCTTGATTTTAGGATCTTTAATGCGAAAGCTTTGAGACATATACTGCATTGCCGCCTTCAGTTCTCCGTTTCCGCCGCCCAGCTGCTCCTGTAGCAGCGCCGCATACTGGGGGTTGGGGCGTTCGATCGCCACCGGATGAAATAACTGTTTTTCGTGCTTAAACAAGTACACCACTTCCTTTATTCGTGATATGCTTATTCTTCCATTTTCTTCCGGGAAATATACCTTTCCTTTCCCTCCCCGGCGGACTTTATTACATTTGCGTGAATTTTGTAAAAAGACCTTGTCAAGGCTTGTCCGGTGGTGTTATAATAAAGCAAAACATTTAAAGGAGTTTTCCGATGAACAAAAAGATTATCGCCATTATTTTGGCAGTTGTGGTTGTTACCGTGGCAGTCGTTTTGGGCGTTGTCCTGGGTAACAAAACCCCTGAGGACACCAAAGCCCCTGAGGGTACTACTCTCGGCAAAGATGAAATGGCCGGCATCGTGCTGCTCAACGCAGGCGGCTCTGTGGAGATCCTTTACGACGTTGACGGTTTGGTTATGAATGTTGCCGGCTTCGGTGCAAACGGTATGGAACTGGCCACAGATATGGACACCGCTGTAGGTAAGCCCTGCAAAGACATCGTGGGCGTGATCACCCAAAAGGCTGTGGACCTGGGCTATGTTACCGAAAAGACCAAGATGATCGTTATCAAGGACAGCGCCGGCTCTTACCTGCCCACAGAAGATTTTCTGGAGCTTTGCGCGGCAGAGGTTAAGAAGATCGCAGAGAATATCGATGTGGTAGTCATGGGCGCGAAGGACCTAAACCCCAACGGCTATATTTGTCTGGAAAGCTGCCAGGTGCTGCTGAAAAAGCATCTGAATTTGTCCGGCGATGTAACCTTTGACGGTCCCACGACCCCCTATGGCAGCAAGTACTATCTGTCCACCAAGTATTTGGAAGACACCGTTTACTACACAGTAGACGCTTCCGACGGAACGATCAAGGTCTGCTCCAAAGCGGATTTTGAAGCCATCTCCACCATGGGCTTCCTGCCGGAAGACATGGAGGGAGGCGACCTCCCCGAAGGGGAAGTCGATCCCGAGTACACCTACACCGCAGAATAAAGAAAAACAAAAAACGCAGACGAGCAAATTGCTCGTCCGCGATTTTTATGCGCTTTACAGCCCCAGTTCCTCAAAGAATTGCCGAAACTGCTGTGCCTGTTTTTTGGAAATGCTCTGATTATAGGAAAGCTCTTTGAAAGCATTCGTAGCATTGTTAAACAAAATCCTGATCCATCGGAACACCTGCATAAACGGTGTCAGCCATAGATACTCTTGCAAAAAGGGGTACATATACTTGATCTCATCATAGGGGAGCACGATTCTGGAGAAAGCGTATTGCCACTTACCGCCTTTCCTTTTTTGGAGTGCGGCAATTTCATTGGTCTTCGAACCATAAACTCCGCCACGAATCACATACTCCTGCATCTGTTGGGTAATGGGATCGTGAGGTGCACCTTCAAACCAGGCCTTCACAAGCCGTCTGGCGGCCTGGGTGAATTTCAGTAGACCGCCTTTTTCCAAAAGCGCATCCCGCTTGGCGATGTCCGCGTTCTCTATATTATCCAAAATCCACAGATCAATAAATGGCCGGATACCGCAGCCGCCTTGCTCGAAATGCTTTGCCATATGGGCAATGTGGTAAAAATAGAACATCCCGTCAGAAAGCACATAATGGAACTGGCAACCTTCCTTTGGCGCTGCATAATTCCACACACCTTTCAAAATCTCGCAGGCAGAGCCAGCCCAGCCTTCCTCGATTAAGTCAAAATGTAATTCGATATGAACGCCACTTTGGGAGTAGAAGGAAACATCGTGAGGTCCCTCCATATGGGGCGCGTAGCCCAAAGTTTCCTGCAATATCCGCGCTGCCGCATCCAGATCCTCATTATGAACAAGCACATCAATATCGCAGCTGGTGCGCATCCAGGGCTGCGGATAATAGGCGCGGATCACAGAGCCTTTCAAGGGAATAAACGGTATCTGCGCCTGCTCAAATGCATCACAGATAGTTTGCAGGTCATATTGGATCCGTTCATAGCGGGAAACCGCCAACATCGCTTTTGCGCGAAAGTTCTTCGAGCAATCGTCATCGCCCAGCTTGCCACATTTGGACAATGCCGCGCCTAAAATCTGGGCAACATCGTGCGTGTTGGAAATGTTATATAATTCTGAAAGGCTGTCTGCGTTTAAACTGTCTATGACCTCCGCATCTACCGGCTCGCCACATACGCCTGCCCGCAGCAGCAGAAACAGGACCTTCTCTATAGGCACTCTTCTCACCACACTTATGCTTTACTTATAAAAACAAGCTCGATTCTAATCAAAACAGAACAACCGTTATCGGCTATCGCTTAACCATTGTTCGAAGGTATCATATTGGGAAGGATACTTCATAACATCTGCTATAACTTCCTCTTTATCATCACCATCAACGCGTATTCTTCGCAAGGCTTGCTCTTTATTCTCCATCTTATAAAGTGCTGCATACCAAGACATTTCATCTTCGCGCAAAGGACGGCCCCTATATGCGCTCATTCGATCATACCAAAGCCGCGCATAGGAATCAAAACGTTCCAAGTTTTTCTTATAGTATTCTTCTAGCGTACATATAACTCTGGCTGGATTTCCACCAACCACTACGTTACCCGAAAAAGAGCGGGTAACCACACTTCCTGCACCAACGATTACATTATCACCAATGCTGACTCCGGGCATAATTATTGCATTCATCCCGATAAAAACGTTATTTCCAATTTTAGTAACGCCACACTTTCTAAGCATACAATGATACACTGGGCGTAATACCGCAAAACTATAATCATGTGCCAGAATGATAACACCCTCTGTTATCCGGCAGTTGTTTCCTATCTCTAAAAAGGGAAGTGATGTTTCATCCACAGGATGTTTCATAGGTACATAAAAATAGGTGTTCTCCCCAACCTTTGCCCCCCCTTCGAAGATGGGACACATATGCTTCGCTGGAATAACAATTTGGAAACAGGAGCTTTTTGACCATTCTTGCAAGGCTTCTTTTCATCTACGTTTACCCCTTTTCATTTTTATAAAAACAACAACGATTCTGAATGTCATTACAATAAACTCTATAACAGATGTCGTAATACATAGCGCTACAATCTACTTGATATTAACACACAGGCTTCTCGTCTAATAAATTCTTAATTACACCAGTTAGTTTCGTGCTGGATATGCCGTCAGTATGGGGCAAATAAACAATTTCCACCCCTACCGGTTTAAATTGTTCCTCATATTTTTTCCACACATCTGTGCCTTGCCAATCTGAGCCAACAAACATTTTATGAAAATGCAATTTTTCCCATGCCCCAAATTTGTTTTTGTCTTCTTGAGGCACCACTTGGTCCACACATTTGAGCGCTGCAACAATCGCAGCTCTTTCTTCGTAAGGGATCACCGGTGTCTTATTCTTTTCTTTTTGAACTAAACTATCCGTGCTCACACCCACAATCAAATAATCGCATTGCGCTTTTGCACGCTGAATCACATTAAGGTGTCCAATATGAAACATATCATACACGCCAGTTGTATATCCAATTACCATATTTTCCTCCAGGTTTTTACCGGGCAAACCCATTAATAATATCTACCACCTGCTGCGTACCATCGGCGGTATAGAATCCCAATTTTTCCACAATCGGCGCGCATTTTGCTTCGTAGTCCTCTTTGTCAAAAGCGCGAATCGTCTCTATAAGCTGATCATTGCTTTTGCAAATTCCATTGGGAAAGGTTGATAAATCAAAATACAGGCCACGCTCTTGTGTTATGTATCTTTCATAGTCCGATGCATACAAGAACAGATACTTTCCTTCCCGAAGCGCATCAAACATACAACCGGAAAAATCAGTGATTACCACACTGGCTGCCGCCATCAACTCATTAAGCACCGGATAATTTGTGCCATTGATCAGCTTCTCGCTATAGGTGCTCTGCTCGTTTAAGTGCGATATGTTGGGGTGAAGACGAACAACTACAACCCAATTGCCGCCAAACTTCTCTTCCAGCGCTTTCAATAGTGCCGCATAGTCGATGTCATAACAATCCAATGCTTTTGTTGACCGGAATGTAGGTGCATAAAGGGCTATTTGCGTATTCGCATCAAGATTAAGGGCCTGCCGGACTTTCTCCCACGCTTGCGTCTTTTCAATTTTCTGTGCTCTTACAATGCCACCCTCGATAATCGGACCATCATACCAAAAAGCCTGTCGATAGTTATTGGTTCTCCAGGCAGATTCGGAAACAAAGTAGTCTGCCATTTGGGAATCGTTGATGGCACTTTTCACATACACAGCAGGCAGGGTGTCCTGAGCATCCTTTTCCACTTTTTTCAGCGCAACACCGCCGTGCCAGGTCTGAATATAGAGCTGGCCCTTTCTTTTCCGGACCCACACATCTTTTCTGCAGTTATCAATCCACACCTTCGCAGTTGCAAGTTCATACAACTCCCTTAGGCTGCGACCGTGGACCTTTCGAACATAATCCGGGGCATCAACCGTCTCCGGCAGAATCCAAACCTGATCATACGCTCCCTGCTCACGCAGCGCTTCCGACAGAACTCTGGGCGCATCATTATAACGCTTTCCCTGAAAACTGGAGAAAACGATTTTGTTTTTTTGAATTGGAAATAGCTGGCAGATTCTCATAAAAATCCGCACACAAACTCTTAATACAGCCCCCATATTGCTGCCTCCAAACTCCTCTTTATTTCAAAAAGACATTACTGTGCAGTTTGCTTCAGTTTCTTCATTGCTCTCAATACAACCACGTTTCTAAAAGTCATAGTGATAAATGTGGTAATTGACGTTGTCAGACACAGCCCAACATTTGTTGTAAATAATGGTTGTCAGAGATAGATAAATCTGTAGTTTTAAGTTTCGGCTTTTTATAAGTTTTTCTTAATATCAGAAGAGCAAATACCTGGCGTTCTCGGTAATTTTACAACTTCTTTTCCGTGTTCGTTACACCACTCAACCGCTCGCATAAATCCTGTATGATTTTGGTCGCCGCCAATGGCAAACACTTGGAAATCCACTTGTTGAACGATTTTATCAACATCATAGTATACAACTACCTCGTCAACACATTTCAGTGCCTTAATAAGTTCCATTCTTTGTTCGGTACTATATAACACACTCGCCTGAGGTTTATATTTCAAAATGTAATCCCCATCTTGGACAGCAACAACAAGATAATCTCCCAACTTCTTTGCGTTTTCAAAAAGCTTGTAATGTCCATAATGGAAATAATCAAACACTCCTACAGTGAGAACCTTTTTCATTGTAACGCTCCAATCTGTCCTTCTGTAATTTAAATTATTTAATCCGTAATAAAATCTTTTTCATAAGAGAGAGTAAATATTGCGCCTCATCTCTTTTCCAATTTACAACAAACAACACCAGAGGCGTTGCCACTGCACAAATCACCGCATGCACTACAACAGACATCCAGCCCATTCCGACCAAGGCATACGAACACATGCCCTTCAACACAGAACCAATTAGGAAAACAACCGCTAGATTACCTAAAACCATAATATAGAAATTTTTTAAGGAGTATTTTCCACCGAATCCATATTTATATAAGATGGCCGGATCGAACACTAAAAAAGTCGTCCAATATGCTATAATTGTGCCAGAAATTACGCCGCTGATGCCCCAATACCTTACCAAAACAGCAGATGACACAACATTGACTATTGCCGAAAAGATTGGACGGTATTTCGCCTGCTGGAATAATCCTAAAGCATTCCTAAATTTTGCCAAAGCCGCACACACGGTTACTGTAAACAATTCGAATCCCAACAGCAAAGAAAATGGTTGTGGAATAATCCATTGCTCACCGATCCATACATTTATAAATTCGTCTGCGACCACAAAAATTCCCACGCCAGCTGTCGCACCTAAAAGAATCGCAACAAAAACCGTTGTTTTAAATATCAGATACTCATGATCAACTTTTTTTGTTGTATGCAGATTACCAACACTATGAACAAGTGCGCCAAAAACGCGAGAAATTAAAGCATTTATCGTACTGTAGAAGATAAGGTAATTTGAATAAAGAGCGATGGTCTCTAGTCCTTTAGCAATAGATAAAATTATGGTATCTGTGGATTTGATTACAATCGAATTAACCCGATACAAGAACAACGAGAAGCAATCTTTGATTGTTTCCTTAATTTCCTTTTTGCTTACTTTTTCTTGAGGTTTTTTCCCAATATAAGGATATAGTTTTTGAGATATAATTGCATATATAATATTTTCTAGTATAGTCATTGCCACAGCAATAACCAAATACACAATATAATTGCGCAGAATAACTAAAGATGTTATTTGCAGTATACTTGTGGTTGTTATAATTACATAGCTAACAATTGTTAATAAATATTGTTTTTGATCTGCTTGAACTATAGCACTGCGATATGAGAAGAACAAATATGAGGAAACGCTTTGGAATAGGAACAAACAATAAATGATTACTGCACTAATACCCAGCGAGTTAAATTTTTGATAGTCATTTATAAGGATAGGAAGCAAAGGAATTAAGCACAAGCCAATCGCGCCAACTACTAACGCAATCACTCTATATGCATTCTTATAGAAATGCATCCACGCTTGAATCCTTGGTACATTCTTTTCAGCCAAAGGGGTATAAAGCCTATACAGTATTGCCGTCCCGATTCCAAGTTCTGCAAGTGAAAGCATCGACAAGATATTTTCAAAAAGGCCGCCAATCCCCAGGTAGCTTTCACCTAAAGTATGAATAAAAACCGAACGGCTAATAAATCTCATCACTATAGTGATGAACTGCGCTCCTATACTAGTTATAAAATTATAGATTGAATTCTTTACTCTTGAATTTCCTGTTCTCATACTATACTCCACAAGGCTAATCCAGTGTTAAAATTTGAAACTTATCTTTCAGCTCACTAGATGTCTCAAATGCTCAATTAGCTGTTTTATCTTGAAAATCAGCGCGTAATATTCTTTTCTGTGGGGTGGCTTCTTAAAGCAATATATCCCACCCACAATAAAGCGTTGCTTGTCTTTGTTATAATGACATCTATCAGAAATAAAGCCCTTGCTTTCGAATATTTTCCGCATAGTATAGTTTCTTTCAGCAGTGCCATATGTTATACCATCCAAACCTTCGGATTTAGCGTAATTATAACATATATCATATAGTTTCGAAAAAATACCTCTGCGCTTATATTTAGGTTTATTTCCAACCAAAACAATTTTCAAAAATTTTCCACTAAATAACCGTGTTTTTATGTCTTCGATATAACAAGACATGGTACCAACAACATCATCTCCATCCATAGCAACAAAACAACGGCCATTATGCTCATATAGAAACTGATTAAGCTCATTTCCGGTCATTTCGGAAGTGGGATAAAACAAACCATTTTTACGTGTGCTTTCATGTGCTTCCCATAAAACTTGATGAATGCTCTCCCAAGATACCTCATCTGGTTTTTCTATGAAAATGATTTTATTGCTCATAATACTTAGTTTCCTTTTTTTGATAGTTATTGTGCATTATTTGTATTTGCACAGTTTGTATCAAATACAACATCACCAATCAAATGATATACTCGCTTTTCTTCCGGCGGTAAAGACATATAATCGCCATACATCGTCTTCAAATACTCATCCGGATTGTTCATAATACAATATTCTCTGTCTTCAAATTTCACCCGCTTAGTTGGTACCATATCATCCGTTTTGAAAATGCGAATTTTTTCACGTTGCATTCGGTATGTGTGTGAAGTCAAATAGCCAGTCGGTGTGTCATTATATTTTTGACACAAGCGCTCGAAAATACTTCTATATACCGATGTTGGAACAATTTTAATTACACGCTGTGCCAGCCGCTTTATCGGGTTTTGGAGCACGCCCATCCAGCATGCTCTGTCACAAAATTTACGATATTTTTGAATCCTTTTGCATTGCCTTATAGTCTTTTTTGAATCATCCGGGACATAATCAAATGGAAAAACATCAAGTTGTATCCCACGGTATTTATATTCGGAATTATATGTTTGTGGAAAAATAGTGTTGATTTTTCTTACCTTTATATGAAAATTATTATATCTCGGCTCAACATCATTGTCTTGAACAACATAGTCTGCAGACATTTCTTTTTTAGCAATGGCAACAAACCGATTATAGTCTGCACGCGGCATACCTATATCTACATCGTCATCCCAAGGAATAAATCCCTCATGGCGAATCGCACCCAACGCGCTTCCGCTATCAAGCCAATATGAAATATCATATTTATTGCATAGCCTATCAATTTCATCAATCATTTCTAATTGCACCAAATGCAATCGTTCTAAAACGTTCGTGTTCATTTTCACACCTTCAATTGCTTTCATTTGCTCTGTTTCGTAGCCACACCAGTAGTCCGTAACAATGGTATTTCATCAAAAAATATTTGATAATCTGATTATTCCGCAGCTTACTCAACGGCAAGTTCTTGAGAATGGACAGAGCTTTATTGTAGGGTTCTTTTTTTAAAAGCTCCATACATTCCTTTTTTCTGATGCGGTAAGGTGCTTTATTTTCCGGGTGGAAATACTTCTGCCAGACGCACATCTGCATAGACATAAACACAAAAATATGCATCAAGTTCACAAATTCCTGACTCTTGTGGTATTTCTCCGCAAAGGCCAATAGTTCCCACATAACGGAAAGCTGTTCTTCGTCGGCCGTCTGCCGGTAGCCGTTGGTCATACTGCCCGGTGTGTCCCGGTAGTGATAGAACCGGTATTGCAGATATGTAACCTTTTCCGCAACCTCCAGACAGTGCAGGTGGGTCAGAGCATCCTCTGCAAATCGCACCTTAATGAATCTAACATTCTTCTCCCGCAAATACTTGGCGGAATAAAGCCTGTTATTAGCGCTTTGAATGGGGAAAGAACCTGCCACGCATTCTTTTGTTTGGTCCAGGAAAAGTCTTTTCTGCAACAATTCCCGTTCCGCATAAGTTGTAAACTTCTGCTGATGCGGATAGTGGAAATTCATTTGTATTTCTGCTTCACCGATATTTCTGAACCCGGAATACATATAGATGTCTGCATACTCTTTGTTAATATGCGTGAGCAACTTTTCACACATATCCGGCTCTACCCAGTCATCGGAGTCAATCACTGCAATCCAGTCCGCCCCCGGCAGATTGTCAATCCCGGTATTTCTTGCCACCGGCAGTCCACCGTTTACTTCGTGATGCACCACCTTGATCCTGGTGTCTTTTTTTGCAATTTCCTCGCAAATCTCCCCGGAATTGTCCGGAGAAGCATCGTTAACCAAAACAATCTGAATGTTTTGATATGTCTGCGCCAGCAAGCTATCCACGCATTCCTCTATGTACACTCTGGGTGTCTTATAGACCGGAACAACAAAACCGAAAACCGGATTTTCTGCTCCACTGTGTGCCGTATAATCCATCGGTATAAAATACCCCCTGCAAAATTTACAATTAATCGCAATTTTCTATGGAATTCACTCTGCAAAGTCTTCCGTAATGCCTTCGCCAGAATATTCTGCTAAAGAAGCATACTTTCATAGCCGTATTCCCTGGCAGTAGAGGACACTACCTGACACATAGCCATAGGCATCCAGAATGTGATACAACCGTAACCGTTTATAAATCCCAAGGGAATAAAACAGGCAAGCAAATAAGTTATCACAAAATTTCTGTTTCCGGGATTCTTTTTCAAGAATCCTAAAAACATACAAAGATAGAAAAAAGCGCCAACAAGGCCTTGTCCCACTAAAATATCCACAAAGCAGCTATGGGTATACCAACGCACAGCTCTTTGAGAATAATAGGTGCCCGCCTCAATGCCGCTACCTAAAATAGGATGCCTGTAAAAGCCCTCCATCGCATATTCCCAAATTTCAAGGCGAATGTTGGTAGCATATCCATCTACATCGCCCATTCTGTCGAACAAAGCGGTACTCTGCACCCAGATTGCACCGACGGCAACAATTATGATTGTCAAGAATATGATTGCAATCTTACGGAGGGAAACACCTTTGTAGCCTACATATTTCACCATAATAAGCGCAAAAGAGACCAGCATGGTAATCAATGCCGCACGGGAACCCGTCATATAAATCGCTGCAAAAAGCATCGCTGCCTTAAAAGCGTTCCACAATTTTTGCCTGGGAGAAAAGAAAGTGGTATAGACGATAACAGCAAATGCCGGGGTTAGAAAGGCTGACAGGTAATTTTGGTCTTTCTTGATCCCAAAAAAGGAAATACTGGCTCTGCCGTCGCTTAGGTTGATATTAAATGCGTAAGAAATCAATATCCACAGGCCGATAAATGTTACCAAGCCACAGTAAAAACGCAGAATCTTACGCACAACATCCGCAGTATAAACCTGTGCTGTTGCGATAATATAGAACACCACGCAGAGCATCAACGATGTGGCATCAATGCTCCAGACCACCACATCTGAATTTCTTGTGGAAATCGCTGCAAATATGGCCATAAGAATCGGGATATTATAATGCGCTTTCCACGAAACAGATCTAATAGTAAGAATTAGCAAGCCGAGGGCAATAACAACCGGTGTCAAAACAAATCGCAAACCTGCCGCTGTTGGGTTTCCGTTAAAAATCTGAAAAAACAACAGCACACAAAAAGCCACTATAATACAAAAATCTTTTACTTTAATCGTTGTCGTTTTTCTTGATATGTTTTCCAATTCCATAACTACACCTTACGCTAATGTTATCAATAAGAAATTCCCTGGCATTAGTCATTGTCCAGTCCTTCCCTCTTTACGACCTCGTAAATCTTTCCCTTAGTCAGCTTTCCCATTGCATTCTTGGGCAGCTGGTCCATAAAGAAGATCTTATGGGGTTGCTGGAAATCCGCCAAATTCCGGGCGCAATAAAACTGCACCGCCCGTGTTGTCAGATCGCTACCGGATTCTTTTACGATCGCAATAGCCACGATTTCTCCCAGTCTCTCGTCCGGGTACGGGAAGGCCGCACACTCTGAAACACCGGATAGTTTCTTCAAGGATTCCTCAATGTCCTGGGGGTACACATTAATACCGCCGGTGATAATGATTTCTTTCTTTCTGCCGCAGAAGTACAGATAGCCGTCCTCGTCCACACGGCCCAGATCGCCGGTGTGGAAATAGCCGTCTTCGCTGTAGGCCTCCGCTGTCTTTTCCGGAAGTCTGTAATAACCCTTAAAGGCCAAAGAGGACTTAACTGCGATCTCACCCACCTGTCCTACAGGCACTTCCTTGCGATTTTCGTCAACAATTCGCAACTGTGCCTCTTTGAGCGGATAACCAACCGTCTTTGTTTTATTACCGACTTGAGTAAAATTGATATCGGTTGCTGTAGAGATCTCGCTGGCGCCATACATCTCGTGGAACTGGCAACGCAGCTTATCGATAAGTACCTGCTTTACAGGCAGCTCCAGCAGCGCCGAAGAAGAAACCAATGTGCGCAGACTGGTGATGTCCGGCAGATCCGGATCAGAAAGCAGCGCAGAAACCTGCGCCAGCTGGGCAGATACCGCAATGGTAAAGGTTACCTGCTGCTGGGCGATGCAGTTTAGCCACATATCAGGGGTAAATCGAGGTAGCAACACAGAGGTTGCGCCGATCAGCAGCGGCATAATCACCAACCGCTCCGCCAGAGAGTGATACAGCGGTGTAGCCGCCATCACCCGGTCGTCCTCTTTCAGTCCGTACAGATCCACGTGGGCAAAAGCTCGGTCGATCTTGTTTTTCTGGGACAGCTCAATAGGCTTGGGATCGCCGGTAGAACCGGAGGTCAGCGTTAAAATCAGAGTGGCATCTTCTGCCACCTCTAGTTCCGGTCGCTTCATGCTATACTGTTTCCAGCTGTCAAAGGGGATTGTGCCGGGAATCTGATCACT
This sequence comes from Faecousia sp., assembly GCA_045612985.1. Classification (GTDB taxonomy): domain Bacteria; phylum Bacillota; class Clostridia; order Oscillospirales; family Oscillospiraceae; genus Faecousia. The sequence goes on from JAZLAB010000084.1 coordinate 26,287, forward strand.
ATCTAAGCAAAAGCAAACTTTGCTCCGTGCCTCAAAGTGCCTCAAAAAGCTCCTTCTGGCAATAACGCAGGACACACCCACGCTATCAAACGCTGTCTCAATGGCTGCAGCTGGCAATGTGGGGTTAATAGGCGCCATAGCAGCACCAATTTCTGCAGCCGCAAAAAACAATGCTACAGACTCAATGGAGTTATTCATAGGAACACCGATACGGTCACCAGGTTTAACACCGTTTTCCAGCAGCATATTGGCAATGCCACTGACCATGTTACCCATTTCACTGTACGTAGCAGTTTTGCCGTCACACCAGATTGCAATTTTCTCTGGTATCCTGCTTGTGTTTTCGTAGAAAAAATTTGTCATCTTGCTCATTTTACTCTCTCCTTATTTCGGCATAGAACGAGCTGGATTGCCGAACATCTTCGCGCCGGGCTCCACATCCTTCAAAACCACACAGCCCAAACCCAAATAGGCGCCATCTCCAATATGCAGATCCTGGGCAATGGCCACACCGGCTGCCAGGAACACATCTTCGCCGATGGTAACATTACGGACGATGTTGCAGCCGCCGCTGATGACCGTATAATCCCCGATCACTGTATCGTGGCCCACCTGGGTGGACAAAATCGTTACAAAATCGCCCACATTGCAATCGCAGGACAGTTTGGAGTAAGGGAACATAATCAGGCCCTCACCGTAATCGGTAAATTCGCTCAGCAGTGCTGTGGGATGAATGACAGGCACAAACTTTGCGCCCTTGTCCTTCATAATCTTTACGATCTTGCGCTTCAGTTCCGGAGAGCCGAAGGCCAGGGCAAACACTTCCCCTTCCTTGGGCTGCCAGTCCCGGATAGTACCTACAACTTTTACATCGCACTTGCAGCCGTCCAGGGCATTCAAATTGTCGTCCAAAAAGCCGCCGATCTCCCAAGTGGGTTTTGCGGCATTGATATCCTTGATCCACTGCAGCAGTTCCCGGCCGAAGCCGCCTGCGCCTAAAATATAGATTTTTTCCATATTCGATCCCCTGTCTGCAAGATACTTTTTGCTTTGTGGTTTTGGAAAACTTTATTGCTCCAGCTTGGATTCAATAAGCTTGACCATATTGCCTACAATCTGATACTTTTCGTCTGACAATTCCTCATCTGTGAATTCAATGCCGAATTCGTCTTCCAGAATGGTGATGAACTGCACTACACCGATAGAGTCTATGTAGCCTGTCTTTACAAAATTGAAGCTATCCTGATCTACATCGGCAGGGATTTGATACTCTCTTTCAATATAATCAATTACAAACTGTTTAACATTTTCCATAATATTTTCCTCCCAATTTAGTTGTGTGTTTTTTCAAAATCTTCCCACATCCAGTTGATTAGCTCGTCAGAAATACTAACGCCCATTACCGGAGCCAGCTCGTCCGGATATGTTTTCTTCAGCGCTCTGAGTCGCTGATACTGCTTCATTGTGCAGGCAACCTCCGCAGGATTGCCTCTGGCAATACTGTTGGAAGGAATATCGTGGGTAACCACGCTGCCCGCTGTAATCACCACATTATCGCCGATCTTTACGCCGTGATTTACGATCACCCGCGCTGCAAAGGAAACATTGTTGCCGACCTGAATGCAGCCAAGTCCTTCCTTGCTTTTTTTCTCCGAACCAGCCTTGTTGATCTGGTTGTTGATTCCATCGTGGGTTAAAAACATCACCTCTGATGCTACATTAACATTGTCTCCAAAGCTGATCAGCTCCGGATAGAGGGGAAGCATTTTGATGTTAATTTCACATTTCTGTCCAATGTGGTGAAATATTTTCTTTTCCCGCAACCAGTCCGCTCTCTTTTTCGGGCTGTTGAACATAAGCATTCTCAGCGTTCTATATAGTCTTTGAATTGTCATAAGTAACTCCTTTGCACTAAAGTCAGCCGATCTTCATATAATTGCCTTCGGCGTCTGCCTGCAGCTGCTGCACATCGGCTGTGCCGATAAATTCACCTCGACAATCCCCGTCTTCCGAGGTAGCGCCTTTTTTGGTCAAAACGATCTTTATGGTATCGATGACGCTTTTGGCATCCACCCAAAAGCGAACATTATCCACATACCAAACATCCGATGCAAACTGGCTCTCCCAGCTTTGGGCATTTCTGCCGTTGACAACCGACACATTGGAAAGACCAGGCCTTACCTCGTGGCGGCGCAGCTGCTCCGGTGTATAGCGATCTAAGTAACGGGTAGGCAGGGGGCGAGGTCCGATAATGCTCATCTCGCCTTTGAGTATGTTGATCAGACTGGGCAATTCATCAATAGAGGTGGTACGGATAAAGCGTCCCAGTTTTGTGATCCGCTCCGGGTCCGGTAAGTACACGCCGTTTTCGTCCCGGGCATCCGTCATTGAGCGAAACTTCAAAAGCTTGAATTCCTTGTTGTCTTTTCCGATGCGGTTTTGCTTAAAAATCACTGGAGAGCCCATATCGATCCGGATCGCCAATGCGACGATCAGCATAGGAATTCCCAGTACCAGCAGTGCCAGCAGCGACAGCAAAATGTCCAGAAATCTCTTCACAAATTTGCGATACACGCCATATCCCCCCTAGCATAATCATACAACATATAATATATCACAAAGAGTCGTAAAATGCAACATGTCTTTATGCAAAAATGCCATATTTCTATCCCCGGAATTCGGCATTTTTGGCAAAAAACACCTCCGGAATGTAAGTGTAAGTGTCCGGAGGTGTTTTGTTATTTAGATCAGAAAATAGCGGCAATCAGCCACAGGATCGCCAGATGGGCGGGATAGTACAGATAGAACAGCCATTTGAGCTTCCATTTTCCCCGGCTTCCGTTATAAAGCGCCAGCAGCGGCAGCGCCAAAAGGCCAAACCACTGGCCCACCCAGCCGCTATAGATAGCAAGCAAGCTCAGTACCGCTGCGCTCACCGCCAGCTTGGGCCATTTGCCCTTGACCGCGTACACGCACACCGGCAGCGCCACGCCGATAAAGCCGTAGTCCACCCCGAAATCCCTTCCCCGCAACAGCACCGGCAGCACCTCGGTGATGGCCAGTACAGCCGCCACCGCAAAAAAGAACAGAAGCTTTGCCCCGGTTGTTTGCTTTTGCCGGGCGTTTTTAAGAAGCATAATCAGCCCGATGGACAAGCTGAAGGTAACGAAAATGCCCATCATCAGCGACCGGGTGAATAGGAAGCTGACCAACTGGCAAAGGGCCGCCACAAGGGCCATACTTTTCAGATATCCGGGAAGGCTGCGGGTGTGGCTGCAGCCCTCTGCGATCATAAAGGCAAAGATGGGAAAGGCCAGCCGGCCAACATAGCGAAACAGCAGCACCCGGGGAAACAGCAGCATTCCAATATGATCGACGGTCATTGTCAGCAGCGCAATAAGCTTTAATTGGTTGTTGGAAAGTCCGATTTTTCTCATAAAACCACCATTTTTTCCTGATTTTCTTCGGTTTTTATTATAATCCCTTTCCCCTTTCCGGTCAAGAAAAATCCCTCGGAGCACAAATAGCTTGTATTTTTCGACAAAAGGTGCTAGAATGAGGAAACATCCGCTTGCCTGTTTGTGAAAGTCGGCTCTGCCGACCGGAAAGGAATGGATATATCTATGAGAAATTTAGACACCGCCTCGCTGAAGCAACGCTTTGACCGGTTCTTATATTCCCGCTGGTATCTCATCGCTGTTGTTCTGGTTGCGGCGGCAGGCAATCTGCTCTCTTTGGAGCTGTTTGCCTATAGCATTTTTGCATTGATCTTTCTGTATACCTGCTTCTGCGGGCGGGATCTTTTACCGCTGATGCCACTGTTTATTCTGGCTTATGTGATCCCCTCCTCCAGAAATAACCCCGGCTGCAAGGAAGATACCATCTTCACAATGGCCGGTGGCGGCGCTGTGATCATCTGCATTGCTGTGGCGATCACTGTGAGCATCGTCTATCGTGTGATCCGGGACCGGAAGCGTTTCTTCGGCAGAAAGTATAAGCTGCTGCCCGGCATTTTGCTTTTGATGCTGGCCTATCTGGTTGGCGGCATCGGCAGCGGCGCGGAGCTGACCATTCAGGGAAGAAGCGCTTTCTTCGGCTTTATGCAGGGCTGCGCCATCCTGGTGCCGTATTTTCTGTTTGCCGGCGGCGTGGACTGGGAGGAAACAGACAAAGAATACTTTGCCTGGATTGGCGTAGGCGTAGGCTGCTTGCTGCTGGCAGAGGTGCTGTGGCTGTATCTGACCGCCGATGTGATCATTAACGGCAGCATTGAGCGGGACAACATCTACACCGGCTGGGGCATCTGCAACAACATCGGCGGGATGCTGATTATGATGATCCCCTTCGCTTTCCATCTGTCGCTGAAAAAGTACTACCGTAACTGGTTCGGTGTTTTGGTCGCCTCGGCGTTTTTGCTGGGCGCTTATTTCACCTGCTCCCGGGCCGCAATGATCATCGGCACAGGCATTTACCTGCTTTGCTTCTTCTTGATGCTGCGCTATGCGGAGGACCGCAAATATCCGGCTCTGATGTTTTTGTTCTTTGTGGGCTGTATCCTGTTGGTTGTGCTGGTCCGCTGGGATCGGATCAAGGTGCTGTTTGAGTTTATCATTCGAAGAGGACTGAAGCCCTCCAAACGGGATATTGTTTATCCCAATGGCTTTAAGCTGTTTTTACAAAATCCCCTGCTGGGCACCACCTTCTATCCCCCGGCAGAGCTTGCCCCTTACGATTTTTCTTCTTCCGAGGCTTTTTCCAGCTTCTTCCCCCCCCGGTGGCACAACACCGTCATTCAGCTCCTGGCCTGCTGCGGTCTGTTTGGTCTGATCTCTTACGGCCTGCACAGATGGCAGACTGTGAAGCTGTTCTTCCGGCAACCCACTGCGGAAAAGCTGTTTACCGCCTGCTCGGTTCTGGCGCTGCTGCTTGCCAGTTTGGTAGACTGTCATTTCTTTAACATCGGTCCGGTACTGTTTTATTCTATGGCCCTGGCCTTTGTGGAAAACAGCCACCTGTGTCCACCTTATCAACCATAAACAAAAAAGGCGTGGATCAGATCCACGCCTTTTTTTATATCTGCTCGTAGCCGTAGGGGTTTTTCCGCTGCCAGTTCCAGGTATCTGCGCACATCTGCTCCAGATTGCGCTCTGCCTGCCAGCCCAGCACCTCTTTGCTCTTGGTCGGGTCTGCATAGCAAATGGCCAGGTCGCCGGGGCGGCGGTCGGTGATCTCATAGGGAACGGGAACGCCGCTGGCCTTTTCAAAGGCCCGGACCATATCCAACACGCTGTAGCCGGTGCCGGTACCCAGGTTAAACACCTCGGTGCCGGTGTTTTCCATCGTCCACTGAATGGCCGCTACGTGGCCCTTTGCCAGGTCCACCACGTGAATGTAATCCCGGACGCCGGTGCCGTCGGGGGTGTCATAGTCGTTGCCAAAGACATTTAAGTGATCTCTGCGGCCCACCGCCGTTTGGGAGATGAAGGGCATCAAATTGTTGGGAATACCCTTGGGGTCTTCGCCGATAAAGCCGCAGGGGTGAGCGCCTACCGGATTAAAATACCGCAGCAGCACCACAGACCATTCCTTGTCAGCAAAAGCGATATCCCGCAGGATCTGCTCGCCCATATACTTGGTCCAGCCGTAGGGGTTGGTGCAGTTTCCGGTTTTGGAGGTCTCCTTCAGAGGCATCTCATTATCTCCGGAATAGACGGTGGCAGAGGAGGAGAAAATGATCTTCTTCACATTGTGCTTTGCCATCACCCGGCTTAAGGTCAATGTGGAATTTAGGTTGTTGGAATAATACTTTTCCGGAATGGCAACGGATTCGCCCACTGCCTTCATACCCGCAAAGTGGATGACGCAATCGATAGTATGCTCCTGGAAAACCTTGCTCAAGGCTTCCTCATCGCAAACATCCAGCTTGTAAAAAGCAGGGCTCAATCCGGCGATGGTTTCGATCCGGCTGAGTACCTCCATTTTGGAGTTGGAGAGGTTGTCGGCGATGACTACCTCAACGCCCATTTGCAAAAGCTCTACGCAGGTATGGCTGCCGATGTAGCCCATACCGCCGGTTACTAAAACTTTCAAGACAAAAAGCTCCTTTCCGTCGTTTTTTTCATTATACCGCCTTTGCTTCAGAAAATCAACAAACATCACGAAAAAAGTCCACTTTCCAATTGACGAATCGTAGATGTGTGATACAATCAAACTATAGAATTCACAGGTGGGGGATATGGAAAATATGAGCAAAAATAACCGTTTTGCCTGCCCGATGCGTCCGGTAGCCCTTAAAAGCAATCAGTGCGTGGGAGAAAGCTACCGTTTCACCGTTCTGACGGATCGGCTGATTCGTCTGGAATATGACAAGACCGGTGTTTTTGAGGATCGGGCCAGCCAGTCCGTGTTTTTCCGGGATTTCCCGGAAGTCAAGTTTTCCGTCAAAAAAAGCGGTGGCAAGCTGACCCTGGAAACAGAAAAATTGGTACTTACCTATAAGGAAAATGCGGTTTTTTCTCCGGAAAACCTGGAAATTCAGCTAAAAGACGCTCCCAACACCTTGTGGCATTTTGGGGCTGTCCTGGATAATCTGGGCGGCACCACCAAGACCCTGGACACGGTAGATGGCCCCTGTGAGGTAGAAGACGGTGTCTGCTCCAGAAGTGGCGTGGCTGTTTTGGATGACAGCAACAGCTTGCTTTTGGAAGAGGACGGCTGGATCGGTGTCCGGGCAGAAGACACCCAGGATCTTTATTTCTTCGGCTACGGCTTTGACTACATTGGCGCGGTGCAGGCCCTTTACAAGCTCACCGGCGCGCCCCCGATGCTTCCGGCCTATGCCCTGGGCAACTGGTGGAGCCGCTACCATCAATACACCCAGCAGGAGTACTGCGACCTGATCGACCGGTTCCACCAGGAGGATGTTCCCTTCTCCGTTTCCGTTGTGGATATGGACTGGCATATCGTTAAGATCCCCGAGGAACTGAAATACGATTATCCCCCCGCCTACCATCTGGGCTGGGGCTGGACTGGCTATTCCTGGAACAAGGAACTGTTCCCGGACTATAAGGCATTCTTAAAATACCTTAAGCGCCGCAATCTGCACACCGCCCTGAACCTGCACCCGGCAGACGGCGTTTGCCGCCACGAGGATATGTATCCTCAAATGGCCGAGGCCTGCGGCATTGACCCCAAGAGCGGCCAGCAGGTGAAGCTGGACATCCTTTCCCAGGACTTTATGGGAAAATACTTTGACATTTTGCACCATCCTTATGAGGAGGACGGTGTGGACTTCTGGTGGATGGACTGGCAGCAGGGTACGGACTACCATTGGATCCACGAGGCCAACGAGCCGGGTCAGTACAAAGACCCCCGGGAGCGGATGGACCCGTTGTGGCTACTGAATCACCTGCACATCCAGGACATCTCCCGCAGCGGAAAGCGGCCGATGTTCTTCTCCCGTTACGCTGGCCCCGGCAGCCACCGGTATCCGGTGGGCTTCTCCGGCGACACCATTGTAACCTGGGCGTCGCTGCAATTCCAGCCGGAATTTACCGCCACCTCCTCCAACATCGGTTACTCCTGGTGGAGCCACGACATCGGCGGTCATATGAAGGGCTACCGGGATGATGAAATGCAGGTGCGCTGGCTGCAATTAGGCGTGTTCTCCCCCATTTTGCGGCTGCACAGCACCAACTCCGATTTCCAGAGAAAAGAGCCCTGGTGCTATAACCCGGAGGCAGAGCGGATTATGAAAGACAGCCTGCGTCTGCGCCACAGCCTGTTCCCCTACTTATACACAATGAACTATCGCAACCACACCGAGGGTCAGCCTTTGGTGCAGCCGATGTATTACGCCCACCCCCAAACCGAAAACGCCTACAATGTACCCAATGTATACTGGTTTGGAAGCGAATTGATCGCAGCGCCCATTACCCAGCCGCTGGATCCTGTCAGCCGCCTGGCAAAGGCCGATGTGTGGCTGCCGGAGGGTGATTGGTTTGATATGACCACCGGTGTGCGCTACACCGGCAAGGAAGACATCTTCCCGGTATACCGGCCGTTGGACCAGATCCCCGTCTTTGCCAAGGCCGGTGGCATCGTACCCCAGGCCAAGTACCCGGCCCAGGACAACCGGCTGACAAACGCCGAGCAGTTAAAGCTTTTGGTCTTCCCCGGTAGCTGCAATACCTTTACTTTGTACGAAGACGCCGGTGAGGGCTACGGCTACGAACAGGGCGCATTTGCCACCACGAAGATCCAACTGGATTGGGGCAAGACAGCCGTTTTGACCATTGAGCCGGCCCAGGGCGACCTTTCCCTGATCCCCGGCAAGCGCAGTTGGGAGGTCGTGCTCCGGGGCTGGCACAAGAACATTGCCGTTGCCGCCACAGTGGACGGTCAGGAAATTTCCTGCCAGAGCCGCTACGATGATAAGACCCACAGCACTCACATCACTGTGATGGCGGCGGTAACCGCTACCGTCCGGCTGACCGTTTCCGGTCAGAAGCTGATAAACGAAAACGAGGATAAGCTTCAGCTTTGCTCTGAAATTTTGCAGGCTGCCCAGACCACCATCGTTACCAAGGAGAGCTGGATGAAGCTACTCAAGGGTGAAGGCACTGCCCAGGAAAAGCTGGCGGCGATGGAAGAAGACTGCGGCGAATACGGCGCTGTGCTGGATGCCATCAAAGAAATCCTTTCCCTGTAAAAAGGAGTGATTTTTTGAAGATCGTTACCTTTAACATCCGTTACGACTGCGGAAAAGACGGCGAGAACAACTTTGCATTTCGCAAGGACATCATTCTGCGAAAGATCCGGGCAGAAAAGCCGGATGTGATCTGCTTTCAGGAAGTACTGACCCATATGGCCGCCTGGCTGAAGGAAAGCCTGCCGGAGTACTATGTGGTGGGCTGTCCCCGGGAGCAAAACCTGGTGGGTGAAGGCCTTTACATCGCCTACCGCCACGACACGCTGGATCTGTTCCGGCTGGAGAATTTCTGGCTCTCCCCCACTCCGGAGATTCCTGCTTCCCGGTATGAAGAACAGAGCAAGTGCCCCCGGGTCTGCACCGAGGTGATCTTGCAGTGTCTTGCTTCCGGCAAGTGCTTCCGCCTTATCAATGTACACTTGGATCATATCAGCTCTCTGGCAAGAGTGTTGGGGGCGCAACAGATCTTAAGCAAGCTGGAAAAGGAAACCTTCCTGCCGGAAATTCCCGCCATCGTGCTGGGAGATCTGAACGCCACGCCGGATGCCCCGGAAATCCAGCTTTTTAAGGCTGCGCCCCAGCTGCGGTGCATCACCGAGGGCATCGGCCACACCTTCCACGGCTACGGGCAAGCAACGCCGCTGGAGATCGATTACATTTTTGCCCACCCGGACATCCGGTGCGAAAAGGTTGAAAAGTGGACCGACCGGGAGGGAGCGGTGTTTCTTTCCGACCACTACCCTGTTTGCGCGGAATTCAATTTGCCAGACACCAAAGAATATCTTGCATAAATTTGCCCATTTCTCCCGCAAAATGGGCGTGAACTTGCAACATTTTTTGTTGACAAATGCACGAAACAGGTGTAAAAATATTTCGTGGAGTATTTCTCCGCCCACTTTTATTAGGAGCGTGCTTTTATGAAACTGATTATTAAGAACGATTATGAGGGCATGAGTGCCTGGGCTGCCCAGCACATTGCCGATGCGATCAACAACCATAAAGAAAACCGTCCTTTCGTTTTGGGCCTGCCCACCGGCTCTTCCCCTCTGGGCGTTTACCGGAATCTCATCGAGATGAACAAGGCCGGCAAGGTTACATTTAAGAATGTGGTTACCTTTAATATGGACGAGTATGTGGGTCTTCCCAGAGAACACGACCAGAGCTACTGGTACTTTATGCACGACAACTTCTTTAACCACATCGACATTCCCGCTGAGAACATCAACATCCTCAACGGTATGGCCGAGGATCTGGAAGCAGAGTGCGCCCGGTATGAAGAGAAGATCGCCTCCTACGGCGGCATCGATCTGTTTTTGGGCGGCAGCGGCGTGGACGGCCACATCGCTTTTAACGAGCCCTTTACCAGCCTGACCTCCCGCACCGGTATTCGCGCCCTGACCGAGGACACCCTGATCGTCAACTCCCGTTTCTTTGATAATGACCCCAACAAGGTTCCCAAGACTGCCCTGTCCGTTGGCGTTGGCACAGTTTGTGATTCCAAGCAGGTGTTGCTTGTCATCAGCGGCCACAACAAGGCCCGGGCTCTGCGCCACTGCGTGGAAGGCGGCGTGGATCACGCCTGGACCATCAGCGCGCTGCAGCTGCATCCCGACGGAATCGTCGCCTGCGACGAGGCTGCCTGCGGTGAATTGAAGGTGGACACCTACAAGTACTTTAAAGAGATCTACAAAAACGAAAAGTAAGAAAAACGCCCGGGACATTTCCCGGGCGTTCTTTTCCCCAAAAAACAGACTTTCTCTTTTCTTTTTGGGAAAGTTATGCTACACTATTGTTAAGAACAAACGAAAAGGAGGCTATCTTAATGAATATTAATTACATTCATCCGGCAGATCAACTGGTTATGTTTATGCAGCGCATTTATGACCGGGGCCTGACCACCACATCCGGTGGTAATCTGTCCATTATGGACAGCGATGGCAATATCTGGATCACCCCCGCCGGCGTAGACAAAGGCACGCTGACACGCAGAGATATCGTCTGCGTCCATCCCGACGGCACCTGCGAAGGTCCTCATCAGCCCTCCTCCGAGCTTCCCTTCCACGCATCTGTTTACAAAATGCGGCCGGATCTGAAGGCTGTGCTCCACGCCCATCCCCCTGCGTTGGTGGCTTTTTCCATTGTGCGTAAAGTACCCAGCCTGGATCTGATCCCCTCTGTTGGCCGGGTCTGCCAGGATGTGAAGATCGCCACCTACGATGTGCCCGGCAGCGACGAATTGGGTGTCCGGATCGGGCAGGTGTTCGCTTCCGGCTGCGACATTGCCATTTTGGAAAATCACGGCGTCTGCATTGGCGCGGAGGATATGTTTACCGCCTTCCAGCGGTTTGAGACCTTAAACTATACGGCGCAGCTGGAGATCTTGGGCGGCAAGCTGGGTAAGATCAACCATCTGCCCGCCGATGCCCGGCGCATTACCGCCACCCGTTTCCACGAAAAGCTGGACGATTTCATCCCCAGGATCATCACCTCCGAGGAGCGTTCCGCCCGGCGGGATATGATCACACTGATCAAGCGGTCCTACAAGATGGGTCTGTTCACCGCCACCCAGGGTACATACTCTGTGCGCTTAAGCGATGACAGCTTCCTGATCACCCCCTACGGTCTGGACCGGGCCTATCTGGAAGAAGACGATCTGGTCCGGGTCAAGGCCGGTATGAAGGAGCAGGGAAAGACCCCCTCCCGGGCTGTGCATCTGCACCAGCTGATCTATGAAAAGAACCCTCAGGTCCGGGCAGTGCTCCAGGCGCACCCGGTCCACACCATGGCCTTTGCGGTTACCGACGCGGATCTGGATCCCCGGACCATTCCGGAAAGCTATATCCTGCTGCGGGATGTGATCAACATCCCCTATGAGGACATCTATACCCGCTATGCCGATGCTGCCGCTATGTTCGGTCCGGCGCACCCGGCAATGATCGTGGAAAATGACTGCGTGATCGTTACCGGCAACACCCTCTTGCAGGCCTTTGACCGGCTGGAGGTTATGGAGACCACCGCCCACTCCGTCATCAACTGCACCGAACTGGGTCCCATTGCCCACATTTCCGGCAAGGAGATCGAGGATCTGAAGGTGGCCTTCCATTTGGAGGATTAACTGCATAGAGCACCCCCGAAATGCTGCTGCATTTCGGGGGCGTTTTTTTAGTTTGCTGTAACGGTCTCGGTTTGTGAGCCGATGGTAAGCTGGTAGCTTTTTCCCTTTTCCAGTTGGGGATCGGAAAGGATCACCACTGCAAAATCCAGCGGGGGCGTATAACTAAAAATGGTGCTTCCCTTTGCGTCCTTCAAAAGGATCTGTGTACCGGCGGACTGATTGCCTGCGTTGACACCGATCACACCTTGCTCACTGTCGCTGAAGGACTGGGCCATACCGGACGCGCCGGTGCCGATGAAGGTGCCGCCGGTAATAATGCCGGTTTTGTCATAGTCCAGCGTTGCGGTATCGCCCCGGGTGGGGCCTGCAACGGTGGTATGGCCGCCGGAAATTTTCAGCGTACCATTGGCATCCAGACCGTCGCCGGAGGACTGGATATTGAGTGTTCCCCCGGAAATTACGATACTGCCGTTGGAATTGGCGGACATACCGCCGCCTCCACCGCCACCGGGTCTGCCGCCACCCATAGCGCCGAAGCCACCGCCGAACATACCGTCCCGGCCACCGGTGATGCCGCTTTGGTCTGCACCGCCGGCGGCATTGAGACCGTCATCGCTGGCCTTTAAGGTGATGTCTCCCCCCTGCACATCGATGTGCAGCGCCTCCAGGCCCTCATAGCTTTGGGAAATGTCGATCTTGCCGGCGGTAACCGTCAAGCTCTCCTCTGCGTGGATGGCATCGTCTCCGGTGGCAAGGGTGAAGCTGCCACCGTTGACGGTAATGGAAACATCGCTGTGAATGGCATCGTCTGCAGAATCTACGGTAATATTGCCGCCGGAAATGAGCATACTGTTTGCCGCCTTCAAGCCCTTCATACTGACGGCGTCCTCTGTAGTAACGGCGCTTTGCTGGCTGCCGGGGCGTTTTCCGCCGCCACCTTTAAAGCCGCCGTAATTGCCGGAGGAGGCCTTTGTGCCGTTTTCTGCGCCACCGCCTACCAGCAGGTCTACCGTGCCGTCGGCAAACTGCAGATAGCTGCTGGCGGCGATGCCGTCGCCCTCTGCCTCTGCCTGGACCGTCGCGCCGGAAATATAAACAAAGCCTTTGGTGGCATCCTCGGTGTTTTCACAGTGGATGGCATCCTTGCCTGCATCCACCGTCAAATCGGCCTTCCCCAGCCTTACGCTGTCGTTGGCATCCAGGCCGTGAGAGGCAGCGCTGACAGCATAGCTTCCCCCGGTGATCACCAGATCGTCCTTACAGACGATGCCGTGGCCTGCCGGGGAAGTAACCGTCAGCTTGCCTGGGCCGTTAAAGGTCAGATCCTGCTTGGAAAACACAGTGCCGTCAATGTTATTATCGTCAATGGCGGTAAAGCTGCCGCCGTTTTGAAGATTGTTTTCTGTTCCCTGGGCAAGGGTTACAAACACCTTGTCCCCCTGCAAAACATACAGCGCCGCCGAGGTCTTACTGGTGATGTCCACACCGGCAAGCACCAGCTGCACCTTTGCGGTGTCCTCGGCATCCACGATCACCATTCCGTCGGTGAGTTTGCCGGAAAGCACATAGGTCGCTTCCTGGGTAATGGTTATTTTTGAGCCGGATATTTGCACGCTGTCGGAGCTGGCGGAGGCTGTGGTTTCCTTCAGCTGGATGGTAACTGCCTTGTCTTCGTCATAGTCGGCAGCTTGATCCCGCTGGGTAAACATATCTGCGTCGGTTTTGGAAAAGTCCACCGCCACCGGCTGGGCGTCGGTAGTTGTGGTTTGCCCAAAATTCACACCCCCCTGCTCCTGATCCCGGCTGCAGCCGGAGAGCAAAAGCAGCAAAGCAAATAAAATAGATAGTAGCTTTTTCATTTCGATTCTTCCTTTACAGTTCGACGCTGACCGTTTCCTGCCGGGACAGGGAGATCTCCAGATTTCCGTTTCTGCAGCGCAGCCGGTCCAGCATCTCTTTTTCCCGGGAGCCAGAGCGGAGCATCACATGGTAAGTGATCCGGAACATACTGCCCATATTGGTGCTTTTGACCCGGATCAGCTCATAGGAGGTGGTAAACTCCTTCAAAATGTCCTCAAAAACGCCGGTGTAATCCAGGTCCTCCGGGATGGTGATGGTGAGGATCTTAAAGGTCTGGGCGTTCTTTTTCGCCCCCAGATCCAGCCGGTTATACACCACGAACATCGCGCACATCACCACCGCAAACAAAATTGCGAAGGCAAGATAGCCCATACCGGCGATGAGCCCCGCGCCCATTGCCAGAAACAGGGCGCAGATCTCCTTGGCTGTGCCGGGAACGCTGCGAAAGCGCACCAGGCTGAACGCGCCTGCCACCGCAACGCCGGTGCCAACATTGCCATTGACCATCATAATCACCACGCACACCACCGCTGGCAGCAGTGCCAAAGTTACCACAAAGCTTTTGGTGTAGCGGGTGCGGTACATATAAGCAAGGGCCATCAAAAGGCCGATCACCAGCGCTGCGCCCAGGCACAGCAAAAAATCTCCCACGCCAATCACCTTGGTCAGGTCGGTGTCAAATAATCCTTTAAATAATGTTTCAAGCATTTGCAGTTACCTCCAACATATTGTAGCTGTTCGTTGTATGATCTTCCGGGAAGATCAGAGTTTTATAGGCCGCACCGTACTTGGAAAAGGCGGTTTTATAGATCCTTTCCTCTGACAGCGCCTTGGTCATCCATAAAGGAATGCCGCCGCTGCATTTGATCTCCATCAGCACCTTGTTTTCCGGCAGCAGCGGCGCGCCGCAAACCTCTGCGCTTAAGGACAGGTCCTCCCGCCGGCAGAGGATATTCTCATCAAAGGTTACCCGGAAATCTGTGCCGTCCAGGGCGTAGTAGGCCTGCCGCTCATAGGAAAGAAACACCGTCGGGCGCAGCGTGCCGTACAGCTGTTTAAAATAGTCGATCTCCCTGCCGATCTGGGTTTGGCTTTGGGGCGTATCCTCCCCCGCCAGCCATTTTTCTGCCTGGTGATAGCCCAGCGGCACCCGCCGCTTATACACCACGCGGTCAAATTTCTTCTTCAGCTCCACAAACACCCTGTCCTCCGGCAGCGCCCGGCTGTAGCTGCGCAGGCGCAGCTTTTCCTTATAGACCGGGCGTTCAATGGAGCGGCGGATCAGAAGATAGGTGTCCGTATCGTAATACAGATTCCGGATGGTGGTGCGGCCGTACTTGTCCAAACCCATATACGGTTCCATCGCCGCCAGGACTCTTTCCTTTTGCTCCAAAGTCAGCAGATATTTCAGTTCGTATCGCTTGAATACCGTTTGCGGTGCCATAAAAGTCCCCCTGTACCTTGATAGCATCATTGTACAGGGGGAAGATTGAAGTTTTATTGAAAATTACAGCGCCGGAAGCTGCACCCGAAATTCCACAAGACCGTCGTAGCAAAGGACCTGGATGCTTCCTTTGTGGGAAGCAACAATGGCCTTTGCAATGGCAAGACCCAATCCGTAGTGCTTGTCCTGGCTATTGCGGGCGGTGTCCACCCGGTAAAAGCGCTCAAAGATCTGCTGGCGCCGGACCTCGGGGATCTCCTCCCCGCAGTTGATGACAGACAGTTTGGAAAATCCGTGTTCCTTGCTTAAGGTCAGCTGTACCTGCCCCGGGTCTTTGCTGTGGCGGATGGCGTTGTCCAGCAGGATGGACACCAGCTGCTTCAGCTGTGTGCCGCTGCCAACCACCCCAATGCCATCGGCAATGCTGCAGTTCAGGGTAAGGCCCTTTTCAAAGGCCACGCTTTCAAAGGGCAGCGCCTCCCCTGCCACCAGGCGGCTTAGATCCAGCTGCTCTTGCTGGGGCGTTACGCTTTCCGTCCGGGCAAGCTCCAAAAGCTGACCCACCAGCACACCCATCCGGGCATTTTCATACTGGATGTTTTGCAGCCACTGGTTGTCTCCCAGCTGGCGGCCCAGCAGCTCTGCATTGGCGCTGACCACCGAAATGGGGGTCTTCAGCTCGTGGCCCGCATCGGAAATGAACTGCTTTTGCTTTTCGTAGCTTTCTTCCAGAGGCTTTACGATCTTCCTTGCCAAAAATACCGACAGGAAGAAAAAGGCCACCAGCGCAACGCCGCCGAAGATCAGCGTATAACGAAACAGCGTCAGCGCCCTTTCGTTGATAACCGTATTGTCCATAAAGGCAACCAGCATATAGCCGCCCTTGTCTTCCTTATAAAAGGCAAGGTTATTTTCTGCGCCGGTCTTTCTGTCATCCTTTACAATGCGCCGGGCCAGCTTTACCAGCTCCCGGTCCGTGTGGACTGCGTTCGGCCCATTTTTCACTTCCAGGGCCTCTCCCTCATAGGAAAGGGCGACTGTGTAGAAGGTGGACAGCCGGAAGGTTGGGGAGTTGGGATCAAAGTCAAATTTGCCGTTAAACTTTCCGTCGGGTCTTGGCTTGTCCAACGGCAGGAGCTGTCCCGCGCCCTGGGACAAAACATACATCTGGGCGTGGGCCTGGAGCATCTGCCGGTTTTGCTTTGTCATTTCAAAATAACTGGAGGCGTAGATCACCCCAAGAGTTCCTACCCACAAAAGCGCAAGCACGGACATTATGGCGGCAACGATCTTTCTTCTTGAGCGTTTAAACATCGCCACACCTCAATTCATAGCCGATGCCCCGCACCGCTTTGATCTGTGTTTTTGCTTCCACAAAAGCAAGCTTTTTCCGGGTGAAGGACATATACACCTCCACATTATTATACTCGGCTTCGCTTTCAAAGCCCCAGATCTTCACCGCCAGCTGCTCCCGGGTGAGGACCTGGCCGCCGTTGGCGATCAAGTACTGCAAAATGTGGTATTCTTTCTCTCCCAAGCGGACGCTTTGTCCGTTGGCTGTGCAACTTAAGGTGAGGGTGGCGGTATCCAGGGCGATATCTCCAAAGGAGAGCGTGCCATCCGTTGCGCCCAAGGCCCTTCTGCCCAGCGCCCGCAGCCGGGCAAGGAGCTCCTTGGTCATAAAGGGCTTTGTCAGATAATCGTCTGCGCCGCTGTCCAGGCCCATAACCTTATCGTCCAGCTCCGCTTTTGCCGTCAGCATCAAAATGGGCGTGGCAACGCCCCGGCTTCGAGCCTGCCGGGCGATTTCATAGCCGCCCAGCCCTGGGAGCATCACATCCAAAATGGCAATGTCATAGACGCTGCTCTCCATCGCCGCCAGGCCGTCGCAGCCATTTGCGTAGTGATCCACCTCATATTTTTCAAGGCGAAGAAGCTCGCAAAGGGCCTGGGCCATTCGCGTTTCGTCTTCTACCAGCAAAATCCGCATAAGGACACCTCCTGACATTGCCATTATACCACGAAACATTGAAAATTCATTGAAAAGTTGTAAACAAACCGCTCCCCGGAGGAGCGGTTTTCTGTTTGACGTTATTTGGTGATGCACTCATAGCCCCTTAAGGGAAGGTCTGCGATCTGCTTGCGCATTTCCGACGCTTCCTTTGCCGTCATATCTCCTTCCAGTTCGTCGCAGCAAACAGACAGCAGATCCCGGGCCTTTCTCAAATAGGCACATCTCCAGTACATTTGGTTGTAGACCTCCGTAGTACTCTTCTTCTGCGTGCCATCTTCAGCAGCCTGTGCATCCTGCTCCGGGGCAGCCTCTGCTTTTGCAAGCGCCGCCTCCGCCCGCTCGTTGCTGTTTTCGATCCATAGCAGGTAGCGCATAATATCGCCATATGTATTCATATTCGCATTTTGCAAAATCACTTCATTGGACAAGATATTCTCGTAATAAGTCAGGCTGATCACATTGCTGTTAAACAGCTTCCGATCGTCGATTTCCCCTTTGCTGTGCATTTTTAAATAGGATCTCTCGTCGGAGATCTGCCGGTCGGTGTATTGAATGGTCTGGGTCAGCATCTGGACGGCTTTTTCCTTTTCAATCGCCCGCTCGTTGGCGTTGGTAATGGATAAAGTAACACCGAAGCCGATCACCGCGATCACGATCTCCACAACGAATATCAGCAGCCGTTCGCTGGTGATAAAACTGGAATTTTGCTCGTGATGCTTGTCCTGATAGTAAAGCACAAAGTTAAAAACCACGCCTGCGATTAAAAACACAGCAAAGCAGACCCACACCATCCAATACATACGATTCCCTCTCTTTCTTGTTTTCCAGACATTATTATAGCATAAAACCAAATATTATACAACGGTATATTGTTTTTCCATTTCGGGAAGTTGTTTTTCCCTACATTCCTATAGGCAAAAAAAGGTTAGGGCCGAAGCCCTAACCTCTTTTATTGGGTTTGTTCAGATCTTAGTAGACGGAAGCCCACTCAGCAATGTTTTCGCCGTTGAATGCGAAGGGAGGGCCAACGATGATCTGGGTCTCAGCGGGATCACCAGTGGTAACAGCATAGGTCTTGCCGTTCTCTGCGGTGAACTCGGTGCCGGCAGCGCCAGCCTTGCCATCTGCAAGAAAATGCAGATGGCATTTTTGTTTGATTAATAACGGCTAAAGTCGATTTGTCGACTTACTCTGTCTCTGGCGGCGTGAAATAATGTGAAACACCCCTCTTTCGAGGGGTGTTTGTTACGGGCCCGCTTTCATCAATCGCTTCATCAATCATTTATGGTTGATGAATGAGCGATGATGTGATATAATAAGAAGGAGGTGAGAAAGTATGTATAACAAAAAGCCACCATTTGAAATTACAAATGAAATTTTAGAAGCAGTTACAGAAATTGCAGAGTTGGTAGGACAGTTAAGCGCCACGCAAGGGTTATCCACCAACCCCACATTGCGTCGAACAAACCGTATCCGCACCATATACTCCTCTTTGGCAATTGAACAGAACACCTTGAGCCTGGAACAGGTAACGGCTGTTTTGAACGGCAAACGCGTTCTGGCTCCTCCTAAAGATATTGCCGAAGTGAAAAATGCATATGAAATTTATGAAATGATGGATATGTTAAATCCGTATTCTGTTGACGATCTATTAAATGCTCACGCAGTTATGACCAAAGGATTCGTCGAAGAATCCGGTTGTTTTCGCTCCGGTCCGGTGGGAGTCGTGGACAAGCAGGGCAAGGTTCTGCACTTGGGTACACTCCCGGATTATGTTCCCGGTCTGGTCGTTGATTTATTAGATTGGGTAGAAAACAGCAACATTCATATGCTGATCAAAAGCTGTGTGTTTCATTATGAGTTTGAGTTGATTCATCCCTTTGCGGATGGCAACGGTAGAATGGGTCGGCTATGGCATACACTTTTGCTAACGAAATGGAAACCACTATTTGCATGGCTACCTGTGGAATCTATCATCCATGACCGACAAGATGAATATTATAAAGCCATCAATCAGTCGAATTGCGATGGCGAATCCACAGTTTTTATCATGTTTATGCTTTCTGCTATCAAGGAAGCGTTGATGGAAGCAGCGGAAACCGCCGGTGTAACCGAAAAAATGTCTGCTACCGAATTGCGCTGGTATAAAATCGAACGGTTTCTTCAAAAAAACGAAACCATTACAAATGCAGATGTGCGACAGATGTTTACAGTATCTTCCGCAACAGCAAACCGTATCCTTGCAAAATTAACTGACGAGGGAAAACTTAAAAAAGTTCGCCTCGGCAAATCCTGGGGATATGTTATTGAATGAAACCTGTTTTATAGATTTCGTTATTGACTTTCTTGCTTAATTTGTCTATTAAATTAAGCGGGAAAGTCAATTTTTTAGCTACTAAAAATTAGGCCGCCGTGTACTTTTCGTGTACTCGCAAAAATGAGAAAACCCCGAAAACCCGCATAAATACTGGGGTTTTCGGGGGTCGATTTTAGCAAATTTTCACTCCCACTCGATGGTACCGATGGGCTTGGGGGTCAGGTCGTACAGGACACGGTTGATGCCTTCCACCTCGGTGGTGATGCGGTTTACGATCTTGTGCAGGATCTCGTAGGGGATCTGCTCGATGGTGGCGGTCATCGCGTCGGTGGTGTTGACGGCGCGGATGATGGCAGGCCAGCCTTCGTAGCGCATTTCGTTACGGACGCCTACGCTCTTGACATCGGGAATGGCGATAAAGTACTGCCAAACCTTTTCTGCCAGACCGCAATTGTCAAACTCCTCACGCAAAATTGCGTCTGCTTCCCGCAGTGCGTGCAGGCGATCTCTTGTAATAGCGCCCAGGCAGCGGACACCCAGACCGGGGCCGGGGAAGGGCTGACGATAGACCATTGCGTGGGGCAGGCCCAAAGCCTCACCGACCACACGGACCTCGTCCTTAAACAAAAGCTTGACCGGCTCCACCAGCTCCATTGCCATCTCCTCCGGCAGGCCGCCCACATTGTGGTGGGACTTGACCGGCTTGCCGCTTTCGGCAGCCTTGATGGACTCCAGAATGTCCGGGTAGATGGTACCCTGGGCCAGGAAGGAAATGCCGTCCAGCTTGGCGGCTTCTTCGTCAAAGACCTTGATAAACTCTGCGCCGATGATCTTACGCTTGCGTTCCGGGTCAGCAACACCGGCCAGCAGGTCCAGGAAGCGGTCGGTGGCGTCCACATAGATCAGGTTGGCATCCAGCTCCTTGCCGAAAACCTCGATGACCTGCTCGCTTTCGCCCTTACGCATCAGGCCGTGGTTGACGTGGACACAGACCAGCTGCTTACCAATGGCTTTAATGAGCAGCGCGGCAACCACAGAAGAGTCCACGCCGCCGCTGAGGGCCAGCAGCACCTTCTTATCGCCTACCTGGGCGCGAACCTGCGCCACCTGCTCGGCAATGAACGCATCGGCCTGTGCTTTTGTGGTGATGCGCGCCATAGATTCCGGTCTAACACTTAATGACATATCCATTCCTCCGTTTGTAAAAAAGATAGCACTATTATACTCCTATTTTCTTTTGCAATCAAGAAAAAATACGCAAAAATCAAGGATTATTTCTTATTTCCCCAGCAGATAGTTGGCGTGGCCAACCACTTTTTCTCCCTGGCAGTAAACCCGGCTGACCCGGTAGCTGATGTCGCAAAGCTGCTCATAGTTAAAGCTGCCTGCAGCGGCGGCCAGGGCCTCAGCGGTGATGGTCTCATTTCCGGATGTACCCAGCAGGACAACTTCGTCCCCTTCGGTTATTTCGGGAATATCTGTAACATCTACCATAAACTGGTCCATACACACCCGACCCAAAATGGGGGCGCGCTTGCCGCGAACCAGCACATAGAAGCTGCCGGAAAGGCTGCGGCGGTAGCCGTCGGCATAGCCTACCGGGATGGTGGCAACCCGTATGGGCTTTTCTACCGTAAATGTGCCGCCGTAGCTGATCTGTCTGCCCGGCTCCAGGGGCTTGATGTGGGCCACCCAGCTGTGCCAGCTCATCGCCGGTTTTAGGGGCAGCTTTTTCTCCATCCCCGCATCCGGGTACAGACCATACAAAATAATGCCGGTGCGGACCATTTCGTAGTGGCTGCCGTAGCCGATGACACCGGCGGAATTGTCCAGATGACGCAGCCGGATGTCCACGCCCCGGTCTTTCAGCATCCGGTCAAAATCCGCAAACAGCTGGGCCTGCTGCTTTGTCCGGGTCTGATCCTTTTCGTCGGCGGTGGCAAAGTGGCTGAACAGGCCCTCGGCGGTGATGCCGGGAAGCTTTACAATTTCCGCGCAAATGTCTGCCGACGCCTGGGTTACCTGGAAACCGATGCGGCTCATACCTGTATCCACCGCGATGTGGAAACAGGCGGTTTTTCCCTGCTTTTTGGCCTCCTGGGAGAGCTTTTGGGCTTGGTCGTAGGTGAAGATGGTGGGGCGGATGTTTTCTTTCACAAGCACATCAAAGGCCCCGGGATCTGTGGCGCCCAAGATCAAAATGGGCTTTTCGATCCCTGCCCGGCGCAGCTCCAGCGCCTCCGCCACAGAGGACACGCCGAAGAAGGCGCATTCCTTTTCCAAAAGCTGGGCGATGGGAATCGCGCCGTGGCCATAGGCATTGGCCTTGACCACTGCCATTACCTCTGCCCCCGCGTGAGCGCGGATCGCCCGGAAATTGTCCAATATGGCGTCCAGATCTATTTTAATGTGGCTGTTGGAATACTCCATATTCCTCACTCCTGCAATTTACTCCATAATCGTGCCGTCGGGGTGAAACAGCGGCAGCTTTTCCAGGTAGATCAGATCTTCCCGGTTCTGGGCGTCGCCCTCTGCCAAAATGGCCATCCGGCCTGCAATGATGCCCCCGGCCTTTTTTACCAGGGCTTCCAAAGCCAGCAGGCTTTCACCGGTGGAGATCACATCGTCTACCACCAGGATCTTCTTGCCCTTCATCATTTCTGCGTCGGCGGTGTCTAAGTACAGCGTTTGCTCCTTGGCGGTGGTGATGGATTTGACGGACACCTCAAACACGCCGGACATATACAGCTTCGGCGCTTTTCTTGCCAGGAAGTACTTGGCAGCGCCGGTCTGCCGGGCCATTTCGTGGGCCAGAGGAATGCCCTTTGCCTCGGCGGTGATGATATAATCATATTCCGGGGCCCGGGCCAAAAGCTCCTTGGCGCAGGCAACGGTCAGCTCCTGATCGCCGAAGATCACGAAGCCCGCAATGTAAAGGTTGTCATTGACTTTGCAAATGGGAAGCTCCCGGTCAAGGCCGGCAATATTCATAGGATGTACCATAGCAAACACTCCTTCAGTTTATATGGTTTTATT
This sequence comes from Faecousia sp., assembly GCA_045612985.1. Taxonomy (GTDB): domain Bacteria; phylum Bacillota; class Clostridia; order Oscillospirales; family Oscillospiraceae; genus Faecousia. The sequence continues at coordinate 48,783 of JAZLAB010000084.1, forward strand.
ATACAACACCACAGCAAAATGTCAATTACGCTTGCAATAGTCGGCAAAAAACGATATGATGTAAAAGAAAGGAAGTGATTTTATGAGCATCCTGGAAGCAAAGGAAGAGTATATCCGCGCCCTGAAGGCCGGACAGAAGGAGCAGAAGGAGCTGCTTTCCAAGGGTCTGCGGGAATATCCCGCCGTTTTGGACGCGCTGGTTGCCCAGGAAGAGATTGACCATACGGAGGATCTGGGCCTTATGGATATCCCGGCAGAGCTGATCGTAGGCACGAAGACTGCCGGACGGATCACTGCCTTTACCCCCAATTTCCTGCCGGTGCTGCCTCCGGAGACAGAGTTTGCCAGCAAATGGGTGATGCTTTGCAGCGCCCACCTTTCTGACGAAGGCATTCGGGACCCCATCGTCTGTTTTGAGTATTTGGGCAAGTTCTATGTCCAGGAGGGCAACAAGCGCTTCAGCGTTTTGCGCCACTTTGGCGCGCCCCGGATCCCCGGCTATGTTACCCGGCTGCTGCCCAAGCCCTCTGACGAGCCGGCGGTGGTGTGTTATTACGAGTTTTTGGAGTTTTACAAGTCTGCCGGCATTTACGATGTCCAGTTCCGGCAGCCGGGAGATTACGGAAAGCTCCTTTCCCACCTGGGCAAAGCGCCGGGGGAAAAATGGACCGAGCGGGAGAAGAAAACCTTCCGGGCAAACTTTTACTATTTCCGGGAGGCCTTTAACGCCTGCAAGGGCGAAACCTTGAATCTGCTGCCGGAGGAAGCGCTGCTACTGTGGCTGCGGGTATATCCCTTCAAGGACCTGGGCAAGCTCTCCGCTACCAGGCTGAAAAAGGCTATGAGCGGCCTTTGGGAGGATATGGTTACCCTCTCCCAGGACCAGCCGGTGCAGGTGGCCACCGAGCCTGCCGAGGGCAAAGCAAGCCTTCTGAGTATGCTGCTGCCCACCAATCCCAGCCACGTCAATGTGGCCTTCGTCCATCAAAGAGATCTGCTCACCAGCGCCTGGACCACCGGCCACGAACAGGGCGCGCAATATCTCAAGGACGCCCTTGGGGATAAGGTTACGGTGCGCAGCTATTTTCACGCGGATACCCCGGAGGAAACGGAGAGGCTACTGCATCTGGCGGTGGAGGAAGGCGCAGATGTGATCTTTACCACCACCCCGCCTATGGGCCGCCCCACCTTGAAGGTGGCGCTGCAGCACCCGAAGGTGCGGTTTTTAAACTGCTCTGTGGACGCCCCTTACTCCAGCATCCGCACCTACTACAGCCGCATTTATGAGGGCAAGTTTATCACCGGCGCCATCGCCGGCGCGCTGTCTGACAACAACACCATCGGCTATGTGGGCTCGTACCCCATTTTTGGTGTGCCGGCCTCTATCAACGCCTTCGCCCTGGGCGCACAGCTGACCAACCCCCGGGCAAAGGTGATGCTCCGGTGGTCCTGCCAGGCAGGCAGCCCGGCAGAGGAATTTGCAAAGGTGGGCATCCAGGTGGTTTCCAACCGGGATGTACCTTTGCCCGGCCGTATTCACCTGGAGCACGGCAGCTACGGCACTTACACCGTCGCGCCGGACGGCGCGCACATCACGATGGGCTCTCCCTGCTGGATGTGGGGCAAGTTCTATGTCCACGTGGTGGAGTCGATCCTGGGTGGCACTTGGGATCAGGGTACGGAAAACGCCAAGGCGGTCAACTACTGGTGGGGTATGGACAGCGGGGTCATCGATGTTACCCTTTCTGATCACCTGCCGGAGGGGCTGAAGCACCTGGCAAATATTTTGCGAAAGGGTCTGCAAAACGGCACGATAGATCCCTTCCGCCGCCGGTTGGTTTCCCAGGACGGTACACTCAGAAATGACGGTAGCCGGACCTTGACCCCGGAAGAGCTTTTGCATATGGACTGGCTGCTGGAAAATGTGGAGGGTGAAATTCCGCCCTTTGATACGATCCTGCCCTACTCCCAGGCGATGGTCCGGGAGCTGGGCGTTTACCGGGATTCCATTCCTATGGAAAAGGAGGGCGCGCTATGAAGATCTTGGTTCTTTCCGACGAAGAGTGTCCTGCGCTGTATGACTACTACACCCCGGGAAAGCTCAAGGAGTATGACCTGATCATCTCCTGTGGCGATCTGAAGGCCAACTATCTGTCCTTTATTGTTACCATGGCCCGGGTGCCGGTGCTGTATGTCCACGGCAATCACGATGTTTCCTATGCCCAGCGGCCGCCGGAGGGCTGCGACTGCATCGAAGACGATCTGATCGTTTACAACGGTCTGCGGATCCTGGGTCTGGGCGGCTGTCTGCGGTATCACCCGGGAGAGCATCAGTACACAGAAAAGCAAATGCAAAAGCGCATCCGTAAGCTGCGCTGGAAGCTTTGGCGGCATAAGGGTGTGGACATTGTGGTTACCCACGCGCCCCCTTTGGGTGTGGGGGATGATGTTGATCCGGCCCACCGGGGCTTTGCCGCCTTTTTGGACCTGATGGACAAGTACCACCCCAAATACCTGCTTCACGGCCACACCCACCTGCGCTACGGCACAGACCAGACACGGGAGCGGGAATATCACGGCACAAAGGTCATCAACTGCTGCGAAAAGTATGTGCTGGAAATCGAAACCCCATAGAAAGAAGGTTTTTTGTATGTTTGAAGGCTTTTCCCCGGAGACGGTGGATTTCCTTTGGGGAATCCGACTCAATAATAACCGGGAATGGTTTTTGGCGCACAAAAAAGACTATGTGACCTATCTTTACGAGCCTACAAAGGAATTGGGAAAGGATCTATTTGTCCCCTTTCTGGATAAACCCGGAAATCTCCTGAAGGTCAGCCGTATTTACCGAGAT
>JAZLAB010000085.1:0-8959 GCA_045612985.1 Faecousia sp.
AGCTTCTGGAGTTCTGTCTGGACGATGAGGACGAAGAGTAATCAGGCAAAATAACAGCTGCCGCAGGCGATCCGCCTGCGGCAGTTTTGTAATTTAGTATAGGAAAGAGAGCAAGGCTATGTTTGAAGGCTTTACACCGGAGACGGTGGATTTCCTTTGGGGAATCCGTATGAACAACAACCGGGAATGGTTTTTAGAGCATAAGAAAGATTATGTAAACCACTTATATGAGCCGATGAAGGCTTTGGGCAAGGACCTTTTCCAGCCTTTTCTGGACAAGTCCGGCTGTCTTTTGAAGGTCAGCCGCATTTACCGGGATGCCCGGATGCACCATCCCCTGCCCTATAAGGAGAGTCTTTGGATCTGCATCCGGCAGGATGTGGATTGGTGGGCGGAAAACCCCTGTTTGTTCTTTGAAATTCGCCCGGAGGGCATTTCCTACGGCTTTGTTCACTGGCGACCCCGGCCTGCCACAATGGAGGCGATGCGAAAGCGCTGGGCAGCCAAGCCGGAGGAATTTCTGAAGCTGATCGCTGACACGGAAAAGGCCACCGGCGTTTCCATTACCGCCGACACCTACAAGCGGCCCAAGGAAGCGCCCAACCCCGAGCTTGCGCCCTTTTTCGCCTGGAAAGGCAACATCGACTGCACCGTTACCGAGGAGTGGAACGACTCTCTGTTCGGTCCGGCGCTGGGTCAGCGGGTCGGGGAGTTTCTTACCAAGCTGATTCCCCTATACGATTATTTCAATCAATTCACCGTATAAAGCATAAAACGCCGCTCCTTACAGGAGCGGCATTTTTATGGATCGGCAGATAATTTCTGATTTTATTTCGTCAAATGAAATCAAAAGCTATCTGCCTTTTCGCATCTTACCGGTGATACACTTGACAGAAATATCTGCATTTTTCTATCGTCATAGGAAAATGTAACTTTTTCTGTCCACCGTCAGTTTGTGCGTTTTTCGCAGCTTTATACGATCGGTTATTTCAGCAGTTTTTGGAAAAACTGATTCCAGTCTTCCTCGGTAAACTGGGCGGCGTCCGGTTCGAAAACAACGCCCATATCCTTTGCCCGCTGGAGCACCGCCTGCTTGGTTCTTTCCTTGGGCGGCTCAAAATCCGTTGCGATCAGCGCCTTTTTGGCAAATTCGCCGCCCAATTTGTGGGCAACAGAATTGAGCTTATACAGCTCCTCGTCGTCGATTACGCCGTTTTTGCAGGAGATGAACACCGGCACAGCGCCGTGCATCGCCATAATGTCGATCTCGTTGCGGGTGTTGCCTTCGGTATCTCCGTTCCAGTCCAGCATCACGCCCAGGGCGCAATCGTTAAACAAGAATCTACCCTCTTTACTACATTCCCGGGCGGCAAAAAAGGTCTTATACTCCAGCACATTGCCCTCTTTTTTCAAACAGGCGCGGACCAGGGGATTCTTATAACGGTAGCGATAATAGCCGTTTCGGTCCTCCTGGACGGTGATCACCCGGTATGCTTTCAGCTGGGCGATGATCTCCCGGAAAAAGTCCCGGCTTTCCTCCGGGTCGGCTACGCCGCCGCAGTCGCAATATATGTTTACAGCTACATTCAGGTCTTCTCCGTGGCAGCCATTGCGGCCTTCAAAGAAGTTCAGCGCGTGAAGCTTCTTGTTCCAGCCGGCGGGGTCTTTTTTTACGATCTCCCACAGGGCGTTTATGTCCTTTGCCTCGTATTTTTCCACCGCTTCGTTGCCGTCAAAGCACACGCTGCCGCCGTAGATCTCTACCGACTGGGCCACTGTCAGCTGCAGACGCTTATCCAGGGCTGTGAGCTTGTCGCCGTCAATGCGCAAAATCACGCCCCGTTGCATATCCACCTTTTGCAGCGCCACATCGCACTGATCCTTCAGAGCGTAATAGGCAGCGCCGGCGGCAACCAAATGCAGCGCATTGCCACCGAACAGATCGATGGCGCAGGGGCTGTTTTGACGGATCAGCTGCTCAAACTCCTCGCGAATACCGTCAAGGGACTGGCTTTCGATCGGCTTGGGGATCAGCACCGTTTTTAGCTTATGGCTTTGCAAAATATCCTTATAGCGCTGCGCCCCAGCATCCAGCTGGGCTTTGCTGCCCACCAGGATCAGTTTTTCCGGCGCGAGGGCAAGACACTCGGCAATGTTTTGCAGCGGAGCGCTGTCAAAGGATTCGATCAGCGTCATTGCATCACTTCCTTGTTGATTTCTTTGCCATAATTATACAGCATTCTGCTGTTTATTACAAGAAAATCCAGCGCATTTCCATTTCATACCACCATTTCCGAAAAGAAACATTTATATTTTCACCTTCTTCGGCAAAACTAGCCTTGCGACGGATTCTTCCGTCAAAAAAGAAGATAGGAGAAAATTGTTATGAAGAACAACAACCAGATCAATGTTCCCCAGGCACGGGAAGCTATGGACCGTTTCAAGATGCAGGCTGCCCAGGAAGTTGGCGTCAACCTGACTAACGGCTACAACGGCCACCTGACCTCCCGCGAGGCAGGCTCCGTCGGCGGCCAGATGGTCAAGAAGATGATCGAGGCTTACGAGCAGGGCATGCAGTAATGCCAAAAGCGGCGGTTGCCCGCCGCTTGTACATAGCCTGTAGCGTTTTTGTCAGGAGGCCTGGGACAGACCCAGGCCCTCTCCCCGAAGGGTTTCCAACAACCGTCCTTCCACTTGCGCCGAAACCCAGCGCACACCTGTGCGGTTGCTTTTGGATGTGGAAATCAGTGTGCGCAGCTCCTCGTCAGAAAGCACATCGGCTATCTGCACACCGTATTGCTTAAGCACCTTTTCAATTTGGGACACGCGGGAGTTGGGATTGCGGATGATTTCCAGATATGCCTTTTCGTTCAGCTCCGCAACTTTGCATTTTGCGGCGATGCGTCCCACGATTTCAGGCATGATGCCGTAGCGGATGAAGTCTTCATCGGAAAACTCGTCCCGGGCGTGGACGGACAGTTTGGACTGTTCCGAGCAGAAGCCGATTCGCGGCGCCTGGGCATACTGGCGTGTCTTTTCCTCCCGCAGCGCTTCAAATGCGCCCACCAGCACGAAGCCCATTTTCTTGCTGGTTATGCCCGTAGGCTTTTTGTCCCGTTGGATTTGGTACTCTCCCTCTATCAGCTTCAGGAACTCCGCCTGGACATCCATAGACACATTATCGCCCTTGGAGTTGTGCTTGGGTTTTACCAGCTTGTCAAATTCGTCCACCACCAGGATGCCTCCCGACATTGCGGTCGTGGCATCTACATAGTTACTGACCTTATTGCTGCCTGACCAGCCGTCGCAGCTGATGTTGGAGCCATCGATGATTTTGATGGGAAACAGTTTTCCGTAAAGCCGCGTGGCCGCCCGCCACACCTCCGTTTTGCCGTTGCCAGAGGGTCCCGAAATCATCAGCGGACGCTGAGGCAGCTCCGGGTGAAGCTGCCGCAAGGCGTGGTAGTACAAAAAGTCCGCCACCGCCCTTGTCAGCGCAGGCTGACCGATGATTTGCCCATTGAGCTCCTGCTCGATTTGCAGGGGCGTTGTTGTTTTCAGAAACTCCATCACCGTCATACCTGGGCTTTCCTCATTGAAAAACGGTATCTGGGAAATCTGCTCCTTCTGCTGCGTCGCGGCGGAGCTTTGCTCCAGGCCGCGACGCACATTCTCGGGCGCGCTATACTGCATTTTGCGCAGCACGGCATTCATAAATGTGCGAACGCCGCCTCGGGATACATATATCTGCTGGAATTCCCCTGACGGCACAGTCTCACGGACTGTTACGGTTTCAGACAGCTCCGGCGTGTAGTATTTCGCCAGAAGCACGCCGATATATTGCATCGAATCCATCGGGTCTGCAAACAGCAGCAGCTCTTTCCTGTCGTTTTTTGCCAGGTCGCTGAGGTGGTCCGCCATTTGCTTCTGCGTAGCATAGGGATATACCCTGAGGCTTTCAATCTTTATCATAAACTTATACCTCCTTGAATGCATTCGTTCTTTCTACCTTTTTGCCCCTTTGGGACCGGGTGCCCGGACCCGTCGCTCTTTAGCCGGCGCCGGTCGCTGTGAAGGTATTCTCTGCGCCCCCTTCACTGGGCAAAAAAAGACACGGATCTGACATTTACAGGGCTGCCGTCTTTCCGCTGGAGGCAAAAAAGACGGACCACGCCCATTGCATAATGTCATGATCCGTTAAATATCTTTGTTCTCGTTTACAAAAGGTCTGCTTCGACCTTGCTGACAGATTATAGCGTGATTTCCGATATTTGACAAGGGGTGTGGGGGAAAATTCTTAAATTGTTCATAATTTCCGCCCTTAAGGCCTTGCGAAAACAGCAAGGTCCAAAGCAAAACGCAGGATGGTTATCATCCTGCGTTTTATTTATAGGCCACTTCTCTTTTCGTGTCTTCCAAGAATTTCTCAAACCGGTCCACTGCCTTGCCCTGCAAAATATCCAGTCCGAAGAACAGGCCCAGCACAAACACCGCCATCGCAGCATCCTTCAGCATCGGGTAGGTATCGGGCAGCAAGCTAAGAAGCCAGCCGCCCAAAAGCAGCGCGACCATTCCCAGCAGGCCGAACAGCAGGCTCTCGGCATAGGTTTTCACAGTGATCAGACACAGCAGCAGCGCCACATAGCACAAAGGAATCAGCGCCAGCACCTTTCCGGCGGTGGGGAAAAAGCCGCGGGTCTCCTGCTTCCAAAGGCTTACAATGGTCTCATAGCCCCACTGGCCCACTGTCTGGAACAGGCCGGTCAGCAGCCGCGCCAAAATGGAAAAGGCCACCAGATACACCACATAGCACACAGCCCGGATATACCAGGGCGCTTTGTCAAATTTTGGATCGTGGGCGGTCATACACATTGGCATCAGCGTGCCGGAAAAGGCAATGGCCAGGATGGTTGCCGGGGTGAAATCCAGACCGCCGGATAGAAAGCCGGTAAAAGACCCCAGTGTGGTGTTGTAAATCAGATCGGTCAGATAGTTGTCATCTTTATCCCAATGCAGTGAACTGATCCAAAAGGCCACCGCGGCGAACACCAGCGCCGCCACAAACAGCAAAAAGGGCCAAAATCCATTAAATGGGAAAAAGACCGCATCCAGCTGCCGGGGCGCAGGCAAGTGCTTTTCCTGCTGTTTTTTCAGTTCTTTAAACAGCCATTCAAAGGGCTTGCTCATCAGCTTTCCCAGCTCCAGGATGCCGATATACAGATAAATAACGCCGTAAAAGGCGATCTTAACGGCAACGCCGATGACACTGAAAAGAAACGAAAGCATATATACGCTCCTTATAACAGGGCGCGCTGCCATTGCAGCACGCCCCATATCTTTCTATTTTACCGAGTAACCGGAAGACGCGCCAAAAAGCGGCAAAAAGAGCCGCTGAGAGGCTATTGGGGTTCGACTCTCCTCAGCCTAATGGCTTTGCGTAGTCCTCACCGTAGACACCGGCAACGGCCTTATGGGCGCATTGTTGCAAAATGGCGATGGTCTCCTCGCTCAAGCCCGCCGGGCGGAAGGTGTTACCCACACAGCTGTTCTTGGACAGCACCTCGTACCAAACGCAGCCGTTTAAGTACTGGCCTGCTTCGTTTTCGTGGGTCTTATCCTCTTTGCACAGGTTGTCGCCGATCTTTTCGTGATTTCTTGCCAGCTGCCAGGCATCGCCGCTGGGGATCCGGGGCAGCTTATATTCCTTGCAAAGGGCCAGGGCGCAGTCCCGGATCACTTCGTAGTCCGCCTGCTGTTTTTCAGCCGTGCGCACCTGCCGGCGCTCGTCCATACCGCAGTTTTCAATGTCTGCATCCAGCGCCACCAGAGCGCCCTTAAAGCCAACCTCCTTGGACCAGACCTGATGCCAGGCAAGCTCCGCCTCCGGGAATCTCTTTTGTAGCTCCTCGATGGTCTTTTCCACATACTGCGCGGTCTCTACATCCGCATTGGGATAGAAGGTGTTGTAGCCCGGGTCATAGCTTTCCTGCAAAGTGATCAGTTCCCAGTTTCTGCCCTGGAGCGCCTGCTGCATGGTGGCAGGCTTGATGCTCTGCTTGCCGTTTTTGCCGTGGACCACAAACTCGTAAATGGGTCGGTTTTGGCTAAACTGCTCGTAATGCTGCTTCATCGTGCCGCCGCTGATGTAGAGGTTACCTACCTCCATACGGATGCCGTCGGCATTGGCGATGGCTGCCAGCTCATCGCAGTAATAGTAGCTATAGGAAGAGCCGATCATCAAAACATTTAAGATCTGCTTTTCCAGCACCGGAAGGGTATCTTCTGCCTTTTCGGTGGTCTCCGGGGTCTTTTCCGTTTCCTTGCCACAGCCGACCAAACAGGCTGCCAGCATCAAAACTGCCAAAAATAAGCAAAGATAGCGTTTCATAGTCTCTCTCCTTATTTTGCATAATCCTCGCCGAAAACACCAGCCACCGCCTGATGGGCGCACTGCTGCAGGGCGATCAATTTCTCCTCGGGAAGATCGTATTCCGGACGCCAGGGGTTACCGATACAAGTGCGTTTTGTCAGCACCTCGTACCAGACGCAGGCGTTAAGGTACTGGCCGCCGCCCTCTTCACCGTCGTGGGTCTTGTCTTCCATACACATATGATCGCCAATGCGGCTGTCCTCTCTGGCGATCTGCCAGGCAAGGCCGGTGGGGATCATTTCCACGCCGTTTTCCTTACAGACCTGGATGGAGTTGTCCCGGATGACCTCATAGCAGAAGATCTGCTTTTCTTTGGTGCGGACCTGGTACTCCTCTTCCACATCGGCAAAGTTGTTGGCCCGGTTTTCCGGGGTGGGCGCACCCAAAAAGCCTACCTCCTTTGCCCAAACTGCCTGCCACAGGTGGCGCGCTTTTGGAAAGCGGTCTTTGCAGTAGTCAAACATCAGTTTGGCATAGCGGCAGGTTTCGTCGTTTGCGTTAGGGTCTACGATGCCGTAGCCGGGGCTGTAGCTTTCCTGGTTGGTTACCACATCCCAGTCCTCCGCCGCCAACGCGTCCTGCAGCCGAAAATCCGTCTGGCGGACTCTGCCATTTTTGTCATTGACGATGTACCAATACCGGGGCTCGTTTTCCATCAGCTGCTCATAATGCTGGCGGATCAGACCGCCGTTTATGTACATATTGGCGATCTTCATTTCCACGCCGTCTGCGTGGGCGATGGCGTACAGCTCGTCGCAGAAGTAGTAGCAGTAGGAACTACCGATCATTAAGACCTTCATTACCTTTTCCATAAAGATGCCCCTTTTTGGAAGGATATGCTTATTATACAGCCCCTTTTGGCGGAAAACAAGTCCAATAGTTGATTTTCTTTTTCTTTTCAGTTATAATAAACAAAAGTAAGGAGGTGCGGCGATGTCCATTCACGAATCCGGCGAAATGTATCTGGAGACCATTCACGTGCTGTTTCAAAAAACCGGCGCTGTGCGCAGCGTGGATATCAGCGAGCATATGGGTTACTCCAAGCCCAGCGTCAGCCGCGCCGTAGGTCTGCTGAAAAAGGGCGGCTACATCACCGTCAGCAAGGAAGGCTACATCACCCTAACCGATCTGGGTGAGGCCACTGCCCAGAAGATCTACGAACGGCACACCATTTTGCAGCGGCTGCTTACCTCTTTTGGGGTAGACGAAGAGACTGCCGCCGAGGATGCCTGCCGGCTGGAACACGCCATCAGCGACAAATCCTTTGAAGCCATCAAAGAATATGTCAACAAGCTATAAAATCACCGCCCGGGAAACCCGGGCGGTTTTTGTTGTTAGCTTTTTAATGACATCTTTTACACGGAGTGAAACCACTAGATTGTGCCTTTGATTCCGTAACTTTCTTCGGGTTTTTCATATTACTACAGCCAGAATGGGTGTGGTACTTTGTTCCTCCGTTTGTAGGAATCCATACCATTGTTACCTTCTTATAATCAGGGTCAGCCTTTCCACAAGTTTTGCATTTTCCATTGGAAAACTTATGGCCTGCTGTTTTGCCGCTAGTTTTGCCACATTCTTTGCAAGTTTTAGGATCTTTACATGTTGCAGCTTTCCAATCGTGTCCGGCAGCTTTACCTTTTGTTTCACCACAAGAACAAGTTTGCGGTTTTGTACAGGTTGCTGCTGCATACTTGTGCGTATGCTTTGTCGCTGTCGTCGCCTCGGATGTGGTTTCTACCGTTTGTTCCGTTGTTTCAGCTATTGTTTCATCTGTTGCGGCTGCATTCTGTGTGGTTGTTACATCTAAAAAGGAAGCGTCTTGTTCTTCGTACTCAAAATCACAAGCAGACATACTCACTAACAAAAGAACAACAAAAAGCACAACTGTTAGAAATCTTCTCTTCATTTTTGCAATTCTCCCAAATATAAAAATGCGCAGCCGAAGCTGCGCACGAAAAACACACAACTCCCGCTTGCGCCACACAAGTTCCGTAATCCGCAAAGGGAAAGCCGAAAAAGGAGAAGGTGTTTTTACCAAATAATAAAAACACTTTTCCCCTGCGGATTAAAAGATAAACTTGTGTGGCATGAACATTTTAGCATACAAAAGAATTTATTGCAAGTGGCTTTGTTTTTACAAAAACCGCCTGGGAAATTCCCAGGCGGTTTTGCTTATTTCTCGATTTGGGCGGTGAAGGCTTTGCGGTCTGCTGCCCCGTAGAAGGCAGAGCCTGCCACCAGCACATCTGCGCCGTTTTCCTTGCAAACCTCCGCAGTTTGCAAATCCACGCCGCCGTCTACCTCCAAATGGCAGGCGGGGTTGACCTTATCCAGCATCTGGCGGATGGTTTGCAGCTTGGGCATCATATCGGCCATAAACTTCTGGCCGCCGAAGCCCGGCTCCACAGTCATCACCAGCACCATATCCACCTTATCCAGGTAGGGGATCAGGGCTTCTGTGGGGGTCTTGGGCTTGATCACAATGCCGTTTTTGACACCCAATTCCCGGATCTTTGCCAGGGCTGCCAG
>JAZLAB010000086.1:0-20333 GCA_045612985.1 Faecousia sp.
CAGACCAACTTTGTCTTCCTAAGACCGCTTGGCCTCCGACTTGGTAAGCCTTTGCGCCGGACTTTTCCATCTTCTTAACCAGCTCTTCGCCGTACTTGGTGGGATGCAGCTCCAGGAAAGCAGCGCCGAAGCAAGCGGAGAAGGTGGGAGTGGGCTCAGTGATGCCACGCTCGGTACCAGCCAGCTTGGAGGTGAAGCCGGACAGGAAGTAGTACTTGGTCTGCTCCGGAGTCAGAATGGAAACAGGAGGCAGAACGCCGAAGGCGTCAGCAGACAGGAAGATTACGTTCTTTGCATCGGGGCCCTTGGAAACGGGGCGAACGATCTTCTCGATGTGGTTGATGGGGTAGGAAACCCGGGTGTTCTCGGTAACAGAGCCGTCAGCGAAGTCGCACTTGCCATTTTCATCCACAGTAACATTCTCCAGCAGAGCGTTACGCTTGATGGCGTTGTAGATGTCGGGCTCGGACTCGGGATCCAGGTTGATGACCTTTGCATAGCAGCCGCCCTCAAAGTTGAACACGCCCTCGTCGTCCCAGCCGTGCTCGTCATCGCCGATGAGCAGACGCTTGGGATCGGTGGACAGGGTGGTCTTGCCGGTGCCGCTAAGGCCGAAGAACAGCGCGGTGTTCTCGCCGTTCATATCGGTGTTGGCAGAGCAGTGCATAGAAGCCATACCGTTCAGAGGCAGGTAGTAGTTCATCATAGAGAACATACCCTTCTTCATCTCGCCGCCGTACCAGGTGTTCAGGATGACCTGCTCCTTGGAGGTGATGTTGAAGATGGCAGCCGTCTCGGAGTTCAGACCCAGCTCCTTGTAGTTTTCCACCTTTGCCTTGGCTGCGTTATAGGAAACGAAGTCAGGCTCGAAGTTAGCCAGTTCTTCCTCGGTGGGGGCGATGAACATATTCTTAACGAAGTGTGCCTGCCATGCCACTTCCATAATGAAGCGGATGGCCATACGGCTGTCCTTGTTAGTGCCGCAGAACACGTCCATTACGTACAGCTTCTTGTTGGACAGCTCCTTAACAGCCAGCTCCTTACAAGCGGCCCAAGCTTCCTGGGAAGCGGGCTTGTTGTCGTTACTAAATTCGGGGGTAGTCCACCAAACGGTGTCCTTGGAGTTTTCGTCCATCACGATGAACTTGTCCTTGGGGGAACGGCCGGTGTAGATACCGGTCATTACATTCACGGCGCCCAGTTCGGTGAGCTGGCCCTTTTCAAAGCCTTCCAGAGAAGGATCCATTTCTGCCTGAAACAGCTCCTCGTAGGAGGGGTTGTGGACAATCTCGGTAGTACCGGCAATGCCGTACTTTGTCAGATCGATTTTTGCCATAATACATTCCTCTTTCCTTATAAAATTCAAGGATTGTCGCGCTTTTGCAACATCCATAGTTCGCAACTTTATCATACCTTAAAAACGGCAGAAAATCAATCTTTATTTCTGCAACTTTTCTTGCAGTAAGCGAAAACTCCATAATTTTCTTCGGTTTTCCCGTAACTTTTCTTGCAAAAAATCTTTAGGTGTGTTATGATATGCTTGTAAAAATTGGGTTTCATCCCGAAGGGATGAGACTGGCTCTTTAGGAGGTATATATATGGGCAAGAAAATTCAATTTGTAGAAACGGTGCTGCGGGATGCCAATCAGTCCCTCATCGCCACTCGCTTACCCTATGAAAAGTTCGAACCGATTCTGGAAACCATCGATAAAGCCGGCTTTTATGCCGCAGAATGTTGGGGTGGCGCCACTTTTGATGTGTGCCTGCGCTATCTGAACGAAGATCCCTGGGAGCGGCTGCGCAAGATCCGGGAAAAGATGCCAAACACCAAGCTGCAGATGCTGCTGCGGGGTCAGAACGTGCTGGGTTACTCCCACTATCCGGACGATTTCGTCAAGCTGTTCGTGGCAAAGGCCGTAGAAAACGGTATCGACATCATCCGCATCTTCGACGCACTGAACGATGTGAAGAATATGAAGGTGGCTATGGAAGCTGCCATCAAGGCTGGCGCGCTGGCCTCCGGTACCATTTCCTACACCACCTCTCCCGTCCACACCCTGGACAACTACGTGAAGATGGTCAAGGAGCTGAAGGAGATGGGCGCAAGCACCATCTGCATCAAGGATATGGCCGGCATCATCGGACCCCAGGAGGTTTACGATCTGGTCTCTGCCATCAAGGATGCTGTGGACCTGCCTGTGGACCTGCACACCCACTGCACCACCGGCCTTGCTTACCCGGTTTACCTGAAGGCTGCCGAAGCCGGCGTGGACATTCTGGACACCGCCATTTCTCCCTTCTCCGGCGGCACTTCCCAGCCTGCCACCGAAACTATGACTTACGCTCTGCGTCAGCTGGGCTACGAGGTGGACCTGAACGACAGCTGCCTCAACGAAATGGCCAACTACTTCAAGACCGTCCGTGAGGACTTTATTGCCGACGGCACTTTGATGCCCAAGGCCCTGGCAACGGACACCCAGTGTCTGACCTACCAGATCCCCGGCGGTATGCTCAGTAACCTTTTAAGCCAGCTCAAGCAGATGAATGCTTTGGACCGGCTGGAAGAGGTTTTGGTGGAGACTCCCAAGGTCCGCAAGGATATGGGCTATCCTCCGCTGGTTACTCCCACCTCCCAGATGGTCGGTGTCCAGGCCGTTACCAATGTGCTGGTAGGCGAGCGGTATAAAAAGGTCTCCAAGGAGATCACCGCTTACTGCCGGGGCGAATACGGCACTACCCCCGCACCCATCGATCCGGAGGTCCAGAAGAAGATCCTGGGTGATGAAAAGCCCATCGAAGGCCGCTATGCCGACACCCTTGCTCCTGTGGTAGAAACCACCCGGGAAAAGCTGGGAGATCTTGCCAAGTGCGACGAGGATGTGCTTTCCTACATTGCCTTCCCCAACCTGGCAGAGACCTTCCTGGAAAACCGCAAGGCTGCCGAGGAAAATGTCTGCTCCTACTCCATCGTTGAGGCATAAGGAGACCGGATATGCCAATTCTGACAAATGTTCCTTCCCAGCTGGATAACATTCTCACCCTTGCTCTGGTTGCCGTTTTGGCGCTGGTGGTTGTGATCGCCGTGATCTGCAAGGCTGTGAAGAATAAGAAATCTGCAGCTGCCACTGCACCGGTGGAGGAAATCCCTGCCCCGGCAGAGCTTCCCACCGCTCCCGGCAGCGCCGGTCAGCTGAAGCTAAATAGCGTAGAACCCAAAACTGCCGCAATGCTTATGGCCATCGTAGCAGACAAGCTGCAAAAGCCCTTAAATGAGCTGCGTTTTGTTTCAATCAAGGAGGTAGAGTAATTATGAAGTATAAAATTACACTTAACAATCGTGTTTATGAAGTAGAAGTAGAAGCCGGCAAGGCAATGCTTTTAAGCGAGTATGAGGCAGTTGCCCCTGCCGCTGCAGCCCCCGCCGCTCCCGCAGCAGCAGCCGTTGAAGCTGCTCCTGCAGCCGCTCCTGCCGCAGCGCCCGTTGTTACCGGCGCAGGCGAAGCAGTTACCGCTCCTATGCCCGGCACGATTTTGAAGGTTAATGTTACCCATGGCCAGGCCATCAAGGCCGGCGAAGTCCTTTGTGTTCTGGAAGCAATGAAGATGGAAAACGACATCACCGCTCCCAAGGACGGCGTTGTTACCCAGGTGGTTACCGCAAAGGGCGCCAGCGTCTCCACCGGCGACACTTTGGTGATGATCGGCTGATTTAGGAGCGTGTAAATGAATATTTTGTACGAAAACCTGCTGAAATTTCAGTGGCAGGACATAGTTATGATCCTGCTGGGCTGCCTGCTGATCTTTCTTGCCATCAAGAAGGAAATGGAGCCCTCCCTGCTGCTGCCGATGGGTTTGGGTACGATCCTGGTAAATATCCCCGGCTCCACCGCCCTCACCGGCCCGATCCTGGAGCTGTATGAGGCCGGCATCGCCAACGAGCTGTTTCCGCTGCTGCTGTTTATCGGCATCGGAGCAATGATCGACTTTGGCCCGCTGCTGACCAATCCCAAGCTGATGCTCTTTGGCGCAGCTGCCCAGTTCGGCATCTTCTTTACCCTCTCTATGGCAAGTATGTTCTTCCCGGAAGCCAAGGACGCCGCCTCCATCGCCATCATCGGCGCTGCGGACGGTCCTACCTCCATTGCCGTTGCCAACACCTTAGGCTCGAACTATGTTGGCGCCATCACCGTGGCGGCCTATTCCTATATGGCGTTAGTGCCGGTGATCCAGCCTCCGGTGATCAAATTGCTGACCACCCGGAAGGAGCGGATGATCCGGATGCCCTATGAGCAGAAGTCTGTCAGCAAGACCACCCGCATTATGTTCCCCATCATCATCACCGTTGTGGCCTCTGCCATCGTCCCCGATGCAACAGCGCTCATCGGCTTTTTGATGTTCGGTAACCTGATCCGGGAATGCGGTGTGCTGGACAGCCTGTCCGAAACCGCCCAGAATGTGCTGGCAAATCTGATCACCATTTTCCTGGGCATATCCGTTGCCTTCAATATGGTGGCGGACAAGTTCCTGCAGCTGGACACATTGCTGATCATGGGCCTGGGTCTGATCGCCTTTATCGTAGACACCGCCGGCGGCGTTCTCTTTGCAAAGCTGATCAATGTCTTCTCCAAGAAGAAGATCAACCCGATGATCGGCGCAGCCGGTATTTCCGCCTTCCCTATGTCCGGCAGAATCGTCCATAAGATGGGCCTTGCGGAAGATCCCCAGAACCACCTACTGATGCACTCCATCGGTGTCAATGTCTCCGGCCAGATCGCATCTGTCATCGCCGGCGGCATCATCCTGAGTATGTTTGGAGGTTAAATATATGAATATACAGATTAACCCCCTGGGCTTTGTGGAGCAGCTGCCTAGAATGGGCGTTGGTATGCTGGTGATCTTCGTGGTCATCGGACTGATCATCCTGACCACTATGCTGATCAACTGGCTGTTCTCTGAATAAACCCCTGTATAGGAGGCTTTTACTATGCTTTTAACAAACATCACTCTGCCCCAGGCCGGCATCTATGCCCTCCTGGGCTACGGCGTGGTCTTTTTGGGTCTGATTCTGCTGATGATCGTCGTCATCCTGCTGGGAAAGGCGTTCCTTGCCAAGAACAAGAAGGCTGCCGCCGCTCAAAAGGTCATTCCCTTGACCCCGGTGGAGCTTCCCCCGGAAACTGCCCCCGGCAGCGCCGGTCAGCTGAAGCTACACAATGTAGACCCCAAAACCGCCGCAATGCTTATGGCCATTACCGCAAACAAGCTGCAAAAACCCATCAATGAGCTGCGCTTTGTGTCGATTCGGGAGGTGGAAGAATGAATATCGGTGAGATCTTTTTGAAATTGTGGAACGATTCCGGTTTTGCCGCTATTATCTCCGGCTTCCTGGCAGAAGGCGGCTGGCAGAATTTGGTGATGATCGCCATCGGCTGTGTGCTGCTATACCTGGCGATCGTCAAAAAATTTGAGCCGCTGCTGCTTTGCGGCATCGCCTTCGGCTGTATCCTGACCAACCTGCCCGGCGCAGGCCTTTACAGCCAGGAGCTTTGGACAAACTTTATGACCGAAGGCCATGAAGCGTATCACAGCTACGGCACCATCTTAAAAGAAGGCGGTCTTTTAGACTTCTTCTACATTGGTGTCAAAACCAGCATTTATCCCTGTCTGATCTTTATGGGCGTTGGCGCAATGACCGACTTTGGCCCGCTGCTGTCCAATCCCAAAAGCCTGCTTTTGGGCGCTGCTGCCCAGATGGGCGTGTTTGCCGCCTTCTTTGGCGCCATCGCTATGGGCTTTTCCGGCCCGGAAGCGGCCTCCATCGGCATTATCGGTGGCGCTGACGGCCCAACCGCTATCTTCCTGACCAGCCAGCTGGCCCCCCATCTGCTGGGTGCGATCCCGGTTGCCGCTTATTCCTATATGGCGCTGATCCCTATGATCCAGCCCCCCTTTATGAGGCTGCTGACCACCAAGGAACAGCGCAAGATCAAAATGGAGCAGTCCAGAGATGTTTCCAAGGCGGAAAAGATCATTTTCCCCATTGTAGTTACCCTTTTTGTGGCGCTGCTGCTGCCGGACACCGCTCCGCTGATCGGCTGTCTGATGCTGGGTAACCTCTTTAAGGAAACCGGCGTTACCGACCGGCTTTCCGACACCGCGCAAAATGCCCTGATGAACATCGTTACCGTGCTGCTGTCCACCTCTGTGGGCGCAACCATGGTGGGCTCTAACTTCCTGACCATTCAGACCCTCAGCATCGTTGTGCTGGGTGTTGTAGCCTTTATTCTTTCCACCTGTGGCGGTCTGCTGGGCGGTGTGATTATGTGCAAGCTGACAAAGGGCAAAATCAACCCTCTCATCGGCTCTGCCGGCGTGTCTGCTGTGCCTATGGCTGCTCGTGTTGCCAATTTGGAAGGCCAGAAGGCCAACCCCTCCAATTTCCTGTTAATGCACGCAATGGGTCCCAATGTAGCCGGCGTTATCGGCTCTGCCATTGCCGCAGGCTTCCTGTTGAGCGTCTTCGGTTAAAAAAGCCAATCCCCTGCCTTACGGCAGGGGATTATGCACTTTCCAGACACAGCGTGGCAGGAAGACTGCACCGCAGGTTTCCTGCTGAAGGTCTTCGGCGGTTGATATTCCAAACCCAATAACAACAGAAAAAGAGAAGATTCGTATAACACGAGTCTTCTCTTTCTTTTTGTTTGTAAAGTGATATTCCGACTTTGTCGGAGTGATATTTTTGCTATGCAAAAGTGATATTGAACCCTTGCGGCTTCAGTGATATTTTATTCGCCCACATACTGCCGAAGGCAATATCACTTGGACTTTTGTCCAAATACCACTGCGTAGCAATATAACTCGCCTTTGGCGAATAAAACTGGCCAAGTGTCCTTAAAAACACTTGGCCAAAGTTCCGGGGATTTCTTTTTATAGGGCAACGGCCAGCACGATAATTACTATGCAGGTGTAAATTGCCGCCGGGATGGCGCAGGTTCGGATGATCTTTCCTTCCTTGCCGACTGTGCCAACAGTGGCGCAAGCCGCAACCACATTGTTGACGCAGATCATATTTCCGATGGAGCCGCCGATGATGTTTCCTGCCACGATAAGTATCTCGTTAAGCCCCAAACTTTGGGCGGACATCTGCTGAAGATTTGTAAACAGCGTAACGGAAACCGTATTCGAGCCGGAAACAAAGGCGCCCAGCAAACCAATCACAGGGCAGAAAATCACATACAACACCCCACCCACTTTGGAAAGGGCCTCTGCCATATAAAAGATCATACTCTTCGTCCCCGGGTCAGATACATCATTTGCGCCGGAAAACCGCATGATCTGCACCAGTGCCAAGCCAAAGACCAAAGCGATCGCCGCGCCGCTGACCTGCTTGAAGGAGCTGACCCAGGCTTTTTTTACATCCTGCTTTTTCATTTTGTGAAGGAAAATCGTCAGCACCGCGATCAACACAAATACCGTTCCCGGCACATAAGCCCATTTCAGATTCACTGCCGTATTTTCCACGCCAAAGAGATTTCCGGTTTTGATCAGGAATATGCCCTTTTGGAGCATATCCTTAATGCCCAACGCCGGGATTCGGGTGAGGATCAAAATTGTTGCGATCAGTACATAAGGAATCCACGCCAAAAGCAAAGACATATTGGACTGTTTTGCTTTTTCCGGGGCTTGGGTAGCCTTCCAATCCTCCGGCCAATCCTGCTCCTGACCAAAATGCCAAACAGTTTTTGGCGTAAGGAATTTCTTTCTTGCCGCCACTACCGTAATCACAAGTCCGAGCAACGCGCCAAATACAGAGGGAAATTCATATCCAATAAACGTTGCCACCAGTATGTACGGCACAGTGAAAGAAAGGCCTGCAAACAGCGCAAAGGGGAGTGCCTGCAAAGCAGGCTTGAAGGAGCGGTCCTTGCTGAAGAATTTGCACATAATCGCCACTGCAATAAAGGGGATCAGTGTGCCGGCAACCGCGTGGGGTACTGCTGTCCAAAGGGAAAGGGACTTTTGAAAACCTTCTGTCGCCACATCTGGACCCAAGCAAGCAATGGCCTGAGCCACCGGCGTACCAATGGCGCCAAAGGAAACGCAAACACTGTCGCAAACCAACGCCACCACGACCGCAGCCACCGGGGGAAATCCCAAGCTTACCATCAGCGGGCCTGCCAATGCTGCCGGCGTGCCAAAACCTGCCGCGCCTTCAATGAAGCAAACAAACATAAATCCAATAATGATCGCCTGCACACGGGCATCGGGGCTAATCGCCCGGAATCCGTTATTGATGGTCGTCATACCACCGGACATTTTCAAGGTGTTCATAACCAAGATTGCGCCAAAAATGATAATTAAGACCTCGATAGAGTTCAGCAGTCCGGATATAGAATACGCCAGCAGTGTAAGTAATTCCATATTCCAACAGAAATAGCCGATCAGAACTACCAACACCCAGGCAATAGGCATAGCGATTTTTGCAGACAAATTAAATGCCGCCATAGCCACAACGCAAAACAAAATAGGAACAAATGCCAGTAATGCTTCCATTTTTACCACCTTTATATCCTAAAATCTTCTTTATATTACATACCTTCGATAGATTAATCAATCCATATTATGTTTTAATTTATTCTATTTTTCGGTAAAAGCAAGCTCCTCCGAAGCTCCTTCGGAGGGGTCTACTTATTTTAATCGTTTTTCCAATGTGGAGGAGGAAAGGGTAGTCAAATGGACTCTTTCCATACCGTATTCTGCTGTCAGCACAAAGCTTTTGGGCAGATCGTCGCAGGGGATCACATTGCCTTCCTTTTCCGCGCGGTTTAGGAATTCCCGTGTCCGCTTGCCGGTGGAGGTGTTGTCCATATCGAAAATACCGATAATGGAGCTTTCTCGCACGGCAAAATCGTTTCCGATTGACAAATACATTTCTTACTCACCCTTGATTTCCTTCCACCTGGCAACCGCCATCTGGTCGCAGCGGTTGTTTTTGGGGTTATCCGCGTGGCCTTTGACCCAGTGGTAACGCAGTTCGTGCTTGCCCACCAGCTCTAAAAGGGTCTCCCACAGGTCCGGATTCAGCGCCGGCTTTTTGTCCGCCTTACGCCAGCCGTTTTTCTGCCAGGAAACTGCCCAGCCCTTTTCCAGGGCGACGATGACATACTTGGAATCGGAGTAAAGCTCCACGATGCAGCTTTCTTTCAAAGCCTGCAGGCCCTGAATCACTGCCGTCAGCTCCATCCGGTTGTTGGTGGTGCCTTCCGCACCACCGGACAACTCTTTTTCAATTCCCTGATACTCCAATATCGCGCCCCAGCCACCGGGGCCGGGATTGCCGGAGCAAGCGCCGTCGGTGTAAAGGGTTACGGTCTTCACGCCTCGATCTCCTCTTCCTCAACGGATTCCACACGTTCCAAACTTACCAGCTGGTTGCCCTCTTCAATGCGCATAATGATCACGCCCTGGACATCCCGCTTGTAAATGTTAATACTTGCAGCAGGCACACGGATGATCACGCCGCCGTTTTCAATGGGCATTACATCGTCGGTGTCTTTGACCACACGGCAGCCGGCCACCTTGCCGGTCTTGGGTGTGATGTTATAGTTCTTCAGGCCCTTACCGCCCCGGCTCTGGGCAACCTTTTCGCCGTCGGGGCCGGTACGCAGGTACTCTTGTAGCTCGGTGCGCTTACCGAAGCCGTTTTCTGTAACGGTCAAAAGGGTCGTGCCTTCCTCGGCCTTTTCCGCGCCGATGACCACATCCTCACCGGTTAACATAATACCGCGAACGCCGGCAGCATCTCTGCCCATAGGACGGACATCCTTTTCGTTGAAGCAGATGGCCATACCCTCTGCTGTGGCCAGAATGATGTTGTCATCACCGTTGGTGCGCATCACATTGATCAGCTGATCGCCTTCCTCCAATGTGATGGCCCGGATACCGGTCTTTCTGCGGGTGTTCAGGGCAATGAAGGGAATGCGCTTGACTGTGCCCTTCCGGGTAACCATTACCAGGTACTCGTCTTCGTTAAACTCCCGGGTAACCACCATCGCCGTTACCTTTTCACCCAGCTCCAGCGGCAGGATGTTGACCATTGCCGTACCGCGAGCGGTTCTGCTGGCTTCGGGGATCTGATAACCCTTCCGGTGATGGACTCTGCCCCGGTCGGTAAAGAACAGCATATGATCGTGGGTGGAAGCGGCATACAGACTCTTCACAAAGTCCTCTTCCTTCAGGTTCTGGGCATTGACGCCCCGGCCACCGCGAGCCTGGGTGCGGTAGGTGTCCACAGGCATACGCTTCACATAGCCCTGATTGGAGATGGTGAAGACGCACTGCTCCTCCTCGATCAGGTCCTCGATGTCGATCTCGTCCTCGATGTCCTGGATCTCGGTCTTTCTCTCGTCGCCAAACTTTTCGCCAATGGCCACCAGCTCCTCCCGGAGGACCGCTTGCAGCTTGGCAGGATCGGCAAGAAGTTCGTTGTAATAGCGGATCTTTTCCTGCAGCTCGTCGAATTCTGCCTGGAGCTTTTCTCTGTCCAGACCCTGCAGGGCCTTCAGGCGCATATACAGGATGGCCTGGGCCTGGACATCGTCCAAACCAAAACGCTCACACAGCCGCTCCTTGGCATCGTCATAGGCAGAGCGGATGATCTTAATAACCTCGTCGATATTATCCTGGGCAATGAGCAGACCTTCCAACAAATGCGCCCGCTCCTGGGCCTTTTTCAGGTCATACTGGGTGCGGCGGGTCAGCACCTGCATCTGGAACGCCAGATACTCGTCAATGATCTGCCGCAAAGAAAGGATCCGGGGCTGCTTCTGGTTGTCCACCAGCGCCAGCATAATAATGCCGAAGCTGCTTTGCAGCGCCGTCTGCTTAAAGAGGTTATTGAGCACCACCTGGGGATTGACATCCTTTTTCAGCTCAATGACGATGCGCATACCCTTCCGGTCGGTCTCATCCCGCAAATCGGAAATACCTTCCAGGCGCTTGTCCTTGACCTGGTCTGCGATGTTCTTGATCAGCTGGCGCTTGTTGACCTGGTAGGGCAGCTCCGTAACGATGATGCGAATACGGTCTGCGCCGAATTCTTCAAACTCTGTCCGGGCCCGGACTACCACCTTGCCACGACCGGTGGCATAGGCAGCCCGAATACCGCTGCGGCCCATAATGATACCGCCGGTGGGGAAATCCGGACCGGAAATGTGCTCCATCAGGTCCACCATGGTAACTTCCGGATCATCCAGCACTGCCACGCAGGCATTGATCACTTCCCGCAGGTTGTGAGGCGGAATGTTGGTGGCCATACCCACAGCAATACCGGAAGAACCGTTAACCAGCAAGTTGGGGAAACGGCTGGGAAGCACCCGGGGTTCTTTCCGGCTTTCGTCGAAGTTGGGGTCCCAATCCACGGTGTCCTTATCGATGTCCCGGAGCATCTCGTTGGAGAGCTTGGACATTCTTGCCTCGGTGTAACGGTAAGCAGCCGGGGGATCTCCATCCACGCTGCCGAAGTTGCCATGTCCATCCACCAGCATATAGCGCATAGAGAAGTTTTGCGCCAGGCGGACCATCGCGTCATAGACAGAGGTATCGCCGTGGGGGTGGTATTTACCCAGCACATCACCGACACAGGTGGCGGATTTCTTAAAAGGCTTGTCAGAGGTCAGACCGGATTCATACATTGTGTAAAGAATACGGCGGTGGACCGGCTTAAGTCCGTCCCGCACATCCGGCAGGGCGCGGCCCACGATGACGCTCATGGCGTATTCGATGTAGGATTTTTCCATTTCCTCCACAAGGTTGCTTGTGGTGATCACCTGATCCGGAAACATAATGTCTTCCGGCTTATAGCTGCGATTTTGCTTTGCCACTTTGCGTCACCTCCTTTAAATATCGATGTTAATGGCATACTTTGCGTTCTTTTCGATCCATTCTTTTCTGGGCTCTACCTGCTCGCCCATCAGAACGGTAAAGATCTCGTCAGCCCGGCGGGCATCGTCCAAAGTGATCCGGCGCAGGCTGCGCTTTTCCGGATCCATTGTGGTGTCCCACAGCTCCTCGGCATCCATTTCACCAAGACCCTTAAACCGGGAGATCTCAATTTTTGCATTTCCTTCGCCGCGCATTTCGGCGGAAACCAGATCTCTTTGCTCGTCGGAGTAGGCGACCCGCTCGGTCTTGCCCTTTTTCAGCTTGTAAAGGGGCGGCACAGCGGAGTAAACAAAGCCGTTTTCGATCAGCGGCCGCATATACCGGAAGAAGAAGGTCAGCAGCAGCGTACGGATGTGAGCGCCGTCCACGTCCGCATCGGACATAATGATGATCTTGTGATAGCGCAGTTTTTCAATGTCAAAGTCCTCGCCGATACCGCCGCCCAGGGCGATGATCAGAGGAGACAGCTTATCGTTTCCGTAGATCTTGTCTGCTCTGGCCTTTTCCACGTTGAGCATTTTACCCCACATAGCCAGAATCGCCTGGAAGCGGGAATCTCTGCCCTGAATGGCAGAGCCGGCAGCGGAGTCACCCTCGACGATGTAAAGCTCGCAGAGGCTGGGATCTTTTTCGTTGCAATCCTGCAATTTATCGGGCATACCGCCGGATTCCAGACCGGTCTTGCGCCGGGCGTTTTCTCTTGCCTTCCGGGCCGCTTCTCTTGCCCGGTTTGCCAGCATCGCCTTTTCCAGAATGATCTTGGCGGTAGCAGGATGCTCCTCAAAATAGGTAGACAGCTGATCGCCCATAATCTGCTCCACCAGGGTGCGGATGTAGGCATTACCCAGCTTTGCCTTGGTCTGGCCCTCAAACTGGGCATCGGTCAGCTTCACGGAGATAATGGCGGAGATACCCTCTCGCACATCCTCGCCGGAGACCTTGTCGTCGCCCTTGATAATGCCGATCTTTGTGCCATAATTGTTCAGCACACGGGTCAGGGCTGTCTTAAAGCCGGTCTCGTGCATACCGCCTTCGGGGGTACGCACATCGTTGGCAAAGGACTGGATGGTCTCGTTAAAGCTGTCATTATACTGAATGGCAATTTCTGCAGAGGCATCGCCTTTAGAGCCGGAGATATAGATCACATCTTCGTGGATCACCGTCTTTTTCCGGTTGGAGAAGGTTACAAACTCCCGGATACCGCCTTCATAGCACATGGTCTCGGTTTGGATCTCGTCGCCCCGGGCATCGGTGATGGTGATGGAAAGACCGGCGTTGAGGAAGGCTTCTTCGCGCATTCTTTCGTGCAGGATCTCGTAGCTGTAGACCACATCATCAAACATCTCCGGGTCCGGCTGGAAGGTAACCTCGGTACCGGTTTTGTCGGTATCGCCCACGATCTTCATTTCCTGGGTGATATGACCCCGGGCAAACTTCATTTCGTGGATCTTTCCGTTTTTGTAGACCCGGGCCTGCAAAGACTGACTCAGGGCGTTTACAACACACGCTCCCACGCCGTGCAGACCGCCGGAGACCTTGTAACCGCCACCGCCAAACTTACCGCCGGCGTGAAGCACAGTAAACACCACCTCCAGCGCCGGCTTTCCGGTCTGGGGCTGAATGTCTACGGGGATGCCGCGGCCATCGTCGGTAACGGTGATGGAGTTACCGGGGTTGATGGTAACGGTGATGTGCTTACAGTAACCTGCTAGCGCTTCGTCGATGGAGTTATCCACGATCTCATATACCAGATGATGCAGACCCGATGCAGAGGTAGAGCCGATATACATACCGGGGCGCTTACGCACCGCCTCCAGGCCTTCCAGCACCTGTATTTGCTCCGCACCGTATTCTTGCGTAACTTTCGTTTCCTCAGACATATTCCATACTCCTTATTTCACAATCTGCCCTTTGCAGATCTCTATCGTCTTACCCAATTTTGTAAATCTGCCGATTTCGCAGCAGGAGATAAATACCTGCCCCTCGGTGATTTGATTCAGCACAAAATCCTGTCTTCCCGGGTCCAGCTCGGAAAGCACATCGTCCAGCAGCAGCACCGGCATCTGTCCAGACTGCTTGGCCATCAAGGACCGTTGGGCCAGCTTCAGGCTAATGGCCGCCGTTCGCACCTGTCCTTGAGAGCCAAAGGATTTTAAGCTTAAGCCGGACAGCGTAACATCAAAATCGTCCTTATGGGGGCCGGTCAGACACTGGGCGCTTTCCAGCTCCGCCCGGCTGTGGCTTTCCATATGGTCCTGCAGCTGGCCGGTGAGTACTTCCACCGGGGCAAAGGGATCTTCCACCGTAGAAACGGTCTTATATTCCAAATGAAAATCCTCCGCGCCGCCGGAAAACAGCTTATGATAGCCCTCCGCCGCCTGGGCCAGTCCCTCGTAAAACCGCGCCCGGTAGGAAATCACCAGCGCGCCAACCTGGCAAAGCCGCAGATTGTACTCCGGCAGAACTTGCAGCAGCGCCGGATTTTCAAACCGGTCCTTTAAGATCCGGCTTTTCTGTTCCAGAATCCGATGATACTCGGAAAGAGCAGCCTCATAGTTGGGCCGCAGTTGACATAACGCATTGTCGCCCAGTCTCCGCCGGGCAGAAGCGCCGGCTTTGAGCACCATCAGATCCTCCGGGCAAAACAACACCGTTTGAAACACACCGGAAATATCACCGGCGGTTTTCTTTTTCACGCCGTTTAAGAAAAGCTGCCGGGTCTTTTGACCGGAAAACACTACCCAACGCAGGCTCTGGGTCCGCTCCTGGGAAAACACCTGCCCGGAAAGATCCGCAAAATCCCCGCCAAACCGAACAAGCTCGCTGTTTTTCTGGGTGCGAAAGCTCTTTCCGCTGCCAAGATAAATAACCGCCTCTAAAAGATTGGTCTTACCCTGGGCGTTGTCGCCCACCACCAGATTTACGCCGGGATCAAAATCCATCGAAAATTCACTATAATTTCGAAAATCCCTTAAATTCAGTCGCTCCAGTTTCATCTTAACAAATCACATATGTTTGTCCGTCAAAGAAAAAGGTGTCATTTTTATAAAGCTTTTTGCCACGCATCGTGCAAACTTCGCCGTTTACACGCACCAAACCCTCCTGAATGACCGTTTTGGCCATACCGCCGGATTCGGTGGCGTTGACAAATTTCAGCGCCGCTTCCAGCTTAATAAACTCCGTGGAAATTTCCACCGGGATTCCTTTTTCCTTTTTACTTACAGTAACTTTCATAGCTTTTAATTGGTGGAGATGCGCACAGGCAGCACCATATAGGCATAGTCATACTTTTCTTCTGCGGGAGTCATCACAATGGGACTTAAGCCGTTGGTCAGCTCCAAAACCACTTCGTCGCCGGGAATGGCCCGGAGAGCATCACACAGATAGCGAACATTGAAACCGATTTCCAGTTCTTTGCCGTCGCCGGCAAAGCTGCAGCGGTCTTCTGCTGCGCCGATGGTGGTGTTAGTACGAAGCAGCAGGGTCTGATCCGAGAACACACATCTTACCGGGCTCTTATACTTTTCAGAAACCACCAGACCTACGCGCTCCAAAGCAGAGCACAGCTCATACACATTGGCAACCAGCCGCACCGGCGCATTGGTGGGCATAACCCTCCGCCAATCCAAAAACTCGCCTTCCAGCAGACGGCAAATCAAGGTTGCATTGTCGATCTTAAACAGAATGTGCTTGCTGCCCAGATTAAAGATAACCTCACCGTCCTCGTCCTGGAGGATCTTTTCCACTTCCTTCAGACCCTGGGCGGGAACAACAAAGGAAATAGGTCTTTCGATGCTTTCTTCGGTGTGATGTGTGCGCCGTGCCAGACGGAAGCCGTCCACAGCGATTGTGGAAACGGTGTCATTTTCCACCTCAAATTTCACACCGGTGTGAATGGGTCTTCCCTGATTTTCAGAAACTGCAAAGATCGTACCGCTGATCAGCTCCTTCAGAGCCATCTGGGGAATTCTGACACTGTTTGCAGTGTTGACCTCAGGCAGCTCCGGATAATCCTCCGCCGCTTCTGCGCTAATGGTAAAGGATGCGTAGCCTGCCCGGATGGAAACCTTATAATTGTCATCTACCACAACAGTAACCGGGCCTTCCGGCAGACGGCGGATAATGTCCGCAAAAAGCTTTGCAGGAAACACGCAGGCGCCTGCATCGATAACTTCTGCTTCAATGGTGTAGGTAATGGCTGTT
The DNA here is from genome assembly GCA_045612985.1 of Faecousia sp. Lineage (GTDB taxonomy): Bacteria > Bacillota > Clostridia > Oscillospirales > Oscillospiraceae > Faecousia. The sequence goes on from JAZLAB010000086.1 coordinate 16,147, forward strand.
TCCATATTAAAGCCGGTCAGACGCAGACCGTCTTCTGCCTTACACAAAATGCCCTCAATGGCAGAAATCGCGCTTTTTTGGGCAACGGCCCTTCCGGTGATGTTCAGACCCGTCAGCAGCATACTTTTTTCACAGGTAAAACGCATAATCAATTCTCCTTTTTGTAATAATAAAAGAATATATATAAAAATATAGAATTTTAGGTAGTAAAAGTAGCAGTAGGGGAAAAATATGTGGAAAAGTGGTTTTTGTTCTAGAAAAGAGCCAACTTTTTATCCACAAGCTAAGTGTGTAAAAGAATAACTTTTCCACAAAGGGTTTTTGAAAGAAAAACCGCAGAATTTATCAACAGCTTATCTTTCCACATTCCACAGTCTTTGTGGAAAACTTACAGACAGGAGTTGATATTGGCGGTAATGTCCCGGATATGGTTTTTCAGGTTGTCATCGCCGCTTTTGAGCATGCTCTCCACTTTATTGATGGAATAGAGGATGGTGGAGTGGTCTTTGTTGAAGACCTTGCCGATATCCGGGGAGCTGAGGTTGGTCAGCTTGCGCACCAGATAGACTGCCACCTGCCGGGCCTCGGCAGTACCTCTTGTTTTTTCTGTGCCGCGAATGGTGTTTTCGTCGATGGAATAGAACTTACACACCTGGTTGATGATCAGATCGGGAGAGGGCAGGGTGTTGCCGTTTCCGGTCTTGAACATATCCTCAATGGCAACGGAAACATTCTGCAGATCCAGGGGCATATTGTTTAAGTCCCGATACGCCATAATCTTTTTAACGGTGCCTTCGATCTGCCGCACATTGTTGGTAACATTGACGGCGATGTAGTTACACACATCGTCCGGCAGCTCCATACCCAAAGATTGGGCTTTGGTCTTGATGATGGCCATTCTGGTCTCATAGTCCGGGGTTTCGATGCTGGCAAGCAGACCCCACTCAAAACGGGTACGCAGCCGGTCCTCCAAAGTCAGCATATCGCTGGGCTTTCGGTCAGAGGTCATTACGATCTGCTTATGCTCTTCATAAAGCTTGTTAAAGGTGTGGAAAAACTCCTCCTGGGTGGTTTCCTTGCCGGCAATAAACTGAATGTCGTCGATGAGGAACAGATCTGCTTCCCGGTACTTGTTCCGAAACTCAATGTTCTTACCGCTTTGGATGGCAGCGATCAGCTCATTGGTAAATTGGTCGCCCTTGATATAGACGATGTTGGCATTGGGATTGGTCCGGCGGATGCCGTTGGCGATGGCATACAGCAGGTGGGTCTTACCCACGCCGGGAGGGCCGTAAATAAACAGGGGGTTATAGGCCTGGCCGGGCTGATTGCTGACGGCAATGGCCGCGCCGTGGGCAAATCGGTTAGAAGGACCTACCACAAAGTTTTCAAAGGAAAACTGGGGATTGAAATCCATCGCGCTGGCAGGATTTTCCTTTTGCTTATAGGCTTTCAGCTCTTCATCTCCGAAAACAAGGAGCTTGGCATCGGAATTGAAGATCTCCTTCAGGGCGTCCTGAATATAATCCCGGTAACGGCGGAGGATAAATTCTCTGCGGAAATCATTGGGGGAGTACAAGATCAGCTGCTCCTCATTTAATTCCACAACCTCTGCATCATCAAAATAAGCAGAAACGGTAACGGCGTCCAAACGCTCTTCCACATGGCGCAAAACCTTTGCCCAAACATAGGCAGTTGCATACATAAGCGCTTCTCCTTTTTTTCTTTTTTTGCCGCAAAACAGGGTCAAAAACGGCGACATTTTCTCACCGTAAATTTTATCATATTTTTCTAAAAAAAACAAGAGTTTTTCCACAGATACTTGTGGAAAAAAACCTTGTATTTTCAAGGACTTTTCAAATATTTAAAAATAAAAAAATCCGGGCGGATTTTTCCGCCCGGAAATGGGTTTTTACGGTATTTTACACCAGCGCAGCGGTGATGATGGCCATCTTGTAGACCTCGTCTGCGTTGCAGCCTCTGGACAGGTCATTGATGGGCGCTGCCAGACCCTGCAGGATGGGGCCGTAAGCTTCAAAGCCACCCAGTCTCTGGGCGATCTTGTAGCCGATGTTACCGGCTTCGATGCAGGGGAAGATGAAGGTGTTGGCATAGCCGGCAACGGGGGAGCCGGGGAACTTCAGCTGACCCACCTCGGGAGCAACAGCAGCGTCAAACTGCATCTCGCCGTCGATAAGCAGAGTGGGATCCATTTCCTTGGCAACCTGGGTTGCATCGTGGCTCAGCTGCACAGTTGCGCCCTTGCCGGAGCCGTTGGTGGAGAAGGAGAGCATTGCCACCTTGGGATCGATGCCGAATACCTTTGCGGTGTTGGCAGTTTCCACAGCAACCTCTGCCAGCTTCCGGGCGGCAGAAACGGTTACATTGCCTTCCTTGTCTACGCTGTCCTCATAGCTGAGGTTGATGGCGCAGTCGCCCATTGCGATCTTCTCGTCGCCACGGACCATAATGAAGCAGGAAGAAACCAGGTTTGCGCCCTTCTTGGTCTTGACCAGCTGCAGCGCAGGACGGACGGTGTCGGCGGTGGAGTAAGTAGCGCCGCCCAGCAGGGAGTCCGCCAGACCCATCTTCACCAGCATCGCGCCGAAATAGTTGCCTTTGGAAGGGGCAGCGCCGCAGTCCTCAGCGCTCATCTTGCCCTTACGGAGCTCTACCATCTTTTCCACCATTGCGCCCATACCCTCGTAGGTCTTGGGATCAATGATTTCCACGCCTTCAATGTTGAAGCCGCCCTTGGCAGCATTGGCCTTGACTTCCTCCACATTGCCAATGAGGATGGGGGTCAGGAACTTGCCCTCGTTAAGGCGGGCAGTTGCCTCCAGAATACGGGCGTCGTGGCCTTCGGTGAAAACGATCTTCCGAGGATTGGCCTTCAAGGTTTCGATCATAGCTTGAAACATAAGATTATTCCTCCAAAATAACGGGCAGCAGCCCAAATTTTTACAACTACATTATATATCAAAAACCTTGTACGCGCAAGTGTTATCGGCGAAATTATGAACAAAAAAAGAATTGACTGCTTTTTTATGATTTGCTATCATATAATTAGAAGACCAAATAGAGAAAGGAGTGGCCGTTATGAATTGGGCTGCAATTTTGTGGTTTATACTAATGGTGGTCTTTTTGTGGATGGAATCGTCCACGGTGAGCCTTGTAAGCATCTGGTTTGCCTGCGGCGCGCTGGCAGCGATGATCGCCGCGCTTTTCGGGGCGCAAATCTGGCTGCAGCTGGTTTTGTTTGTGGCAGTTTCCGTACTGCTGCTGGCAAGCCTTCGCACTGTGGTCAAAAAGTTCATCACTCCCAAGCTGGTGAAAACCAATGTGGACGCGGTGATCGGCGCCACCGGCATCGTGGTGGATGCCATCGACAATATCCAGGGTGTCGGGCAGGTGAAGCTGGGCGGTATGCAGTGGAGCGCCAGAAGCACCGAAAATGTTAAAATTCCGGAAAATACCCTTGTTACCGTTGACCGGGTAGAAGGCGTTAAAGTATTCGTAACCGAAAACCGTACATAGGCTGAGGGGAGTCGAACCCCAATAGCCTCTCAGCAGCCCTTTTTGCTGCTTTTTGGCTTGTCTTCCTTGCCTTGCGTCAGCAAGGCTGCGTCATCCGCACAAAAAATCAATCAAAAAACACTGGCTGAGAGGTGCTTCGCAGTTTTCAGCGGTCTGCTTTTTTCAAGGCAAAGAAAATCACGAAGACAATACTTTGTGTATTATCTAGGGATTTTCTACAGCATTGGGAAATGCAGGCCACTGAAAACCTGTTGGGGTTCAACTCTCCTCAGCCTAAAGAAGGAGGAACAAATATGTTAGTTCTTGCGCTGATCGTTGTAATTGCTATTTTGATCATTTCCAACATTGCCGTTGTCCAGCAATCCCACGCCTATGTTATCGAGCGTCTGGGCGCATTTTCCAGCGTTTGGGGCGTAGGCCTGCACGTAAAGATCCCCTTTATTGACCGGATCGCCAAGCGGGTATCCCTGAAGGAGCAGGTCCACGATTATCCGCCCCAGCCGGTTATCACAAAAGATAATGTTACCATGCAGATCGACACCGTCGTGTATTTCCAGATCACCGACCCCAAGCTGTACGCCTACGGCGTGGAGCATCCTATGGCGGCAATGGAAACCCTCACAGCCACCACCTTGCGTAACATCATTGGC
>JAZLAB010000087.1:0-8010 GCA_045612985.1 Faecousia sp.
CATTGGGCTAACCTCCATTGATGTTGTTTGTAGCGGTTGGCGAACCTGCTACAACTCTATCATTGGAGGTTTTCTTTTTCTACCCATAAGTAGAACTCTTTTTAGTCCACCCGCATAGCGGGTGGTTGCCTTTCTAACGAATGCGGCGGCATTCTGGCAGGCTCCAATGTCCGCAGTGTGCTGTTTGCCGTGTACCGTTTTCTGCGGCTCAACGGCTGCCGCTGGCTGTTTCCCGGTGTAGACGGTGAGCATATTCCCCGAAAAGCCATTGAACCCCAAAAGTATCACAAGCTGGCCGATCACTGGTATCGCGGCCACACCACCGAGGGCAGCCCCAGCATTGAACAGGTGCTGGATTACATTGATTTCCACGCCAAGCAGGAAGAAAACTTCTATGCGCCTTTGGGCATCCACGGCTATCACAACAGCTATTACACGCATATGCTCAACGAGGCCAACCGGGATCCGGGCTTAAGTTACATCAGCCGCCGCATTTACGAAGATGTGCGCGCCCAGAAGTTTATTGACAGTAAGGGCATTTTGGAGGATGGCTCCAACAAGAGCTACTTCCCCCACGGCTTCCACGACCATATCTACGCAGAAACCCTGGTCAACCGGGATTGCGACTATGAGGCGGAAAAAGCCGACTATATGGAGCATCTGTACGGTGAGGATTGGAAACAGGTCAACGCATACCTGACCGGCATTTCTGAAGCCTTTGGCGAAAAGTATATGAACGGCGAGGATAGCGCCGATCCGGCAAAGGGCACCCACTACAATCCCAGCCGCGTGCCTTACTTGGCAAAGGTGAAGGAGCTTGCTGCAATGGCAAGAGACTTGGCCGCCAAGCATCTGGTAATGCCCACCCGTCCCCAGACAGTGCGCAGAGTACTGCGAGCGGGCCGCCGAGGTGTTTATCGAAAAGTGTCAGGGTAACGACAAGTACGCCCAGGAACTGATGAAGAAATTTATTGATGACTTCGGCAAGTATGAATACGAGCTGGAGCGCAATATGGACTTCCGCCTTGCTGTGCAACCCCTGTAGCTGATCGCCAACAAAATGCCCGATATCGTTTTCTGAGCATAATCGCCCTTGGCAGTTCCATGTCAAGGGCGATTTTCTTTCACCACTGAAAAATAGAAGGATTTATGTTATTTTTAGACTAGACTTTTTCTCAATATCCACTATAATGGGCTATGAGGAATTTGGTTGGAAAAACCAAAAATCAAGGAGGCAGAAAATGTTTCACATTTACAAAATGCGCGATGACCATGTGCTGGATTTCGCCGCAGAGGAACTAAAGAAATACCTGTGGATGATGATACCGGAGTGTGGCAACACACCCATCACCGTTGACCCCGATGCCAAGGACGGTTTCCGCCTGGGTCTTTTAGAAGATTTTGGTCTGCCTAACGAGGCAAAAGACCCGGTCCGGGAAGATATCGTACATATTGACACCGACGAAAACGGCGGCATTCTGGCCGGCTCTAATGTGCGCAGTGTTCTGTTTGCCGTTTATCGTTTCCTGCGACTCAACGGCTGCCGGTGGCTGTTTCCCGGCATTGACGGTGAGCACATCCCCCGGAAAAACATTGAGCCTCAAAAGTATCACAAGCTGGCTGATCACTGGTATCGCGGCCATACTACCGAGGGTATGCCCAGTATTGAGCAGGCAATGGATTTTATTGACTACAACACCAAGCAGGAACAAAATGTCTTTGCCCCTCTGGGTGTTTGGGGATACCACGACAATTACTATAATCACGCCTATACCGACGCTCACAGAGATCCCGAGCCGGTCACTATGACACAGCACGACCAGTGGAAAACGCTTTACCTCTCTGAAATCACCAAGCGCGGTCTGATCATCACCGACGGTGAGCACGCAGATTGCGCAAGATCCATTGGCATCGATCCGGATGAACGGATGTCCTTTGTCCGGGGTGAGAAATTCCCCACAGAGGAGCAAAAATCCAAAATGGCAATGCTGGACGGTGTTCGGGCATTGCGTAAGGACCGCTGGAATGTGGGCAAATATAACTGCGGTGATCCCTTCACCACCCAGCTGTGCTACTCCCAGCCGGAGATTCGCACCAATCTGGTAAAAGTTATTGCAGACCACGCGGAAAAGAACCAGCATCTGGACAGTATGCAGATCTTCCTTTCTGATGCCCACCATAATTTTTGTGAGTGTCCCGATTGCTATGATACCCGTCCTTCCGATTACCTGGTTATGATCTGCAATGAACTGGACGAAGAATTGAATCGTCGCGGTATCCACACCAAGCTTGTCTTCTACCTCTATGTGGATTTGATGTTTGCGCCGGAGAAGGAAAAACTGAACAACCCCGATCGGTTCTTCCTGCAATTCTGTCCCATCACCCGTTCTTACACCAGCAGCATTGACGAAAACACCATCATTCCCCCTCCCAATCCCTACATTCGCAAAAACGAGTGGGAAGCTCCCAAAACTATGGAAGGCTGTGTAGCACACCTGAAGGATTGGCAAAAAACCTTCCCCGGCCAGTGTTACACCTACGAATATCACTTCTGGAGACCTCAGTACCGGGATCCGGGCCTGACTTATATCAGCCGCTGTCTGTATGACGATGTACGCAGTCAAAAATATTTTGGCAGTCAGGGTATGTTACAGGACGGCTCTGTTAAAAGCTTCTTCCCTCACGGCTTCCACGATCATATCTACGCAGAAACCCTGGTCAACCGGGATTGCGACTATGACGCAGAAAAGGCTGACTTTATGCAGCACCTGTACGGTGAGGACTGGAAGCAGGTCAACGCTTACCTTACTGCGATTTCCGAAGCCTTTGGCAAAAAGTATATGGCAGGTGAAGACAGTGCCGATCCCGGCAAGGGTACGCATTACAACCCCGGTCGCGTGCCTTATCTGACAAAGGTGAAGGAACTGGCCGCTATGGCCCGGGATCTGGCCGCCAAGCATAAGGTGATGCCCACTCGTCCCCAGACGGTGGCTTACCGGCTGCTGAAACGCCACGCAGAGTACTGCCAGCGGCTGGCTGAAATATTAATCGAAAAATGCCAAGGCAATAACAAGTATGCTTTGGAAATGTTCCACAAGTTTGTTTATGACTTTGGCAAATACGATATTGAGATGGAGCGTTACGCGGACATCGGTCTTGCAATGAGTGCTTTGGAAGTTCTTGTCAAACAGATGCCCAAAATTGAATTCTGATACTACTCCCGACAGCGTTGCTGTCGGGAGTTTTTTGATAGTGAAAAATAGAAGGATTTATGTTGTTTTTTAGACTAGACTTTTTCTCAATATCCACTATAATGGGCTAGGAGGAATTTGGTTGGAAAAACCAAAAATCAAGGAGGCAGAAAATGTTTCACATTTACAAAATGCGCGACGATCACGTGCTGGATTTTGCCGCAGAAGAACTGAAGAAGTACCTTTGGATGATGATGCCCGAATGTGGCAACACACCCATCACCGTTGACCCCAATGCCAAAGACGGTTTCCGCCTGGGTCTTCTGGAAGATTTTGGTCTTGAATGCAAAGCGAAAGACCCGGTCCGTGAGGATGTTGTCCACGTTGATACTGACGAATGCGGAGGCATTCTGGCCGGCTCTAATGTCAGATCTGTGCTGTTTGCGGTGTATCGTTTTCTGCGTCTTAACGGCTGTCGGTGGCTTTTCCCCGGCATTGACGGCGAGTACATTCCCCGGAAAAATATTGAGCCCCAAAAATATCATAAGCTGGCGGATCACTGGTATCGCGGCCACACCACCGAAGGCGATCCCAGCATTGAGCAGGTTATGGACTTTATTGACTACAACACCAAGCAGGAGCAGAACTACTTTGCCCCTCTGGGTGTCCATACCTACCACGAGCGCTATTACGCCCACAACTTAAACGAAATGAACCGGGAGCCGGAGCCTGTTCCCCAGTCCCAATATGATCAGTGGAAGGGCCTTTACCTGGCAGAGATCACCAAGCGCGGTCTGCTGATCTGCGACGGTGAGCACGGCGATTGCCCCCGCTCCATTGGCATTCTCCCGGAAGACCGCAACGCCTATATTCGCGGTGAGAAGTTCCCCACCGAGGAGCAGCTGTCCAAAATGGCAATGCTGAACGGCAAGCGCGGTCTTCGCAAGAATGTGTTTGACATTGGCAAGTATAACTTTGGCGATCCCAACAACACCCAGCTGTGTCTTTCCCAGCCCCAGGTCCGCACCAATCTGGTAAAGGTTATGGCAGACTTTGCTGAACAAAACACCCATTTGGATAACATTCACATCAATTTGGCAGACGCCAACCACAACCACTGTGAATGCCCGGATTGCTATGACGCCCGCCCTGCAGATTTCCTGATTATGATCTGCAACGAGCTGGATGAAGAGCTGACCCGTCGTGGCATCCAAACCAAGCTGGTATTTTACCTCTATGTAGACTTGATGTTCGCGCCGCAAAAGGAAAAGCTGAAAAATCCTGACCGTTTCTTCCTGCAGTTTGCACCCATCACCCGCTCCTACACCTCCAGCCTTAAGCAGGACAGCGTCCTTCCTCCCCCCAATCCCTATGTGAAAAAGAATGTATGGGATGCGCCTAAGACCATTGAGGGTTGCGTAGCGCTGCTGAAGGAGTGGCAAAAGCAGTTCCCCGGCCAGTGCTACACTTATGAGTACCACTTCTGGAGAGCCCAGTACCGGGATCCCGGCCTGTGCGACATCAGCCGCCGTATGTACGAAGATGTGCTTTCTATGAAGTACATAAACTCCCAGGGTCTTCTGGAAGACGGCTCTAACAAGAGCTTCTTCCCCCACGGCTTCCACGATCATATCTGCGCAGAGACCCTGGTCAACCGGGACCTGGACTACGATGCCGAATATGCTGACTATTTGGAGCATCTGTACGGTGAGGACTGGAAGCAGGTAAACGCCTACTTAAAGGGCATTTCCGAGGCCTTTGGCGAAAAGTATATGGCCGGTGAGGACAGCGCTGATCTGAACCACGGCACACACTTTAACCCCGACCGTGCGCCTTACCTGTCTAAAGTTAAAGAGCTGGCTGCAATGGCAAGAGATCTGGCCGCCAAGCATCTGGTGATGCCCACCCGACCCCAGACCGTGGCTTACCGACTGCTTCGCCGCCACGCAGAGTATTGTGAGCGACTGGCAGAGGTGTTTTTGAACAAGTGCCAGGGCTATGACAAGTTCGCCCTGGAGCTGATGGAAAAGTTCATCGCCGACTACGGTAAGTATGACTTTGAGCTGGAGCGGTACTTTGACTTCGGCCTTGCTATGAGCGCATTGAAAGTCATTGTTAAGCAAATGCCTACCATTGAATTCTGATAGAAAGCAAGCGAAACTCCCTTGGTTTTACCAAGGGAGCTTCTTTGTCAAAAGGGCAATGTTGCACAGACCGCTTTCTTTCGCATAAACTGTCCTATAAGCGGTTTTTGCTTATTGCTATTATCAGAACTCATCAGGGGGTATTCGTATGTCTGACCACTTTCAGGACAGCGTCCAATGCTGTCCGGAGGACTTAAATCAAGCACTGTCCATTCACACCCGGAAGATCACCGACAGTTGCCGGGATAAAGATTGCATTGAAGACCTGCGCGTCTACTTAACAAAGGGCTCCCAAGGGATTTTGGATGCTGCATCCGGCGCAAAGGTGCGCTGCGCAGATCTGCTTTACACTTATATCGATGTGGAGCCGGTGGCCTTTGACCGAAATCATTACTGCATCGATGTAACCTTCTACTACCGAATTCTTGCCGATGCCACGATAGGCGCCAGCCGCCCTGCCGCGCTATACGGCTTGGCCGTATTTTCCAAGCGGGCGGTGCTTTGCGGTGAGGAAAGCCGCGCACACATTTTCACCAGCAACACCCGCATAAATGCATCTGACGGCTTGAGCCGCTACAGCGCCAACCTGCCCACCGCTGTGGTGGAGGTTTTGGATCCTATGGTGCTCAGCTCCAAGGTCCGGGAGGTCTGCGACTGCAGCTGCAAGGACAACACCGTCGTCCAGATCCCGGATTACATTTTGCAAATGTTTGATGACCAGCTTGTACTTTCCGGAGAAACCCGTCGGCTGTTCGTTACTTTGGGGCAGTTCTCCATCATCCGTCTGGAGCGGGATGCCCAGCTGATCGTTCCGGTGCTGGACTACAGCATCCCCACCAAGGAGTGCTGCGACGCCCCCGGCTGCGCAGAAGATCCCTGCGAGATGTTCTCCCGAATCCCCTTCCCTGCCGCCCAGTTTGCTCCCACCGATTGCGATCGGCAGGACAAATGCGGCTGCAACTACACAACCACCGATAACTGCTAAAAAAGCCGGAGGGTTACCCCTCCGGCTTTCATTTTTAATTAACGGATCACCCGGACACGGATAACGCTGTCGATCTTCTCCAGATCCTCCACTACCTTCGCAGGGGTAGGCTCATCCAGATCCAGCATCGTGTAGGCATACTCGCCCTTACTGCGGTTGATCATATCGGAAATGTTGATGTTGTCCGCAGCCAAAGTCGTGGTGAACTGGCCAATGGAGTTGGGAACATTCCGGTGCAGAATCGTAACACGACCAGGCTTGGTGCAGATGCCCATATCGCAGGCAGGATAATTGACGGAATTCTTAATGTTGCCGTTTTCAATGTAGTCCATCACCTGACGAACAGCCATCTTGGCGCAGTTGTCTTCAGACTCCTCGGTAGACGCGCCCAGGTGCGGGATAGCGATGACGCCTTCCATACCGGCAGTCTTTTCATTGGGGAAGTCGGTGATGTACTTTTTGACCTTGCCGGACTTGAGGGCTGCTTCCATTGCCTCGTCATCCACCAAAAGATCCCGGGCAAAGTTCAAAATGATCACGCCGTCCTTCATCTTGGCAATGCTCTCGGCATTGATCATCTTCTTGGTGCTGTCCAAAAGCGGCACGTGCAGAGTAATAATATCGCAGTTTTCGTAGATCTCCTCACGGGTCTTCACCGGGATGATGTTGCTGTCCAGATGCCAGGCTGCATCAATGGAGATATAAGGGTCGCAGCCGTAGACCTGCATACCCAGACTAATGGCCGCATTGGCAAGAGGACCACCGATGGCACCCAAGCCGATTACGCCCAGGGTCTTATTCATAATTTCCGTGCCGGCGAACTGGGACTTGCCCTTTTCCACCTTCTTGCCCACCTCGGCTTCGTCCTTGATGGTCTGCACCCACTGGATGCCACCCACCACATCCCGGCTGCCCAGCAGCATACCGCAGATGGCCAGTTCCTTAACGCCGTTGGCGTTGGCTCCGGGGGTATTGAAAACCACAATGCCTTCTTCTGCGCACCGGTCCAGGGGAATGTTGTTAACGCCTGCGCCGGCCCGGGCAATGGCTACCAGCTTGTTGGAAAATTCCATTTCGTGCATTGCCGCGCTGCGCACCAAAATTGCATCTGCATCGGCAGCATTTTCTGTAGCCTGGTATTCCGGCTTCAAAAGGGCCGTGCCCTTGGGCGAGATCTTGTTTAGGTAATGAACATTATACATTTCTATTTCCTCCCTATTGGGTTTTATTTTATAAATCTGTCTAACAGCCGATAGCCTTCCGGAACAAAAACTCCGGTGGCTGCCGCTTCTTTTTCGCTATAACGGGCAAGACCCTTTTTCTGCAGGGTGCTGTCATAAATAATATATGGCACCGGGTCAGAGGTGTGTGTCCGGCAGCGGATGGGGGTAGGATGGTCCGGCGCGATCAGCAGACGGTAGTCCTCACCGGAAGCATCCATTTTTTCCTTGACCACCGCAACTACACGGCTATCCAGGAATTCTATGGACTTGATCTTGTTTTCCACGCTGCCCTGATGTCCCATTTCATCCGGCGCTTCCACATGAACGTATGCAAAATCATACCCGTCTTCTGTCAAGGCTTTTACTGCTGCATTAGCCTTACCTTCATAATTAGTATGAAGACCGCCATTGGCACCTTCTACTTCAAGATTTTTCATGCCTGCGCCTACAGCAATTCCTTTTAATAA
>JAZLAB010000088.1:0-12153 GCA_045612985.1 Faecousia sp.
CAAGAAGCTGATCTACACCCATATCGATATGCCTCTGGTGGCCATCAACGATTTTGCCGAGCTGGGCAAGACCGATCCGTTCTATGCAGAGCTGGACAGACTTTGCAAGGAAAACAACGGCCTTTGGAATCCGGCAGCAGAGAAATACCTGCTGGCCAACGCCAAGAAGATCTAAATCATAAAAGACCTTCCCTGCGGGGAAGGTCTTCTTAAAAAGGAGCATAATTATGGATCTAATGAATGCTGTTTTGGGAATTGAGTTAGGCTCTACCCGCATTAAAGCGGTGCTCATCGACGAAAACCACGATCCCATTGCCACCGGTAGTTTCGCCTGGGAAAATCGGTTGGAGGATGGTGTATGGACCTATCATCTGGCCGATGCGGTGGCCGGTGTCCGGGCCTGCTATGCAGACCTAAAAAAAGATGTGGAAAAGAAATTTGGCAAGCCCCTGGAGAAGGTGGCTGCCATCGGCATTTCCGGTATGATGCACGGCTATCTGGTTTTTGATAAGGAGGGCAAACAGCTTGCACCCTTCCGCACCTGGCGCAATACCATTACCGCCCGGGCGGCAGAAGAGCTGACAGAGCTTTTCCAGTTTAATATTCCCCAGCGCTGGAGCATTGCCCATTTGTACCAGGCAATTTTGAACGGAGAATCCCACATCACCCAGATCGCCCGGATCACCACCTTAAGCGGCTATATTCACGGCCTGCTTACCGGGGAAAATGTAGTGGGTGTGGGCGAGGCTTCGGGAATGTTTCCCTATGACGATGCAGCCGGGGATTTCGACGCGGACAGAATTGCCCAATTTGACAAACTCCTGGAAAACAAAAATTTCGGCTGGAAACTGAAAGATATTTTGCCCCGGGTACTGCGCTGCGGTGAGCAGGCAGGCGTTTTGACAGCCCAGGGCGCGACCCTTTTGGATGAAACCGGCACATTACAGCCGGGTATCCCCATGTGTCCGCCGGAAGGCGACGCCGGCACCGGTATGGTGGCCACCGGCGCAGTGCGTCCGGGAACGGGCAGCATTTCTGCAGGTACATCCGCCTTTTCTATGCAGGTTTTGGAGCAGCCTCTGAAGAAGTACTATCCGGAAATCGATGTGGTGGTTACGCCGGCGGGCAAAACCGTTGCTATGGCACACACCAATACCTGCACCTCGGAGATTGACGCGTGGGTAAATCTCTTTGCCGATGTGATGAAAACAATGGGACAGTCGGTAGATATGAACCAGCTTTACACCACGATGTACCGGACAGCTTTGGAAGGAGAGCCGGATTGCAGCGGCATTCTTTCCTTTAACTACTTTGCCGGTGAGCCTTTAACGGCAACCGAAACCGGCAGACCGATGCTGGTACGCTTGCCCCAAAGCCGTATGACTGCCGCAAGCTTTATGCGCGCCCAGCTAAACGGCGCCATCGCAACGCTGAAGATCGGTATGGATATGCTCAAAAACGAGGAGCAGGTGGTATCGAAAAGTATGGTCGGCCACGGTGGCTTTTTCAAGACCGCCGGTGTGGGCCAGCAGATCCTGGCAGATGCTTTAAATGTGCCTATCACCACAATGGAAACAGCCGGAGAGGGCGGCCCTTGGGGTGTGGCACTGCTGGCGGCCTATATGCTCCATCACGGCGGCGAGTCTTTGGAGGATTATCTGGACCAAAAGGTCTTCTGCAAGGCAAGCAGCACCGTGGCGCAGCCTACAAAGGAGGGCGCAGCAGGCTTTGCATCTTACCTTACCCGCTACAAGGCGGCATTGGATGCCCAAAAGGCAGCAGCGAAAATCCAATAACAAAAGCAGGTGCATAAGCACCTGCTTTTTATTTGTAAAAATCGGCAATATGACCTTGCAAAAGGGGGAGACCTGTGCTATACTGTCCTTCTTGAATATTGTATGGTGCGGGAAAGAGAATATGAAAATGGTAATCAGTAAGAATGCAAAGAAAGCAATTATGATTGGCTCTCTTTGCTCGGTTTCTTACCTTGCGGTATATATTGCCCGAAACATCTTAAGCGCAGTAACGCCCCAGATGATCGAGGACGGACTTACCGAAGCCTATATTGGCAGTGTGTCTTCTGTATTCTTGATTATGTATGCCTGCGGTCAACTGATCAACGGTATGATCGGCGATAAGATCAAGGCCAAGTGGATGATCGGTATGGGTCTGCTGGGCGCTGGTATTACCAATTTCGTTTTCTCCAGAATTACCGCTATGCCGCAGTTAGCGCCGATTGTGTATGGCCTTACAGGCTTTTTCTTTTCTATGATCTACGGCCCGATGACAAAGGTGGTTTCCGAGAATGCAGAACCGCTTTATGCCACCCGTTGTTCTTTGGACTATACCTTTGCCTCTTTCTTTGGCTCGCCGGCGGCTGGACTGTTAGCATCCTTCCTGGTTTGGAAGAGCGTGTTTAGTGTGGGCAGTGGCATGCTGGTGGTTATGTCGCTAATGGTGATTTTCTTCTTTTCCTTGTTTGAAAAGCGGGGCATCCTCAAATACGGACAGTACCAGAAACAGGAAAAGGGTCTTAAGAACATCAAGGTGCTTCTGAAGCATCAAATCGTCAAGGATTCCCTCGTTTCCATATTGACCGGCGTGGTGCGCACCTCGGTGGTGTTCTGGCTGCCTACATATATTGCCCAGTATCTGAATTTCCCCGCAGATAAATCAACGATGCTGTTTAGCGTCGCCACCTTTGTGATTTCCTTTACCACATTTATTGCCATTTTCATCTATGAAAAACTGGGCCACGATATGGATAAGACGGTGCTGATTATGTTCTGTAGCTCTGCATTGTTCTTCCTGCTGACCTATTTGATCAAGCAAACGGCAATGAATCTTGTGTTTATCGTGCTGGCCATTATGGCAGCCAACGGCGCGGCCACGATGCTGTGGAGCCGCTACTGTCCCTCCTTGCGAGATACCGGTATGGTCTCCTCGGTCACCGGCTTTTTGGATTGCTTAAGCTATGCGGCAGCCGCCCTGGCAAATGTGCTCTTTGCCAATGCCGCCCATGCCATTGGCTGGAAAAATCTGATCCTGGTTTGGCTGGGCATTGTGGTTGTGGGCGTGGTGATCGCGCTGCCCTACAAGAGAATGAAAAAGAAAGTCCTTGAGGTTTAACCTCAAGGACTTTTTGTTATAGCCGTTGGTTTCGGTATTCGTTGGGGGTGCAGCCCATATAGTCCCGAAAGACTTTGTAAAAGTAGGGCAGGCTGTAAAAGTTGAGAAAATCGCAAATATCCTCCGGGCGCATATCCCCGCTGCGGAGCATCTGGCAGGCTTTTTTGATTTTTAAGTGATTGATATACTGTATCGGCGACATTCCGGTGATGGCCCGGAAGCGCTTGCGGTAAGCTGTTTCGCTCATAGCGCACATCTGAGCAAGCTTGGGAATATGAAACCGGTCAGTGTAATGCTGATTAATATAAGCAATGCAGCATTCGTCTGTCCGGGCAATTGGAAACAGCGCCGCAAACAGGGAGTAAACTTTGGCTTTTAGGGCGGCAGGGATGGCGTTTTTGTAAAGCTCTGCCGCGGCAGAAAACAGCAGTTGCAATTTGCCGCTATCCTGGCAAAGACGCACCACCTGATTTCCAAGAGAAAGGCGCTTGCCGGCGGTGTCGGTTAGCCGGAAATTGATAAGAAAGCTGTGTCCGGTCTTTCCGGGGGGCGTCAGCATCGTTACGCTATACCGCGCCCCCAAGGGCAGCAGCATCACATCCCCCGGATTTGCCTGGAACATCTGTCCGTCGGGTAGCTCATATTTTGCCGGGCAGTCCAAAAGCAGGATCAGACCGTGCCTGCGCCGGGGGATCTCCAGACAGCTGTATTTGTCGCCGGCGCGCCAATTCTGCCGGATGGCAAGCACCGCTTCTAAATTGAAATCAGTAGTAAAAATTTGGTTAAGCTCTTGAAAATCCATTGTAAATCACCGTTTTTATCATATCACACCTTGCCGAAAAATGGAATAATAATTTTTGATTTACGGATTGCACAGAAATTATGAAAGTGGTATGATATTACTATATGATAAAGCAGGAGGTTGTTATGGACCTGGAAGCATTGCGCCGGCAGGCAAAAGAGGATGCCCGGTATTTTCTGGAAAATGACGGACAGTACCGAATGGGCTATGTGGATGCCGAGCGTCCCCATCCTTTGACCCGGCGTCTTTCCCAAACCTATGCCGCGTCTATGGAAGATGGCATCCGGATGATCTTCTCGGTAGACGACCAGATGGCGGGCAGAGCCGCCGAAACCTTAAACAGTGAAGCCTTTGCCCGCTTTGCTGACACGATTCGCAACACACTGAAGCAAGATGGCAGGGTGGTCTTCTCCGGCTGCGGCTCTTCCGGCCGGCTTTCGATGCGTTTGGAGCAGTCCTGGCGCAACGGCGTGGCCAAGCTGTCTGTCCAATACCCCCAAGCCAAGGAGGACCTGGAAGCAAAGCTGGAGTCTGTTGGTAACATTATGACCGGCGGCGACTATGCGGTGATCCGGGCGGTGGAATCCTTTGAAGATTCTGCTGCTTTGGGAAAAGCCCAGGCCAAGACCTGGAGCTTTAACGAAAAGGATCTGCTGGTGGGTGTTACAGCCACCGGCGAGACCACCTCCATTTTAGGTACGGCTGCCCAGGCCTTGGCAGACGGCGCAAAGGTGTATATGCTTATCTGCTCGGACCACCGTCCTTTGCTGGAAAAGATGGAACGGGCCAGGAGCGTCTATGAAAACCCGAATTGCTACGTAATGACCCTGCCTTGCGGCCCGATGGCGCTGACCGGCTCTACCCGGATGCAGTCGTCTTCCTTTGAGCAGTTTGCCGCCGCTGTAGCACTGGAGGGTGCGCTGTGGGATATTTTGGAAAAATGTGGCATTCCCAACGGCTTTCAAGGCTACAGGTGGTACGGCCAGCAGTTTAAGGCCTTGACCAAACAGTTGCTTTCTGATAAGTGCGTAAAGCTACTGGCAGAGGCCTCTTTCTATGAAGAAAAGGTCTATCAGGCCGGCGGCCTTATTACCCTGTTTGCAGATGCGTATCTGCTGGATGTGCTGACAGACACCACCGAGCGAGCCCCTACCTTTATGACGCCGCCTTTTTGCTCGGCAGATATGGTAGGCCAAAGCCAATCCTGGGCCTTTGTGAAAAACCCCAACTGCGAAACCGACGAAGCCTGGGAGCGGTGCTTCCTGCGGCAGCCCAACTGCATCGAATGGGGTATGGATACTTATGAAAAGCTGGGTCTGACCCAACGGCAAATTGAAAAGATCCCGGACATCAGCGGTGCAGCGCTCAAACGCTTTATCATCGGCAACGAGCCTGCTCCGGAGCGGGAAAACACACCGGCATCTCACGCCCTGTGGGTAGACGCAAAACCTGCCCCGGAAAGCTTTTACCGGCAGGCACAGCGCTATCAAACCCACAGCCAGCTGACGTTGGAGGATGCAGGCCTTTGTCTGCCGGAAACGGCAATGGATCTATATGAGCATTTGGCAGTGAAAATGATGCTCAACACCCTCTCCACCGGCGTGATGGCCCGCCTTGGCAGGATCAGCGGCAACTGGATGACCTGTTTGGCGATGTCCAATAAAAAACTGGTAGACCGCAGCGCAAGAATCGTCTCTGACCTTTGCTGTGTCAGCTACGATCAGGCGCTGGAAGAAGTTTATTTCGCAAAACTCTACACCGAGGCAGCAGGTCTGCTGCGCAGCCCCACGCAAGAAGCAATCCAAACCATGGGAATGAAATAGGAGGAAAATCATAATGGAAAAAATCATCAATGGCGTTCGCTGTAAGAAAGTTGGCACAGAGCACAATGTGTACTTTGATATGGCTCTTTCTATGCTGGAGGAAATTATTGCCCACAACGAAAAAGGGGAGAAGACGGTTATGATCGTCCCCGTTGGTCCTACCGACCAGTACCCCATTTTGGCAGATATGATCAACCGGCTGAATGTTTCTTTGAAGAATGTACATTTTTTCAATATGGACGAGTATATGTGGACCGAGACCCAGGCTGTAGGTGCTGAAGAGCCCTTGAGCTTCTACGGCAGAATGAAGCGGGAGTTTTATGACCGGGTGCGCCCGGAGCTGGTGATGCCCGAAAGCCAGCGGCATTTCCCCGCCCCCGGCAAGGAAGCAGAGTATGACAAAATGATCGAAGATTTGGGCGGTGTGGACGCCTGCTTTGGCGGCTTGGGTATCAATGGCCATGTGGCCTTTAACGAGCCGCCGGAAGCTGACGCGCCTATGACCGCTGACGAATATGCGGCTCTGGGAACGCGGGTGCTGCCCATTTCCCGGGAGACCAAAACCATCAATGCCTACGGCTATAACCGGGGCGATTTGATGGGTATGCCCCAGTGGTGCGTAACGGTGGGTATGAAGCAGATCTTGACTTCCAAGAAAGTCTATATTGCCTTGAACCGCCCCTGGCAGAACGGACCTTTCAAGCACGCGCTGCTGGACGAGGAAACCTCTCACATTCCCGCATCGTTGCTGCGCCGCTGCCCGGAGGTAACTTACTGCGGCACAGACGAAGTAATGACCGGAATTCTATAACCAGAGGGCATAGAAACGCCAAACCGTCAAAACACAGTATTTTGCCAAATGGCCTAACAAAAGCCTTCCCCTTGAGGGGAAGGTGGCAGCCCGAAGGGCTGACGGATGAGGTGTTCAGAAGCTTGCTACGCAAGGTGTTTTGACTTAGGGTAGAGCGACAAATCCGAACTCGTTTTACAAAGGAGGGTTTTCGCTCTATCTTCGTTAAAATACTCGCAAATACATCCAGTATTTGCTGCGTTTTGTGCCTTGATAGAGCAAAAAGCACCAAAATCCACCGCTTTCAGGCGGGTTCGGATTTGTCGCTCTACCCTACTGCACAACTCGCACTCTAACGTACCATCTGTACGCCGGCGAGTGCGAGTTGTTTGTCTTTGGCGCTTCTCCGCCCTCTTACAAATCAACAAGACCGTTGGGAATTCCCAACGGTCTTTTCTTATGCTTTTTCAAAAAGGGCAAATAATGCAGTTTCGTACTGCTGTAGGGAAAAGGTGAGTGTATCAGTAATTTCTCCGTCTGTTTCTACCCCGAAAACCGGCATTGCCAAAATCTGTTTGGGCAGCTTCAGCACCTTTTCCCTGGCGGCGGTGTGACGCCCCGTTCCCAGTTGGACACCGCCTGGAAACTGACACCCAAGCTTTGGGCAAAAGCACTCTGGGTCAGTCCCTTTTGCTGCCGCAGGGCGCGGATGCGGCTGCCCAGCAAATTGTAGTGGCGCCGCTGACGCTGCGCCACTCCGCTTGAATTAAATATTTCCTACATAGGGGTGTTTTTGTACTGTCCGCACAAACTGGGGCAGTTCAAACTCCAGTGGGTTTTTGATTATTTGGTAAGCTGGATAACCACCTGGGTCATTTTCTCCAGAGCCTGCACGGGAACAAATTCGTGGACGCTGTGGGCGTTCATTCCACCGGTGGACAGGTTGGGGCAGGGCAGACCCTCATAGGAAAGCCGCGCGCCGTCAGTGCCGCCCCGGATGGGTACGATCTTCGGCGTTACGCCAACAGATGCCATCGCCGCCTTTGCATTGTCGATCAGGTGCATTACCGGCAGGATCTTTTCCTTCATATTGAAATAGCTGTCCTTCAGGGTCAGCTGATAAGTGCCTTCTCCGTCCCGGGTGTTTAGGTATGCGACCAAATTCTCCACAAAGGCTTTCCGGGCCTGGAACTTATCCATATCGTGATCCCGGATGATCATTTTGACGGTGGCGGCGCTTTCGTTGCCGCAGATGTCGGAAATGTGGTAAAAGCCCTCGTAGCCTTCGGTGTGGGCGGGGGTTTCCGCCGGGGGCATATGGCTTACAAAATCCGCTGCCAGCAGCGCTGCGTTTTTCATTTTGTTCTTGGCTGCGCCGGGGTGGATATTTCTGCCGGTGATCTGCACTACCGCAGAAGCGGCGTTAAAGTTTTCATATTCAATTTCACCCAGCTCGCAGCCGTCTACGGTGTAGGCTTCCTTGGCGGCAAACCGGTCATAAGGGAAACGGTCTGCGCCGCAGCCGATCTCCTCGTCAGGGGTGATGCACACAGCCACCGCCCGGTGGGAAACCTCCGGATGCTGCACCAGGTACTCGCAGGCGGTGAGGATCTCGGCAATACCGGCCTTATCATCCGCGCTCAAAAGGGTGCTGCCGTCGGTGAGCACCAGCTGCTGGCCGATATAGTCCTTTAGATAGGGGAAGTTCCGGGTGGTCAGTACCGCGTGGGGAAGCTGAATATCGCCGCCTTCGTAGGTAATGATCTGGGGCTTTACATTTTCACCGGATACATCGGGAGAGGTGTCCATATGGGCGACACAGCCGATGGCAGGCTCCTTTTCCCGACCGGCAGATGCGGGCAAAAAGCCGTAAACATAGCCGTTTTCGTCCAGAACGGTGTCCTGCAGACCGATGGTTTTCAATTCTTCCGCCAAATATTTACCCAAGACCAGCTGCTTGTCGGTGCTGGGGAAGGATTGGCTTTCCTCGGAGGATTTTGTATCAAAGCTGACATATTTCAAAAAACGCTCTAAAACAGACATAAAATTACATCCTTTCTTTGTTTTTCCCATCGTAACACACTCCGGCGCAAAAAACAAGGGCGCGAGTATCGCGCCCTTGGGTGTTATTTTGTTTTTTCCAGAAGGGAATCATAAAGCGCCTGGGTCTCGTCCGGGGTTTTACAGTTGATCACCAGAGTTTTATCGCCGGAGGTCAGCACGATGATCGCATCGCATCCGTTGTAGGTGTAGCGGCTGTGGCGGCCCAGGTCATCACTTTCAAAAGTGCCGATACTTAAACGGGCAGAGCCAAAGCCGTAAACACGCATAGCCATTTCTGTTTCTTCCTGATAGGTGATTGAATCAATTGTGTCGAGGGAAACGGTAATATCCTCAGAAAAATCTGCGGCAATGGAAAGACTGGCGTCGTTAAAGGTGTAGGTGATATCTCCGGCAAGCATTAGAAAGCCCACAAAGATCAAGATCAAAGCAACAATAGCAGCGCTGACAGCACCGATGATTTTATCTTTTTTGGTTTTCATTGCCGGGGCATAAGAAATGCCGGCCTTTTGGTGCTTTTTATAAAGACAATAGGAATAAACAAAGGGAACGGCGACTGCCACAAAAATCAAAGCAAGGGCAGCAGCAAACATCCAGCTGGTGGGCAAAAGGGCGCAAAGCAGAATCACAATGCCACAGACCACCCAGAGCTTTCCGGCAAACCGGTGGGTCTTGTTCCAGTTCTCCTCATTATATAATGTCCAGTAAATCTTGATGCCCAGGGTGCGGTTTTGGGTGATCTTGGGCATATAGTTGCCGATGAACAAAAACGCCGTACCCATCAGCAGCGGCAATGCAATGCTGACACTCCAGGTCTTCTCCAGCGCCACAGCGTAGAGAATACCGTTTACAAACAAGCTGATGCAGGGAATGATCCAAAATACAATGCCCAACGCCTTTTTGTTTTGATTTTTCTGACTCTTGTCAAAGGCGGTAGCCACCAGACACACGATGTGTAGCGCCAGCAAAATCAGCGGCAGCACAAAAACAGCAGCGGCTTTTTTCATAGCGCCGTCGGCGCTGCCATCAGCGCCCCAGTGGGTGATCATTGTGTCCGGCAGCTGGTCCCACAAGAGCAGGCCAAACAAAATGGGCAGTAATATCAGGATAGAGGAGAGGATAACCTTCCATTTGTTATTTTTCAGCATTTTCATTCGCTCCTTTCAAGTCTGCGATCCAAAGCATCGTTTCCTCCAAAACGGAGGTGTTGATCTCATAGTAAATAAATTTGCCTTCCCGGGTGTCCCGGATCAGGTCCGCCTCCTTCAAAACAGACAGGTGGCGAGAAATGGCGGGAGCAGAAACGGAAAAATGCTCGGTGATCTCCCCGGCAGATAGCCGACCGTTTTTGAGCATATTCAGAATATCCCGCCGGATGGGATCTGCCAGCGCTTTTAGTGTATGCTGCAAGCCCATAGGGCATCCTCCTTTAACATTTAACTTAATTGTTAATTGTATTCTAACAAGGAAATGGAATTTTGTCAATACCAAAAATTATGGATTGCCAGCAATTCGTTTTTGTGGTATCGTTAAGGTAGAACTTTTGGAGGGATTGTTATGATCGCTGGATTACAGAAAATGACCCTTTTGGATTACCCCGGCAAGGTGGCCTGCACGGTGTTTTTGCAGGGCTGCAATTTCCGCTGCCCCTTCTGCCACAACAGCGGCCTTTTGGATATGACCGGGGAGGAATTTATGACACCGGAGGACCTGATCGGCTTTTTGCGTAAGCGCAAGGGCCTTTTGGATGGCGTTTGCATCACCGGTGGCGAACCGACCTTGCAGCCAGGGCTGATGGACCTGGCCCGGCAAATTAAAGAAGAAGGCTTTTTGCTGAAGCTGGACACCAACGGCAGCCGCCCCAAGGTGCTGAAGCAGCTGATCGACGAGGGTTTGGTGGATTATGTGGCAATGGACATCAAAAACAGCCCTGATCGTTACGGCGAAACGGTAGATGTGCCCAAAATCTCCCTGGAGTGCATCCAGGAGAGCATCCGGCTGCTTTTGCAGGGAAAGGTGGCCTATGAGTTCCGCACAACGGTGATGGACGAGCTGCACGATGAGGAAGAAATGCAGGCCATCGGCGCCTGGCTGCAGCAGCTGGATGGCGATACACAACCGGCGCGGTTTTTCCTGCAGCCCTATGCAGACAGAGACAGTGTCCTTGCCCCGGGAATGCACACGCCCAGCAAGGAAAAGCTGTTGAAAATGGCGCAGATTCTGGCGCCTTATGCAAAAAAGGTCGAAATCCGCGCTTTGGACTAAACCACAATATATTGTGTTTGTCTACTAAAAAAATTCCCAATATATTGGATTTTGCCCTTGACAAGGGAAACAATAAGAGGTATAATACAGGCACTGTCGCGTATTTTTTACAGGCTCCGACAGTGCCTGTATTGTTTTTTATTATTTAGGAGGAGAGAAAGTATGTATCGCGTAATGAAACGAGACGGCAGCACCGTGGAATTTGATGTTTCCAAGATCAGCGCTGCTATGATCAAGGCTTTTGAAGCCGTAGGCCGTGAGTATCACATCAGCATCATCAATATGCTGGCTCTACAGGTAACATCCGACTTTTCCGAGAAGATCAAAGACGGCGTTATCACCGTGGAAGACATCCAGGACAGCGTGGAAAAGGTTTTGTCCGCTGCCGGCTATGCCGACATCGCCAAGGCTTACATTCTGTACCGTAAGCAGCGTGAGAAGATCCGCAATGTCAACTCCGCGCTGCTCAACTACAAGGATCTGGTGGACAACTACCTGAAGATCAACGACTGGCGTGTAAAGGAAAACTCCACCGTTACATATTCCGTCGGTGGCTTGATCCTTAGTAACTCCGGCGCCATCACCGCCAACTACTGGCTGTCTGAAATTTACGACAATGAGATCGCCGAAGCACACCGCAGCGCAGCGCTGCACCTGCACGACCTTAGTATGCTGACAGGCTACTGCGCAGGCTGGAGCTTGAAGCAGCTGATCCAGGAAGGTCTGGGCGGTGTTCCCGGCAAGATCACCTCTGCCCCCGCCAGCCACCTTTCCACCCTGTGTAACCAGATGGTCAACTTCCTGGGCATTATGCAGAACGAGTGGGCAGGCGCACAGGCGTTCTCTTCCTTTGACACCTACCTGGCTCCCTTCGTCAAGGTGGACAACCTGACCCAGAAGGAAGTCAAGCAGTGCATCCAGTCCTTCATCTACGGCGTAAACACCCCCTCCCGTTGGGGCACCCAGGCACCTTTCTCCAACATCACTTTGGACTGGACCGTGCCTGCTGACCTGAAGGATCTGCCTGCCATCGTGGGCGGTAAGGAAATGGACTTTACCTACGGCGACTGCAAGAAGGAAATGGATATGGTCAACAAGGCCTTCATCGAGATTATGATCGAAGGCGACGCCAACGGCCGTGGCTTCCAGTATCCCATTCCCACCTACTCCATCACCAGAGATTTCGACTGGAGCGAAACCGAGAACAATAAGCTCCTGTTTGAGATGACCGCCAAGTACGGCACTCCTTACTTCTCCAACTACATCAACTCCGATATGGAGCC
>JAZLAB010000089.1:0-24331 GCA_045612985.1 Faecousia sp.
AAAAACACCTGCAATATCCGCAGCATTCATAGTCACAAGAATGTCACGAAGCGTGGCATACTTTTTTTCCTCCACCATTGTGAGGATCGCTTTTTCCAAAAGCTCAAAACGCTCTTTCATCCGGTGTTTCCTCCTTTAATATTTTATAGAAGTCATCACCGGGTTTTTTTGTCAGGCTCGGCTGACAGGGCTCGAACCGAAATAGCCTCTCAGTAGTCCTTTTTGCCGCTTTTTACCTTATCTTCCTTGCCTTGCACCAGCAAGGCGGCGTCATCTGCGCCAAAAATCGCTCAAAAAATCCTTACTGAGAGGTGCCTTGCAGTTTTCAGCCATCTGCATTTTCCAAGACAAAGAAAATCACGAAGACAATACTCCCCGTATTATCTAGGGTTTTTCTGCAGTATTGGGAAATGCAAACCTCTGAAAACCTATTGGTGTTCAACTCCCCTCAGCCTAAGGAGACAAGAATATGAGTAAGATGTGGGCCGGCAGAACGGACGGCACAACAGAAAAAATCGCAGACGACTTCAACTGTTCCATTCATTTTGACAGCCGGATGTATAAACAGGACATTCAGGGTTCTATGGCTCACGCAGCAATGCTGGCTGCCCAGAACATCCTTTCTCAAGAGGATGCGGACACCTTGATTGCCGGTCTGGAGGAGATCCTTAAGGATATAGACAGCGGCAAGCTGGCCATCGATATGACCTGCGAGGATATCCATATGTTTGTGGAGCAGGAGCTGACAAGCCGCCTTGGGGATGTGGGCAAAAAGCTGCACACTGCCCGGTCCAGAAATGACCAGGTGGCGCTGGACATCCGGATGTACCTGCGTCAGGAAGCAGATGAGATCACCACTTTGGTAAAGCAGCTGATTGCCGCTGTTGCTGACAAGGCAGAAGCCTATGCCGATGCCATTATGCCCGGCTACACCCACTTGCAGCGGGCGCAGCCCATCACCTTCGGCCACCATCTGATGGCCTATGCGATGATGCTGCTGCGGGATGTGGACAGACTTACTGACTGCAAAAAGCGGATGAATCTCTCCCCCATCGGCTGCTGTGCATTGGCCGGCACCACCTACAACACCGACCGGCATTTTGAAGCAGAGAAATTGGGCTTTGACGGCATTTGCCTGAACTCTCTGGACGGCGTTTCCGACCGGGATTTCTGCGCAGAGCTGATGAGCGCCCTGTCCATCTTGATGGTGCATCTTTCCCGGTTCTCTGAAGAGATCATCCTCTGGTCCAGCTGGGAGTTTAAGTTCGTAGAGCTTTCCGATGCCTACACCACCGGCTCGTCCATTATGCCCCAGAAAAAGAATCCCGATATGGCAGAGCTGGTCCGTGGCAAAACCGGCCGGGTATTCGGTGATCTGATGGCGCTACTGACCACTTTAAAGGGCCTGCCCCTTGCCTATAACAAAGATATGCAAGAGGACAAGGAAAGCGTTTTTGACGCCTGCGACACCGTCAAAATGTGCCTGCAGGTCTTTACCGGAATGGTTGCCACGATGCAGGCCAACACCCAGAATATGAAGCGGGCCGCCCAAACCGGTTTTATCAACGCAACAGACCTGGCAGACTATCTGGTGAAGAAGGGTATGCCCTTCCGCAGCGCTTACAAGATCTCCGGTCAGTTGGTGGCACTGTGTATCCAACAAAACACCGTTCTGGAAGAACTGCCTTTGGAAACCTATCAGCAGTACTCCCAGCTGTTTGCAGAAGATCTTTATCAGGAGATTGACCTGGTTACCTGCGTGGAAAAGCGCATCAGCGAAGGCGGCACATCTGTTGCCTCCGTCAAGGCCCAGATCGCTTATGTGCGGGAGGCGCTACAATGACAAAAGTATTTATTGACGGCAGCGCCGGTACTACCGGTCTGCGGATCGTGGACCGGCTTTCTGCCAGAACAGATCTGGAGCTTTTGATTCTCCCCGATGAATTGCGTAAAGATACCTCTGCCCGGGCCGATGCTCTGGCAACAGCAGATATCGCATTTCTGTGCCTGCCGGATGACGCGGCAAGAGAGGCTGTGGCATTGGCAAAGGATATGCCGGTAAAGATCATCGACACCTCCACTGCCCACCGCACCGACCCCAACTGGGCTTACGGTATGCCGGAGCTGACCGGAAAGCGGGCGCAGATCGAAAACAGCAATCGCATCGCCAATCCCGGCTGCCACGCCAGCGGCTTTGTGGCGCTGATCGCGCCCCTTGTGGAGCAGGGTGTTGTTTCGGCGGATGCCAAGCTTTCCTGCTTCTCCCTTACCGGCTACTCCGGCGGCGGCAAGAAAATGATCGCGCAGTATCAGTCCGGCGACAGAAATCCCCTTCTGAATGCCCCCCGGCAGTACGCCCTGACCCAACAGCACAAGCATCTGAAGGAAATGGTAAGCTTGTGCAGCCTGGAAACGCCGCCCATCTTCTGCCCCATCGTGGCAGATTTCTACAGTGGTATGGAAGTAACGGTGCCGCTGTTTGCCGGAGATATCCGGGGCAATATCGCTGATATCGCCCAGATCTATAAAGGCTACTATACCGACGGGCTGATCCGCTTTACAGAGCAAGCAGACCCGGACGGTATGCTTTCCGCAGCTGTCTACTCCGGTCGGGATGATATGGCCTTGACGGTTACGGGAAATGCGGATAGAATACTACTGGTCGCCCGGTTCGATAACCTGGGCAAAGGTGCCTCCGGGGCAGCGATCCAAAATATGAACATCTTATTAGGAATCGATCAGGCTACAGGTCTGAACATATAAGAGGACAAAGATATGATTGAAATTATTGAGGGCGGCGTCTGCGCCGCAAAGGGTTTTCAGGCAAACGGCATTCACTGTGGCATTCGCCACAACCGTACCAAGCGGGATGTGGCGCTGATCGTCAGCGATGTAAAAGCCAACGCCGCCGCAGTTTACACCCAGAATTTAGTAAAGGGCGCGCCTCTGCTGGTAACCAAAAAGCACCTTGCCGACGGCAAAGCCCAGGCCATTATCTGCAACAGCGGCAACGCCAACACCTGCAACGCCAACGGCATTGAAATTGCCGAAGGTATGGCCGCGCTGGTAGAAAAATTCACAGGTATCGCTGCCACCGATGTAGCAGTGGCCTCCACTGGTGTCATTGGTCAGCCTTTGGATCTGACACCCATTTGTAACGGTATGGAAGCGCTGTCCGCCGGTTTAAGCGCTGAAAACGGCCACTTTGCATCCGAGGCCATTATGACCACAGATACCATGGCAAAGGAAGTTGCCGTTTCCTTCACTTTGGGTGGTAAGACCTGCCGTATGGGCGGCATCGCCAAGGGTAGCGGTATGATCCACCCCAATATGGCAACCATGCTGGTCTTTATCACCACCGACGCCGCCATCTCCTCCCAAATGCTCCAAAAGGCATTGTCCGGGGATGTGCAGAACACCTTCAATATGCTCTCCATCGACGGCGACACCTCCACCAATGACAATGTGGTGGTGCTGGCAAACGGTTTGGCCGGGAATCCGGAGATCACCGCCGATGGCGAAGATTTTGCCGTCTTTATGAAGGCGCTGAACACCATTACCGTCAGCCTGTGCCGTATGATCGTCGGCGACGGTGAAGGCGCAACAAAGCTTTTAGAGTGCACCGCTACCGGCGCAGACACCCTGGAAGCAGCGAAAAAGTCCGCGAAAAGCGTCATCTGCTCCAGCCTGCTCAAAGCGGCAATGTTCGGCGCAGATGCCAACTGGGGCAGAGTCCTCTGCGCCATTGGCTACAGCGGTGCCGATGTGGATATCACCAAGATCGGTGTGCAGTTCCGCTCCAAGGCAGGCACTATCGAAGTCTGCCGGGACGGCAGTGGCGTTCCTTTTAGTGAAGAACTGGCAAAGAAGATCCTGTTGGAGAAAGAAATTGAGATTTTGCTGACCTTAGGCGACGGTCCTTTCAGCGCCACCGCCTGGGGCTGCGATCTGACCTACGATTATGTAAAGATCAACGGAGATTACAGAACTTAAGAGGTACATACTATGCATAATGCCTTTACCAATGCAGAGCGGGCGGAAGTTCTGACCGCCGCCCTGCCCTACATCAAAAAGTACAGCGGCAAGATCGTCGTCATTAAATACGGCGGCAATGCTATGGTCAACGAGCAGCTGAAACAGCAGGTGATGGAAGACATCGCCCTTTTGTGGCTCATTGGCGTCAAGGTGGTCCTTGTCCACGGCGGCGGTCCGGAGATCAGCGAGACTATGAAAAAGCTGGGAAAGGAAGCGGTATTTCTAAACGGTCTGCGGGTTACAGATAAGGAAACCGTTGATATCGTGCAGATGGTCCTGGCCGGCAAGGTCAACAAGGACCTGGTAAATCTCATCCAGACCAAGGGCGGTCACGCGGTGGGTGTTTCCGGCATTGACGGCGGAATGATCGAAGCGACGGTCAAGAATGAAGACCTGGGCTATGTGGGACAGATCACCAAGATCCGCACCCAGCCCATTGTAGACCTGCTGGAAAAGAACTATGTTCCGATCGTTTCCACAGTGGCCAGCGACCGGCAGGGAAATGTTTATAACATTAACGGCGATACTGCCGCGGCTTATATTGCCGGTGCATTGGGCGCGGAGCGGCTGATTATGATGACGGACATCGCCGGCATTTTAAAGGACAAGGACGATCCCGCCACACTGATCCCCCACGTAACCATTGCCGAGGCCAAAAAGCTTTATGACGAGGGCGTCGTTTCCGGCGGTATGATCCCCAAAGTAGACTGCTGCATTGAAGCCCTGGAGCACGGTGTAAAAAATGTGGTCATTATGGACGGCCGTATCCCCCACTCCATTTTGATGGAGCTGCTGACCGACGAAGGCGCCGGTACGATGGTCACGAAGGAGTAATCGTATGGATATCATCTCTTTGGATAAAGAATATGTGGCCGGTACTTATAACCGTTTCCCGGTGGCCATCGTTTCCGGCAAGGGCAGCTTGCTCACGGATGCCGAGGGCAAGCAGTATATCGATATGGGCACCGGCATTGGCGTTACCGCCTTTGGTAGTGGCGACGAGCAATGGGTGGCCGCAGTTACCCAGCAGCTTGGCAAAGTTCAGCACACCTCTAACCTATACTACACCGAGCCCTGCGCGCGTCTTGCCCAGCTGCTGTGTAAAAAGACCGGTATGAAGAAGGTATTCTTCTCCAACTCCGGCGCAGAGGCCAACGAATGCGCCATCAAATATGCCCGCAGATACTCCCAGGAGAAAAAGGGTGCGGAGTACAGCACCATTATCACTTTGGAAAACAGTTTTCACGGAAGAACCTTGACTACCCTGGCCGCCACCGGTCAGGAGCAGTTTCACAAGCTGTTTCAGCCCCTGACACCAGGCTTTGTTCACACAAAAGCCGGCGATGTTGAAGCGCTAAACAAGCTGGTTGCTGAGTTGAAGATCGGCGGCATTATGCTGGAATGTGTCCAGGGAGAAGGCGGCGTTGTGCCGCTGGCACCGGAATTTGTGAAAGCGGTTGCTGCGATCTGTGAGACAAACGATATTCCCTTGATGATCGACGAGGTGCAGACCGGCAACGGCCGCACCGGCGCGCTGTATGCTTATATGCACTATGGCATTGCGCCGGACATTGTTTCCACAGCCAAGGGCTTGGGCGGTGGTCTGCCCATCGGCGCAACGATGGTCAGCGAGAAGATGGCTACCATTTTGGGCGCAGGCGATCACGGCTCCACCTTCGGTGGCAACCCGGTTTGCTGCGCAGGCGCGTTGAGCATCCTTTCCCGGCTGGACGATGCCTTCTTGTCCCAGGTGCAGCAAAAGAGTGATTACATCTTCAAAGCTCTGGAAAATGCCGAAGGAGTTGAATCCATTACCGGCAAGGGTCTGATGATCGGCATCAAAACCAACAAAGAAGCCAAAGAGGTCGTGGCCGCCTGCAGACAGCAGGGTGTGCTGTGCCTGACTGCAAAGGATAAAGTACGGCTGCTGCCCCCGCTGAACATTCCTATGGAGCTGCTGAAGCAAGCCGTGGAAGTTATCCAGGCAGCCTGTAAGTGAGGATTTTGTTATGGAACTTAAAAACAGAAGCTTTTTGAAGCTGTTGGATTATACCCCCGCAGAAATTGACAGCCTGCTGAATTTGGCGGCGGAGCTGAAGGCTCGGAAAAAGGCAGGCATTCCCCACCGGCTGTGTGAGGGCAAATCCATCGCACTGGTTTTTGAAAAGACCAGCACTCGCACCCGCTGCGCTTTTGAGGTAGCCGCAGCCGATCTGGGTATGCACCCCACCTACTTGGACCCCAAAAGCTCCCAAATGGGTAAAAAAGAATCCATCGCAGACACCGCCCGGGTTTTGGGCCGTATGTACGATGGCATCGAATACCGGGGCTTTGGTCAGCAGATCGTGGAAACCCTGGCAAAGTACGCCGGTGTGCCGGTATGGAACGGTTTGACCAACGAATTCCATCCCACCCAGATCTTGGCAGATTTTCTCACAATTCGGGAGCATTTCGGTGCTTTGCAGGGTAAAAAGTTAGTATATATGGGCGATGCCCGGTTTAATATGGGCAACTCCTTAATGGTAGGCTGCGCCAAAATGGGTATGCACTTTGTGGCCTGCGCTCCGGAAAAGTATTTCCCGGACAAGGCCCTCATTGACCAGTGTCAGGCCATTGCCTCCGAGACCGGCGCAGTTCTGGAATTTAATGCCGACCCGATGCAAGCTGTAAAAGGCGCCCATGTGATCTACACTGATGTTTGGGTGTCTATGGGCGAGCCGGACTCCGTCTGGAAAGAGAGAATTGCTGATCTGACCCCTTACCGGGTTACCAAGGCGCTGATGGATGCCGCCGGTAGTCAGTGCCGGTTTATGCACTGCCTGCCCGCTTTCCACGACCTAAACACCGAAACCGGTAAAGAGGTCTTTGAAAAGTTTGGCATTGACTGTATGGAGGTTACCGACGAGGTCTTTGAAAGCGATGCTTCCATCGTCTTTGACGAAGCGGAAAACCGAATGCACACCATTAAGGCTGTTATGGCCGCAACCTTAACATAAACCGTAAAACCCGGAGGAAACCCTCCGGGTTTTTGCCTGTATTGCAATTTTTCATATGCTTTGTTATAATAGATGCATATTTTTCTAGGAGGCACATTATGGAAATTATTGTTGCCGGTGTCGGCAAGGTCGGCTTGACCCTTGCCAGACAGTTGGTGGCAGAGGAACACTCTGTTACCCTGATTGATATGAACAGCCTTGTGCTGGAGGAAGCCATCGAACAGTTTGACGCTATGTCCATTTGCGGCAACTGTGCCTCCAAGGAGATCCTGCTGCAGGCCGGTGTGGAGAAGGCGGATCTGGTCATCGCTGCCACCAACGCGGACGAAGTGAATCTGCTTTGCTGTATGACCGCCCACGGCATCAATTCCAAGCTGCACACCATCGCCCGGATCCGTAACCCGGAATACGCCGAGCAGGTAATGACGATGCCGGAGGTATTTCCCCTTTCCCTGACCATCAATCCGGAAAAGCGGGCCGCGGAGGAAATTCGGCGGCTGCTGCAGTATCCGGGCTTTTTGCGCCGGGATGCTTTTGCCAAGGGCCGGGTGGGGATCGTGGAGCTGCGAATCGACGAGAAAAGCAAGCTGTCCGGCATTGCGCTAAAGGATATGCCCAGCGTGGTAAAATGCAAAGTACTGGTGTGCGCCGTTTTGCGACAAGGCGCAGCCATTGCTCCCCGGGGCGATTTCGTGCTGCAAACCGGCGACCGGGTATTTGTTACCGCCCCCACCACCACTTTGGGTGAGCTACTAAAGAATTTGGGCATTATCACCCGCCGCGTCCGGAAAGTTCTCATCTGCGGCGGTGGCCGCGTCAGCTTTTACTTAGCAAAGCTGCTGGAAAAGGACGGCATTCGCACCAGCCTCATTGACCGAAATGCCGCCCGGTGCGCAGAACTGGCTGCGTTGCTGTCGGAAACCACCATTTTACACGGAGATTGCAGCAGCCAAACGCTGCTGGACGATCAAGGCATTGAAAATGTGGACGCCCTGTGTAGCCTCACCGGTGTAGATGAAACCAACGCCATCACCTCCCTTTACGCCAATGTTAAAGGCGTGCCCCAGATCATCACCAAAATCAGCCGGGGTGAAGGTTTCCTTTCCGATTCCTTGCCTGTGGGAAGTGTGATCTGCCCCAAGGAACTGTCCAGTAACATTATTGTTCGATATGTCCGGGCGATGCAAAATCAGACCGGCGCAGCTGTCAGTGTACACACCATTGCCGACGGGCAGGTGGAGGCTGTGGAATTTACGGTAGATACCACCACCAAGCACTGCGGCGTTCCTCTAAAATCTCTGAAGCTGCGGCCTAATGTGCTGATCGCCAACATTACCCACGGGGCTAACACCCAGATCCCCGACGGCGACAGCGTCTTCACCGAAGGCGACACCATCGTTGCCGTTACCTCAGGCCGGGGCATCCTGAAGAGCATTAACGATATTTTTGCGTGATCTGTAGGAGTTTGTTATGAATTTTAAGATGATGGGGCGGTTTATCGGTCAGATCATCGCCGTTGAAGCAGTTTTTATGCTGCCCGCCCTTTTGATCAGCCTCTACTACGGAGAAACCACCGCCGTAATGGGCTTTTTATACGCCCTGGCCATTATGGTGCTGATTGGCGGCGCCTTGCTAATGGCTTGCCGCAAAGCGGGCCGGATCTTCGGCGCAACCGAAGGCCTCGTCTGTGTGGGTCTTGGCTGGATGGCCCTTAGTCTTCTGGGCTGCCTGCCCTTCTGGTTTTCCCGGGAGATCCCCCATTTTATGGACGCATTCTTTGAAATGGTCTCCGGCTTTACCACCACCGGCGCTTCTGTTCTTTCTAATGTGGAAGGCCTTTCCAAAGGACTTTTATATTGGCGCAGCTTCAGCCATTGGCTGGGTGGTATGGGCGTACTGGTATTTCTGCTTGCCATCTCCCCTGGTGGCAAAGACAGAGGCTTTACAATGCACCTTTTGCGGGCAGAAAGCCCCGGCCCCAATGTGGGTAAGCTTGTCCCAAAAATGCGGCAAACGGCGCTGATTTTGTATGTGATCTACATTGCTTTAACTGTGCTAAATGTGGCATTCCTGCTTTTCGGCGGAATGCATTGGCTGGAAGCCCTTTGTGTCGCCTTTGGCACTGCCGGCACCGGCGGCTTTGCCGTTTTGAATGATTCCATCGCCTCCTACAGTCCTTACATACAAACCGTCTGTACCATCTTTATGATGCTCTTCGGTGTGAATTTCAGCTGTTACTACCTGCTTTTGCTGGGACAGATCAAAAATGTGTTTAAGGATGAAGAATTGCGGCTATATATCGGTTTTGCTGTGATTACTACGGTGCTGATCGTTTTTAACATACGGGGTATGTACGACACATTGGGCGAAACTATTCGTCACGCAGCCTTTCAGGTCAGTTCCATTATGACCACCACCGGCTTTGCCACAACCGATTTTGATCTTTGGCCAGCCTTCTCCAAAGGGCTTCTTATGATGCTGATGGTGGTAGGCGCTTGTGCCGGCTCCACCGGCGGCGGCTTAAAATGTTCCCGTGTACTGTTGCTTTTCAAAAGTCTCCGACGGAACATCCGGCAGGTGCTCAATCCCCGGAAGGTGCAGGTCATCCGCAACAATGATCAAGTTGTGGATGAGCGAATCTTGGCAAATACCAACGCTTATCTTGCCGCCTATGTGATCATTGTCATCGTCAGCTATCTGCTCATCAGTCTGGACAACTTCTCCGCCGGCACCAACCTTTCCGCGGTGTTGGCCTGCTTTAACAATATCGGCCCCGGCCTGGAGCAGGTGGGTCCCACCTGTAACTACGGTAGCTATAGTGACTTTTCCAAATTTGTGCTGATTCTGGATATGCTGGCAGGCCGTTTGGAGATCTTCCCCATTCTGGTACTCTTTTCCAGAAGTGTCTGGCGTCGCAGATAACAAAAATGCCAAGTGTTGCCATACACTTGGCATTTTTTTGTTGATTCCCAAGGAAATTTGATGTAGAATTACAGTATGTTTGTATAGAAAGAGGGTGCGCGTATGCGTATCGTTGTGAAAGTGGGAACTTCCACCCTGGCTCACGCCGGTGGACGGCTGAATATTCGCCGGGTGGAGCTTCTTTGCAAGGTTCTCAGCGATTTAAAAAATGCAGGCTGCGAGGTGGTTTTGGTCTCCTCCGGTGCTATCGGTATGGGCGTAGGCAAGCTGGGTCTCAAAGGCCGGCCTGAGGATATGCCCGGCAAACAGGCTGCCGCCGCGGTGGGACAGTGCGAGCTGATGTATACATACGATAAGCTTTTTGCAGAATATAATCATACGGTTGCGCAAATCCTGCTCACCGCTGACGATATTCAGGACAGCATTCGCAAGCGCCACGTTCACGACGCTTTGGAGCAGCTGCTAAAGTGGGGCGTTCTGCCCATTGTCAACGAAAACGATGCGGTTGCCATCGATGAGATTGGCATTCACACCACCATCGGCGAAAACGACAGTCTTTCTGCCATTGTTGCCAAGCTGGTGGGCGCTGACCTGCTGGTACTGCTTTCGGACATTGACGGTCTTTACACCGAAGACCCTCACAAAAATCCTGATGCCACCCTGATCCCTGTGGTGGAAAACATCACGCCGGAGATCCTCTCTCTTGCCGGTGGCGCAGGCACCTGTCTTGGCAGTGGCGGTATGACCACCAAGCTGAAGGCCGCCCAGATCGCAACAGATGCCGGCATCGATATGGTCATCACCAACGGGGAAGATCCGGAGCGGCTGTATGCCCTTCTGGATGGTAAGTCCATTGGCACAAAGTTTATGGGAAGGGGTAAGTAATTATGACCACCCAGGAAATTCTGATCGCCGCCAAAAAGGCTGCCCCCAGCCTTGCCGCAGTCGACACCCAGCTAAAAAACACAGCGTTAAGCTTTATGGCAGACGCGCTGATAGAAAACACCCCCGCTATTTTACAGGCCAATGAAAAGGATATGGCCGCAGCAAAGGATCATCTTTCCCAGTCTATGCTGGACCGGCTGGCGCTGACTGAGGCAAGAATTGCAGCGATGGCAGAGGGCATCCGCCAAGTGGTAGCCCTTCCGGACCCGGTGGGGGCAGTCCGCAGCCGGATCACCCGCCCCAACGGTATTGAGATCTGCCAGGTGGGCGTGGCGATGGGTGTGCTTGCCATTATTTATGAAAGCCGTCCCAATGTTACCTCCGACGCCGCTGCTTTGGCCATCAAGGCCGGCTCTGCCGTCGTGCTGCGCAGCGGTCGGGATGCCTTCCAGTCCGCCAACGCCATTGTTCTTGCGCTGCAAAAGGGTCTGGAAAAAGCCGGTCTGCTACCCCAGCTGGTGCAGCTGGTGCAGGACACATCTCGGCAAAGCGCCACCGATTTGATGGAAGCCGTTGGCTATGTGGACCTGCTGATCCCCCGAGGTGGCGCGGGCCTGATCAAAGCCTGCACCGAGGGCGCAAAAGTACCCTGCATCCAAACCGGCACCGGCATCTGCCACATTTATGTGGATAAAGACGCGGATTTTGAAAAAGCGCTGAATATTGTAGAAAATGCAAAGACCAGCCGCCCGTCTGTTTGCAACGCGGCAGAGGTCTGCTTGGTACATCAGGCTATTGCAAAAGATTTTCTGCCGCTGCTGCAAAAGCGGCTGGTTGCTGACCGGAAAGAAAACCCGGTGCAGCTGCGCCTTGATAGTGCCGCTGCTGCAATCATCCCCGGCACAGCCGCAGACGATAAGGATTTCGATACAGAGTTTCTGGACTATATCCTGGCTGTTGGCGTTGTGGAGGATGCCGAGCAAGCGATGGTACATATTTCCCAGCATTCCACTGGCCACAGTGAGTGTATTGTTACGGAAAATGCCCAAACCGCAGACCTGTTCACCCGGGTGATCGACAGCGCGGCAGTCTATGTCAACTGCTCCACCCGCTTTACCGACGGCGGTGAGTTCGGTCTTGGCTGTGAGATCGGCATTTCCACCCAAAAGCTCCATGCCCGGGGCCCGATGGGTCTGGAGGAAATTTGCTGCTACAAATATGTGATCCGTGGCAACGGACAAATTCGATAGGAAGGTGAAATTATGAATCCTACCTTTGGTTTTATCGGCACCGGCAATATGGGCAGCGCCCTTGTGCGCGCCGCCGCAAAAGCAATGGCTGCCGAGAACATCACCCTTGCGGACCAGTGCGCAGAAAAAGCCGCTGCCCTGGCAAAGGAACTTGGCTGCGCCAGCACCGATGTAAAGACTTTGGCCCAAAACTGCTACTATATCTTCCTGGGCGTCAAGCCCCAGGTGATGGAAACGATGCTCTCTGACATCGCCCCGGTACTGTCCGAAAGAGAAGATCGGTTTGTGCTGGTATCTATGGCAGCAGGTCTTTCCATCGCGGACATCCGCCGTATGGCAAAAAGCGACTATCCGGTGATCCGGATCATGCCCAACATTCCCGCGTCCGTTGGCGGCGGTGTGATCTTGTTTGATAGCGCCGACAATGTCAGCGCCGAGGAAGTCTCTGTTTTCCAAAACAATATGCGCTTTGCCGGTTTGGTAGATCCTCTGCCGGAAAAGCTTATTGATGCAGGCAGCGCCCTGTCCGGCTGCGGTCCTGCTTTTGTGTGTCTGTTTGTAGAAGCCCTGGCAGACGGTGCGGTGGCTTGCGGTCTTCCCAGAGACAAGGCCCTTGCTTACGCTGCCCAAACCCTTGCAGGCACTGCCAATATGCTGCTGAAAAGCGGTATGCACCCCGGCCAGCTCAAGGATGCGGTGTGCTCCCCCGGCGGCACTACCATTGCCGGCGTGAAGGCAATGGAGGAAAGTGGATTCCGCGCCGGCGCGATGGATGCAGTGCTGGCAGCATACCAAAGAACCCTGGAGTTGGGAAAATAACAAAATTTTTCAGCAAAAGTTGTGATTTTTTGTTTTACAAACAGTTATCGTTGTATTATAATATTTGAGGAATTTCTTTGCGGCATCACCGCAAAACCAAAGAAAGCTAGGAGTGTGTTAATATGAGCCGGATGTTAGGTACTGTTTCTATGGGTCTCCGTGCTCCCATTATCCGTGAAAATGATGACCTTGCACAGATCGTTGTGGACTGTGTTATGCAGGCTGCCGCCAATGGTGAGCTTTCCGTGCGGGATCGGGACGTGGTCGCTATGACCGAGTCCATCGTAGCCCGTGTACAGGGTAACTACGTAACTGTTGACGATATTGCCCAGGATGTGCGCAATAAGTTCGGCGGCGAAACTGTGGGCGTGATCTTCCCCATCTTGAGCCGTAACCGTTTCTCCATCTGCCTGCGGGGCATTGCCAGAGGCTGCAAGAAAGTGATTATGATGCTCAGCTACCCCAGCGACGAGGTGGGTAACAATCTGGTCAGCCTCGACAAGCTGGACGAGAAGAATGTGGATCCCTACCGGGATGTGCTGGATTTGAAGCAGTATCGCCACCTGTTTGGCTATGAGAAGCATCCTTTCACCGGTATAGACTACGTGGAATTTTATGAAGAACTGATCCGCAGCGAAGGCGCAGATGTGCAGTTCGTCTTTGCCAACGATCCCCGGGCGATCCTTCCCTACACCAAAAATGTCCTCAACTGCGACATTCACACCCGTCAGCGCACCAAGCGCCTGCTGAAGGCCGCCGGCGCGGAAATCGTGTTCGGTATGGACGAGGTTATGTCCGCGCCCATCGGTGGCAGCGGCTACAACGAAAAGTACGGCCTGCTGGGCTCCAATAAGTCCACCGAGGACAAGATCAAGCTGTTCCCCAGAGACTGCCAGGACCTGGTGGAAGACATCCAGGCAAGACTCTTGAAGGCTACCGGCAAGCATGTAGAAGTTATGGTCTATGGCGACGGCGCATTCAAAGATCCTGTGGGCAAAATTTGGGAACTGGCTGACCCGGTGGTCTCCCCTGCTTACACTGCCGGTCTGGAAGGCACACCCAACGAACTAAAGCTGAAGTATATGGCCGACAACGACTTTGCCGAGCTTTCCGGCGAAGCGCTGCGGGATGCCATCAAGAGTAAGATCTCCCAAAAGGATGGCTCCAGCCTGGTGGGCAATATGGCTGCACAAGGCACAACGCCCCGCCGGATCACCGATCTGATCGGCTCTTTGTGCGATCTGACCTCCGGCTCCGGTGATAAGGGTACACCCGTTGTCTATATCCAGGGTTACTTTGACAACTACACCAACGACTGATCATAAAAGGCGCCCGGCAAAATCCAAATTGGATTTTGCTGGGTTTTTTTATTGGTTTTATACGCCCAAAAGCAAACGGGCGAACAGGAAATACAGCAAAAGAGACAGCGCGTCCACAATAGAGGTGATAAAGGGGCTTGCCATTACCGCCGGGTCAAGGCCCAGGGCCTTTGCCCCCAGAGGCAGCACCGCGCCTACCAGCTTGGCAACCAAAACAGTTGCAAACAGCGCAAGGCACACCACCGCATCCACCAGCAATGTGATATCTTCGTTGCCCAACAGCAGCTTGTCCACCAGCCAGATCTTTAAAAAGCACGCAGCCGCCAGCGCCAGACCGCAAAGCACCGCCGTGCGGATCTCCTTCCAAATGACGATGGGCAGATCGCCCAAATGCATTTCGTCCAGGCTCAGAGCGCGGATCACAGTAACAGAGGACTGGGAGCCGGAGTTACCGCCGGTACCCATCAGCATCGGGATAAAAGCGATCAGCGCAGCTTGGGCCGCCAACGCACCCTCAAACGCCGAAATAATCATACCAGTAAAGGTGGCCGAGAGCATCAAAAGCAGCAGCCAGGGAATTCTGTTTTTAAACAGCTCAAAGGCGGAGCTTTTCAGGTATGTTCTTTCCGAGGGCAACATACCACCCATGATCTCGATGTCCTCGGTGGTCTCGTCTTCCAAAACGTCCATCGCGTCGTCGAAGGTAACAATACCGACCATACGGTTTTCCTTGTCCACCACCGGCAGCGCAATGAAGTTATACTTGGACATCATCCGGGCTACTTCTTCCTGGTCCGTCTGGGTCTCGACGAAGATCACATTTTCTTCCATGATCTGGCTGATCTTGGTCTCATCATCGCTGCAAAGGAGCAAATCTTTCACAGTGACCAAACCGATCAGGGTTCTGTTTTTCGTAACATAGCAGGTGTAGATGGTTTCCTTGTCTACGCCTTGCTTTCGGATCCGCTGGATACTCTCCTCCACGGTCATATCCGGCCGTAAAGAAACATATTCCGTGGTCATGATCGAGCCGGCGGAATTTTCCGGGTATTGCAGGATCTGATTGATGGATGTGCGCATCGCGGGGGTTGCCTGGCGCAAGATACGCTTTACCACATTGGCAGGCATTTCCTCTACCAGGTCAGCCGCATCGTCCACAAACAGCTCGTCCACGATCTGCTTCAGTTCCCGGTCAGAGAAGCTTTGGATCAAAAGCTCCTGCTCCTCCGGCTCCATTTCCACAAAGCTTTCCGATGCCAATTCCTTCGGCAGCAGCCGGAAAAGCAGCGGGATCTGCTCCTCCTCAAAGCCGGACAGCACCTGGGCAATATCCGCAGGATTCATTTCCTGCAGAATATTTCGCAGAGAAGTATACTGTTTCTTTTCCAGGAGATCCGCAATTTCTTTTTCTATGGTTTCATAGATTTCGTTCATTGTGTTTCCTCCTCATTTTTACTATAAATGAGGCAAACACCGTCCGTATTAGAAGCGTCCCCACAGACGCTGTCTACTTCGGCCCGGTATATTGCCACTACTGCCAGCGTCCATGGTTTTCCCCCCTTTTTATACGCTAACTGAATACAGTTATTTTATTCCCAAAAATGCGGCTTGTCAACTTTCTGCA
Organism: Faecousia sp.; assembly: GCA_045612985.1. GTDB lineage: Bacteria > Bacillota > Clostridia > Oscillospirales > Oscillospiraceae > Faecousia. Next base: position 15,851 of record JAZLAB010000089.1, read on the forward strand.
GCAGGGTTTTCCGCAGTTTTTTCTGTGCTTCGTCAAAAGTACCAAAAAATCACTTTATTTTTGGCCAAAATATATCTTTCCTTCCAAGAAAAATTATGATATTCTATATGTGGAGTAATAGAACCTTGAATTCATACATAAGGAGCTGTAACTATGTATTTTCAGAAAGAGCGCTGCATCGCGATGCTGCTGGCCGGTGGCCAGGGCAGCCGTCTGAAGGTTTTGACGGAGAACACCGCCAAGCCTGCCGTTCCCTTCGGCGGAAAGTACCGCATTATCGATTTTCCCCTGTCCAACTGTGTCAATTCCGGCATCGATACCGTGGGTATTTTGACCCAATATCAGCCTCTGGAACTGAACGAATATATCGGTAACGGCCAGCCCTGGGGTCTGAACAAATCCCTTTGCTGCGCCCAGGTGCTGCCCCCTTACGAGCGCAATGACAAAAAGAGCGGCTGGTATAAGGGTACTGCCAATGCCATCTATCAGAATATCGCCTTTATTGAGCGTTACAATCCAGACTATGTGGTGGTCCTTTCCGGCGACCATATCTACACTATGGATTACGCTGAAATGGTGGACTTCCACGAGCGCAACGGCGCAGCCTGCACCATCGCCGTCCGGGATGTGCCTCTGGCAGAGGCCAGCCGTTTTGGCATCCTGAACACCAACCCCGACGGCTCTATTTACGAGTTTGAAGAAAAGCCCGCCAAGCCCAAGTCCACCAATGCTTCTATGGGCATTTATGTGTTCAACTGGCCCATTTTGAAGGAATTTTTGATTGCCGATGAGGAAGACCCCAACTCCTCCAACGATTTCGGCAAGAATATTATCCCCAATCTGTTAAACGCAGGCCACAAGCTGATGGCCTTCACCTTCAACGGCTACTGAAAGGATGTGGGTACGATCCTGTCCTTGTGCGAGGCCAATATGGAGCTGCTGGGCAAGAATCCGGCGTTTAACATCCGAGGCGATGGGAAGTCTAAGGTCTTCGCCCGCAACAACGCGTTGCCCTCTTCCTACATCGACGAAAACGCCACCACCGTCAACTGCTTCATCGCAGAAGGCAGCAATGTTTACGGAACTGTCCGCCACAGTATCATTTCCACCGGCTGTACCATTGGAGAAGACGCTCTTGTGGAAGACAGTGTGGTGATGCCCGGTGTTGTCATCGAGCCCGGCGCGATCGTTCGCCACGCTATCCTGGGTGAAAACAGCAAGGTCTGCCGGGGCGCAGTGGTTGGCGGCACCTACACTGCTGGTGAGGAAAAGAAGATCAGCGTAATCGGCAAGGACGCAGTCCTGCAGGCGAACACCGTGCTTCTGCCCGGCGAAATGATGTAAGGAGGAAGAAATTATGCACGTAACCGGTATTATTTTCGCCAATGACGGCGTTCTGCACAGCCTTACGGAAAAGCGCACAATGGCAAGTATGCCCTTCGGCGGCCGTTACCGCCAAGTGGACTTTGCCCTTTCCAACCTCTCCTGCGCCGGTATCCACCGGATCGGCATCGTTACCCGCCACAGCTATCAGTCTCTGATGAACCACGTGGGCTCTGGCGAAGAATGGGGCCTGGAAATGGAAGAAGGCGGTCTGGAATATCTGACTCCCTACTCCTCCTCCAAAACCTCCGATTACCGTGGTAAGCTGGAATCTCTGTCTGCCTTTATGAGCTTTTTGGACTATGGCCGGGATGATGAATGCATCGTTATGATCGATTCCGCCGTTTTGAGTAACATTGACCTGACCAAGGTCATCGCCTCCCATATGGAAAGCGGAAAGGACATCACTGTTGTTACCAAAAAGGGCATCGCCGACGGCAACAAGACCATCGACCTGGCGCTGAAGCTGGACGAGCAGGGCGAAGTGGTGGATATGACCGTTGACTATGCCGCAGAAGCGGACTACGAAGCCTCTATGGACATCTTTGTCCTGAATAAAAAGTGGCTGGTGCAGCAGGTCCGGGAGCATATCGCCCGCAACCTTTACCATATGGACCGGGATCTGGTGCTGGGTCTGTGGCAGAAAAAGGCTGCCACCATCAACGCCTACAGCTTTGACGGTATTGCAATGTTTAACGAATCTGTGCAGGAGTACTTCCAAAACAGCCTGTCTTTGATCCAAAAGGATGTGCGTCAGGCGCTATTTGAAGGAAACCATCCCATTTACACAAAGGTCCGCGACCGTGTTCCCACCTATTACGGTGAAAGCTGCCGCATTGAAAACTGCTCCGTCGCTGACGGCTGTATGCTGGATGGCAATGCCAAAAACAGCATTCTTTTCCGCAATGTTACCATCTGCCCCGGCGCGCAGGTTGAGAATTGTGTAATTATGAATGACACCGTAGTGGGCGAAGGCAGCTTTTTGCAGTATGTCATTCTGGACAAGGATGTGGTGGTCCGCCCCGGCGCGAAGCTCATTGGCACAGCAAACAACCCCGTAATTATCCAAAGAGGAGATATTGTATGAAAATCGCAGTTTTTGCTTCCGAAGGCGCGCCCTATATCAAGTCCGGCGGACTTGGGGACGTAATGGAGGCGCTGCCCGCTGCGCTGGCCCGTATGGAAGGCAACCAGGTGGTCCTGGTTCTTCCCTATTATAAGAAGATCCGGGAAAACAGTGCCTATGAGGTCCAGTTTGTTACAAGCCTGACTATGTCCTTAGGCTGGCGGCAGCAATATGTTGGCATTTTGAAGCTGAAAAACCGCACCGACGGTGTGCAGGTCTACTTTGTGGACAATCTGTACTATTTTGGCGACCGGGACGGCGCTATCTACGGACACGGCGATGACGGCGAGCGCTTTGCCTATTTTTCCAAGGCCTGCCTGGAAGTAATGATGGCCATTGGATTCATTCCCGATGTGATCCAGTGTAATGACTGGCAAACGGCGCTGGTGCCTACCTACCTTGCCGCCCAGTACCATCCGCATTTTCCCGGCACAAAGACACTTTTCACCATCCACAATGTGGAGTATCAGGGCTGGGCCGACAGCTATTTCTTTGACGATGTGCTGGCGCTGCCGGAAAACTACCGGGCCTGCCTGGATATGGACGGCGCTGTGAATGTGATGAAAGCCGCCATTGAGACCGCCCATATGGTCTCCACCGTTTCCAAAACCTATGCCCGACAACTGCTGTTTCCCTACCACGCCCACGGTATGAACGAAATTTTGGCCTATGCTTCCTGGAAGCTGACCGGCATTACCAACGGCATTGACATCAACACCTTCAATCCGGAAACCGACCCGGCGCTGCCGGAGCACTATAATGCGGACACCTTTTCCAAAGGCAAAGCCAAGTGCAAAGCCGCTCTGCAAAAGGAAGTGGGTCTGCCCCAAAAGCCGGACACACCCCTGTTGGTGATGGTTACCCGCTTGGTAGGCCACAAGGGTCTGGACCTGCTGCGCTATATCGCCCGCCGTCTTTTGCGGGAGAGAGACTGCCAAATGGTCATTTTGGGTACCGGCGAAGCGGAGTTTGAGGAGTTCTTTATGGAGCTGGCTGCCGAGTACCCGGACCGGGTCGCTGCCAAGATCACCTTCAATTTAGGTCTCGCCTCCCGGATCTATGCCGGCGGCGACATCTATATGATGCCCTCTAAATCTGAGCCTTGCGGCTTAAGCCAGATGAACGCCATGCGTTACGGCACGATCCCCGTGGTCCACGCCACCGGCGGTCTGAAGGACACCGTTCCCCCCGCAGACCAAAAGGGTGAGGGTGGTCTAGGCTTTACCTTTGAAAGCTACAACGGCGACGACTTCTACGGCGCGCTGCTGCGGGCACTGGACCTGTACCAGTATAACAAACCGAACTTCCAAGCCTTGCAGCGCACCTGTATGATCCAGGACTTCAGCTGGGACAAGCCTGCCAAGGAATATATGGATGTCTTTGAAAAAATGCGTAAAACTATGTAATCTGGGGTAAACTATGCGAATCCTTTTTGACTCGAAAAAAGAATATTACAAAAGTCCTTTCGGCTGCATTACGCCCAAGAAAATCTGCACCCTCCGGGTGCAGATTCCTTGCGCTGTAGGCACAACTGCCGTTAAAATCTGCCTTTTGGCGGAAAACGGCACGCCTGTCCGGGATGTGGATATGGCGCTGAAAAGCCAGGACGGACCTTACGATCTTTGGCAGGGCAGCTTTTCCTTTGAGGAAACCGGGCTTTACTTCTATTACTTCTCCATCACCGGAAACACCGGCACTTTCCGTCTGTTCAAGCAGGGAAATGACACCAATATGGAAGCAGGCGATCTGTGGCAGCTTTCCTGCGTTCCCGAGGATTGGACCGTCCCCCATTGGGCGGTAGGCGCCACCATTTATCAGGTATTTGCTGACCGTTTTTGCAAATCCGGCGACCAGGATCTGACCGGAAAGCTGACACCCTATATCCTCCACGAAAACTGGAACGAGGAGGTCTGCTGGCAGCCGGATGAACAGGGACGAATTCTCAACAACGATTTTTACGGTGGCAATTTTAAGGGCATTACAGAAAAAATGGACTATATTGCCTCTTTGGGCACGACCATTTTGTATCTGAATCCCATCAGCAAAAGCTTTTCCAACCACCGCTACGACACCGGCGACTACAAAACCCCCGACCCGATGCTGGGCACTTTGGAGGACTTTTCCGCTATGTGCGATGCGGCCCACAGCCGTGGTATCCGGGTGATTTTGGACGGTGTTTTCTCCCATACCGGCTCCAATAGCCTATACTTTGATAAGGACGGCGCTTTTGGCGGAAATGGCGCTTACTGCACCCCGGACTCCCCCTATTACAGCTGGTATCAGTTCCAAAGCTACCCCGATCAATACACATCCTGGTGGGATTTTGATACCCTTCCCACGGTCAACAAGCACGATGAAAGTTTTATCCGCTATATCATAGAAGACGAAGACTCGGTGCTGGCCCATTGGCTGAAGCTGGGAGCAGACGGTTTCCGTCTGGATGTGGCAGACGAACTGCCCCACGCCTTCCTGAAGCGGCTGAAGACCCGCCTGCGGCAGCTTCGTTCCGATGCGCTGCTCATCGGTGAGGTGTGGGAAGACGCCTCTAACAAGATCTCCTACGGTCAGCGCTGCCGTTACTTTACAGAAGGCATTCTGGACAGCGTGATGAATTATCCTTTCCGCACGGCGATCCTTGATTTCCTGCGCCGAAAGGATTCCGGTGAAGGCTTTGCAGACCGGGTAATGACCATCGCAGAAAATTATCCCCCCCAGGCGCTGCACTGTAATATGAATCCTTTGGGCACTCACGACACGCCCCGAATTCTTACTGCGCTGGTGGATGAATTTGATGGCAGCCGGGAAGCGCTGGCAATAAGACAGCTAAATCCGGAGCAAAAGGCTTTGGCAAGAAGCCGGCTGATCCTGGCAACTGCCCTGCAGTATACCTTACCGGGCAGCCCCAGCATTTACTATGCAGATGAAGCTGGAATGGAGGGCGGCAAAGACCCCTTCAACCGGCGCACCTACCCCTGGGGGCAGGAAGACGAAGCAATTCTTGCCCATTATCGGGCCCTTGGTCAGCTGCGTAAAGCGCAGCCTGCCCTGCGGCAAGGCGATATCGCCTTCTTCCAAGCCGGAGGCGACCGTATCGGCTATGTTCGCGCTTTGGACGGCTCTGCGGTCAGCGTTTATATTAACCAAAGCAGCGCTCCCTGGGCGCTGCCCAGCGGCAAGGTCTTAGCTGGGCATAACCTGCAACACACGCCGGAGCAAATTGAGATTGGACCAATGGGTTACTGCATTTTGGAGGGCGCATAATGGAACGGGAAGCCTTTTTCAGCGGCTACTGCCGACAAATCGACGACAGCCGTATGGTCTGTGTGGAAGCAGAAGGCAGCACCCTTACAGAGGTGGATTGCCTTTACGAAAACTGCCCCTACGGCAGTGATTGTACCGTCCATCACAAAATTGAAGATTTTTTAAAGGAAATATAAAAATGGCCTCCGGTTTTGATAACCGGAGGCCATTTCTTAATGGAAATACTCTTTTTCAAATTGTGCAATTTGCTCCAGTGCCGCGTTTCCGGCTTTTTCCAGGATCTTCTTTCTTGCCGCCGCGATCTTCGGCGGGCGGACTGTGCAGTTATGGCAATCCGAGCCCAGAAAATGGATCTGTCCCTTTTGGAGCGCTTTTGTGGTCCAGCTGCAGCTGAAAAGCTTGTCAAAGGCATCGGCATTACACTGGAACAAAACGCCCTCTCTTAAAAGGACTTGCGCATATTTTCCCAGCTGTCCTCTGTGGCGATAGCGATTTACGTGAGCGATCACCGGCTGCAGACCCTGCTTGGCAGGGATCTCACAAACCTCCTGCACGATGCGGTCCGTCCAGTTATCAAAGGGCATTTCAATCAGCAGCAGTCCGGTTTGCCCCAGCTGCAGATCCTTTAGCTCCTCACTGCGGCTCATCCCTGTAAAGTAGCCCACTTCTGCGCCCAAAAGGATCTGCGGTAATGTTTCATCCTTTGTCGGCAGCAACGCAGCCGAAGCTGCCCGGCGGGCCAAAAAGGCTTTGGGGTTATCCCTGCGGGGATAGAAATGGGGCGTTGCCACAACAGTCTTCACGCCCTGTTGCTGCAGCTGCTGCAGCATCTGCATGGTTTCTTCCACGCTGGAGCTTCCGTCATCCATTTGCGGCAGAATATGGGTGTGAATATCCACCATAAAACGCCCCTCCTTCCTTTTTCTTGAGAGGATTATACACCAAGCGGGGCAAAAATGCAACTGCCGGGATTATTCCGGCGCGCCCTCCAACGCCTGGCGCAGTTTTTTCAGTGCTTTTTTCTCTATTCTGGAAACATAGCTGCGGCTGATGCCCGTTTGGGCGGCCACCTCCCGCTGGCGTAAAGGTACGCCGCCGCCCAGGCCATACCGGGCGATCACCACCTGCCGCTCCTGTTCCGTCAGTACCGTGTCTACTGCGCTACACAGCTTGCGCAGCGCCTCCCGGTTGCTGACCCGCTCCAAAAGATCTTCATCGTCGCTGACTACATCCATCAGCGCCAATGCCGCTCCATCTGCGCCGGTCTCTATGTAGTCCGACAGGGATACATCCTGGCTGGATTTTTTCTGACTGCGAAAATACATCAAAATTTCATTTTCCACGCATCGGGCAGCGTATGTTCCCAACCTTGCCCCTTTGGTCATATCGAAGGTGGTGATCCCTTTGATCAGGCCAATGGTGCCGATGGAGATCAGGTCCTCCTGGTCCGAGGTTTGGGCGTAGTACTTTTTCATAATATGGGCAACCAGACGCAAATTGCGTTCAATGAGTATATTTCGAGCCTCCAGATCGCCCTTGGCGGAGCGCTCTAGGTAGTACTGTTCCTCCTGAGGTGTTAGGGGTTTGGGGAAAGAGCCTGTGGAAAGCTGCAGTGAATACATCAGTCCGCTGAGCATCAGCCAGACGGCGGCAATCATATGCCTCACCTCCACTGCTACCCTATTCGTCCCTGCCCGTCCTTTTTCCTGCAAATTTCCGCCCCTTTACAATCCGGGCCGGATATTTTATAATAAAAAAAACACCTTTGAGGATACCGCTTATGAACAAACGAATTTACACCATACTGCTTTGCCTGTTCGCTGTCATTTTTTTGGTGAGCGCGGGCATTTTGGGCAAGTACTATTACGACGCCTACCAGCAGGAAAAAGCCTATGAGGATCTGGCGCAGCTGCGGCAGGATGCGCCCACCGCCGCCCGGCCACAGCTTCCGGAGGAAACAACCGGGCAAAATGCTGCGCCGGAAAAAGATCCCCTGGTTGAGATCACCCATCCGGAAACCGGGGAAAAGGTCATTGTTCTGGAGGAGTTTGTAAAGCTCTATCAAAAAAATCCGGACCTCATCGGCTGGATCAAGATCCCCGGCGCAGGCGTAGACTATCCGGTTATGCAAAAGCCGGAGAAAAAGGATTACTACCTGACCCGGGATTTCAACAAAAAAAGCAGCGCCCGGGGCTGCATTTATGCGCAGGAGGAGGCGGATGTCTTCTCTCCCTCAGACAACATCACCATTTACGGCCACCGGATGAAGGACGGCTCTATGTTCGGCAAGCTGGATAAATACCTGAAAAAGAGCTTTTACAAAAAGAATCCCCACATCTATTTTGATACCCTTACGCAGCTGCACACCTATGAGATCATCGCTGTCTTTACCACCACCGCATCCAAAGGGGAAGGCTTTGCCTACCACCGCTTTGTTGACGCGGAGAGCCCGGAAGCCTTTGATGATTTTGTGTCTCAATGCAAAAAGCTGTCGGTCTATGACACCGGTGTAAGTGCCCAATATGGCGATAAGCTGATCACCCTTTCCACCTGCGAATACACCCAGACCAATGGCAGACTTGTAATCGTTGCCAAGCGGGTCGCATGACTTTATGCAAAAAACTCCCGAAATGCATTTGCATTTCGGGGGTCTTCTTATGTACTAAAACAGGTTACACCCCGCCGCGTACCTTTGCTGCATTTGCAACCCG
>JAZLAB010000090.1:0-1627 GCA_045612985.1 Faecousia sp.
CATTGATAGCATTGAGGAACTTGAAAACGGCGCAACTTTTGACCCGGCGGAAGAATGGATAGATACACTGGTGTTGAGATCTGTTGTGTCCAGTCTACCAAGTGCTGAACAAGAACTGCTATTTTTGCGATACGTAAATGAACTTCCGATTACCTCTATCTGCAAAATCACCGGGTTATCCCGTTTTGCCGTTTATCGCAGGCTATCAAAATCTTTGAAATGGCTCAAAGAAGAATTAAAGAAGGAGGGCTTTTCAGAATGAGTAATCAGCTAAAACGAAGTATTCAAAAAGCATTTGCAGCTCCTAAACCAGATCAGCAGGAGAAGGTAAGCTTTTTAAGATCATTGCCCCAACCGCAGATCAGTCTGTTCCAGTTTATATTAGTGCAGGCATCCTATGTAAGAAAAGTATCGTGGGTTCTGTCTGGCTTGATACTGCTGCTGGCGTTGTTCGGTGCCTACAATATCAATCAAGATACTTTATGGGTTGTATCTGCATTTGTTCCGGCACTAGGACTTTTGGCAGTTACAGAAGGAAATCGCTCAATGGTGTATGGCATGAGTGAATTTGAAATGTCTACTCGATTTTCATTGAAAAGTGTAGTTCTCGCAAGAATGAGCATTTTGGGGCTGATCAATTTCGCTGTAATTGCCATCCTTACACCCCTGTGCCGTATTGGTAATGATTTTTCTCTGCTTCAAACGGGGATGTACCTTCTCGTTCCATATCTGCTGACTGTAAACTTCAGTTTGTGGATTGCTCGCCGAGTCAATGGTAAAGAAACGGTTTATGGGTGTACGTGCGTTGCCGTAATTGTCAGCGGGATCAATGCCGGCCTGCATTTTGTGACCGACCTCGTATATCAAGAAATTTACATCGGTTGGTGGATCATTCTGTCAGTTTTCTTACTCATAGAGTTGGCACATGAACTACACTGCACGATAAAACAAACGGAGGAATACACATGGAACTTGTCATCGATAGGCTGACAAAGCAATTTCAAAATAAAATCGCAGTAGACCGTGTCAGCCTGCGTTTAAATAATGGAGTTTATGGTCTTTTGGGGACGAATGGCGCAGGAAAAACCACACTGATGCGTATGCTCTGCGGCATCCTGCAACCTACAAGCGGTACAATCGCTTTCGACGGTATGGATGTCAGCGAGGAAGGTTATCGTGCGATATTAGGGTATTTACCCCAGGATTTCGGTTATTATCCGGAATTTACCGCTATGGGTTTTCTGTTGTATATGGCGGCATTGAAGGGACTGCCCAAGCATTCAGCCAAGCGGCGGGCAAATGAGCTTCTGGAATTGGTCGGCCTGCAAGAGATGGGCCGCAAAAAGATTAAAACCTTTTCAGGTGGTATGAAGCAACGTCTGGGAATCGCGCAAGCATTGCTGAACAACCCCAAGATGCTGATCCTCGACGAACCCACCGCAGGACTGGACCCCAAAGAACGGGTGCGTTTCCGCAACCTTATTGGGCAACTCGGCAAAGACAGTATCGTACTTCTGTCTACGCATATTGTTTCCGACATCGAGCATATTGCCGATGAGGTGCTTATGATGAAAAATGGAAATTTGATTTATCACGGAGCATGGGATGACCAAATGGGTGATTTAGA
>JAZLAB010000091.1:0-83865 GCA_045612985.1 Faecousia sp.
CAGCATGCCCTTAACAGCCAGCTCCATGGCGTAATCGGAACGATTTTCCATCATGATGCGAGCCTTGGTTTCCTTCAGACCGCCGATCCAGCCGGATACGCGGTAGTAGGACTTCTGATCCAGCTTCTTGCCGGTGAGAACTGCCTTGTCAGCGTTGATGACGATGACGTAGTCGCCACAGTCAACATTGGGAGTAAAATCAACCTTGTGCTTGCCGCGGAGCAGGTTAGCGACGGTAACAGCGGTACGGCCCAGGGGCTTGTCAGCTGCATCGACAACATACCACTTGCGCTCTACGGTCTCCTTTTTAGCGAGTGTAGTGGACATTATGCGTTCCTCCAATTAGGTAAAATATTTTGACAAATTTAGTTGCAGGCATTACAATGTCTGCAAAGCGCTTGATTTTTATATCACATTATTAAATAAAAGTCAACCAAATTTCAAAGAAAATTTATGAAATACATTGAAAGCTTTAAAAAACTCTTAAATGCTCCTAAATGCTTTTAAATGCTCACTTCCTATTTCATAAATTTTGGAGGAGAAATGATGCAAAGACTCATTGGACTTCTGCGCCGCTGCGTAGAGGATTACAATATGATCGAGGCGGGGGACCGGATCGGCGTCGGTGTTTCCGGAGGAAAGGACTCTCTGGCGCTGCTTGTCTTCCTTGCAGAACTGAAAAAGTACTACAATAAACCCTTTTCTCTGGAGGCAATTACTATTGATATGGGCTTCAACATGGACTATTCCGGCATTGAGGCTTTGTGCAGGGAATTGGATGTGCCTTTTACACTGGTGAAGACAGAAATCGGTCCTGTGATCTTTGACCACCGGAAGGAAAAGAATCCTTGCTCTATGTGCGCGAAAATGCGCCGGGGCGCGCTGAATCAAACCCTTTTGGAGCGGGGCCTGAACAAGCTGGCATTGGGTCATCACTATGACGATGCTGTGGAGACCTTTTTAATGTCGCTGATCTATGAAGGACGCATTAGTTGCTTTCAGCCTACAACAAATCTGGACAGGACCGGCATTATCCAGATCCGTCCAATGCTGTATATCCACGAACAGACCATTGATAATTTTGCAAATAGAAGCAAGCTGCCGGTTTTGGAAAACCGGTGTCCTGTGGATAAGGAGACAAAGCGGGAAGAGATCAAGAAACTGATTTACGATCTGGGAGGCACATACCCGGATCTGAAGGACAAGATCTTCGGCGCAATGCAGCGCTATCCTTTGGCGGAATGGGAGCCAAAGGGACGGTACAAGCCCCCGAAAGATATTGAATAATAAACACGCTCTGCGATTTGCAGAGCGTGTTTTTCGTGAATGAAAATTCTTCCAATGGGAATACTGCACTTAACAGGAGGGAAGAAAGTGGTAAAAGGAATTTCAAGACAGGTAATCGTAGTAAAATCGCCGGATCCCAAGCTTTTTGAGCAGGCGATATTTATTTTAAAAGACGAAGCAATCGGCGCGGAAGGCGTTACAGATGAAATGCTTTTAAAGGAGGCAAACAAAATCATCCGCACAACAAATCGTTCCGGCAAGCAAAAACAGCATTTAAGCGGTGCAGTATGGGCCTGTGGTGGCGCAGCGATCACAGCGCTTCTCTGGCTGGTCACTTGGCTGCTTTGACTTGCGATTTTGCAGAAGCTGTGATATAATCGCCCGGTAAAGGGCGGTGATAACTGTGCGGATCGGCAATCTTGAAGTGAATAATCCACTGGCGCTTGGCCCGATGGCCGGTGTAACGGACTGGGCATTTCGCACAGTTTGCGCGCAACTGGGCGCGAATATTACCGTTACAGAGATGGTGTCCTCCCGGGCGCTTGTTTATAGGGATAAGAAAAGCGCAGCGCTGCTTCGCAAAAACGAGGGCAGCATCTGTGGAGCGCAGATTTTCGGCAATGATCCGGAAATTATGGCGCAAGGCGCAGCTTTGGCGCTGGAAATCTCCGATTGTGATTTCATTGATATTAATATGGGCTGCCCTATGCCGAAGATCGCCAACTCCGGAGACGGCTGTGGCTTGATGCGTACGCCCCAGCTGGCCGCAGATATTGTGAAAGCTGTTACAAAGGCGGTGGATGTGCCGGTAACGGTCAAATGCAGACTTGGCTGGGATAAAGGTTCTATCAATGTTTTGGATTTTTCCAAGCTTATGGAGGACAGTGGCGCTGCAATGCTAACCGTACACGGTCGCACCCGCAGTATGCTCTATTCCGGAAAAGCGGATTGGGATATGATCGCAAAGGTCAAACAGCAATTATCCATACCGGTGATCGCCAACGGAGACATTGTGGATGCCGAGTCGGCGCTGCGCTGCCAAAAGTGGACAGATGCCGATGGCATTATGATTGGAAGGGCCGCCTTTGGAAATCCCTGGGTGTTTGCTGAAATTCAAGCGGCGCTTTCCGGGCGGGAAGCTTTTATAAGGCCACCTCTTGCCAAGCGGGTGGATACCGCTGTCCGCCAGTTTGAGCTTGCTTTTGAGGACAAGGGAGAGCATATTGCCTGTTTGGAGGCCAGAAAGCACTTTGCCTGGTATCTGCGTGGCGTGGCTTATAGTAATTATTATAAGGAACAGATCTCTGCGATCCAGAAGATGGAGGACATTTATCGCATTGCCGAAGGCATTCGCAAAGATTTGCAATAATTTCATAGAATGATTATTCCGCCGTTTCACATCCTATCCTATGAGGTGATAGTGTGAAACGGCGGTTATTATGTTTATTATTGCTTGTTGTGATTTTGGCGTTTCCGGTGCGGGCGGAAACCATCCGTTGGGTGGATTTTGGCGTGCCTTATGAGTCGCTGAAATATGCAATGCAAGTGGATATTGCAACGGCTGAAGAGGAAAAGCATATCAGCTGGATCGATATATTGGCATTGGCTGGCTGCCGCACCGGGGGCAAGTGCGGCTTGGCGTCGGTGAAAAAGGCTGTAAAGGAGCTAAAAGAAGATAAGTCCCCGGAACAATTACTGGGAAATCTGTATAAGTATTATGACTATTATCACAAAGTCTATGATAGTGTTCTGGGCGGACTTCTGGGTAATTATGCTATTGAAGTAAACGGTGAACTGAAACCGCAATATGGTCTCAAAGCCTTTTCTCCAATTGCTGCCGGGTATGGCTACAGCCACTGTTCAGACTTTGGCAATCAGCGTAGTTTTGGCTTTTCCAGAAAGCATTTAGGCAACGACTTGATGGGAAGTCAGGGAACACCCATTGTGGCGGTAGAGGGTGGTGTTGTGGAAGCAATGGGCTGGAATAGGTACGGCGGATGGCGTATTGGCATTCGCAGCTTTGATTCCAAGCGCTACTATTATTATGCGCACCTGCAAAAGGACAGACCCTTCGCGCCCGGATTGGAGCAGGGTGATATCGTTCAGGCGGGTGATTTGATTGGATTTATGGGCAGGACCGGCTATTCCGATAAGGAAAATGTCAACAATATTCAAACGGTGCATCTGCATTTCGGAATGGAATTGGTATTCGAGGAATGGCAGAAGGAATGCAATTCAGAGATATGGATTGATGTATATAATATCGTCCGCCTCTTGAATCAGCACAGAAGCAATTTAAAGAAAGAACAGAACAGCTGGAAACGGAGCTATCCCTTCGTGGATTTAGATATGGAAGATTATCCAAAGGGAGACAAATTTGTGTAAATTTTCTTGGAAAAATTTTTCCACAGGGTTTGACAAAATACCGCCTCTGTGGTATACTATCCCAGATAAAATTTACAGGAGGATTCCCCAATGAAGGATATGGCTGTTAAGTTAAAGACAGTTGGCTGCTCCATTGACGGTGTTTCTTTCTCCAATTTTCCGCTGATGAAGGATTTGTTTCCCTTTGGCGATTGTGAATATGTTGTTTTTCCCGGCTTTTGCGATGTGCATGTGCATTTTCGTGAGCCGGGATTTTCTTATAAAGAAACGATGGAGACAGGAAGCAAAGCATCTGCAAGAGGCGGCTATACAGCGGTTTGTACAATGCCGAATTTGAAGCCTGTGCCGGATTGCAAAGAAAATCTGGATGTGCAGCTGGATTTGATTAAAAATGCTGTAATCCACGTTTATCCATATGGATCGATCACCGTTGGCCAGCAAGGACAGCAGTTGGCGGCTATGGAGGAAATGGCGGCAGATGTGATCGGCTTTTCCGATGACGGTAAGGGCATCCAGAAAGAAGAGATGATGCGCGCGGCAATGCTCCGGGCAAAAGCACTTGGAAAAATGATTGTTGCCCACTGCGAGGTGAACGACCTGCTTCACGGCGGCTATATCCACGACGGAGAGTACGCAAGAAAACACGGCCACAGGGGTATATGCAGCGCCAGTGAATATGAACAGATCGAAAGGGATTTGCGCTTGGCAGAGGAAACCGGCTGCAAGTACCACGTCTGCCACATCTCTACAAAGGAAAGCGTGGAACTGATTCGTCAAGCGAAGGCCCGAGGGGTGGATGTTACCTGCGAAACTGCGCCCCACTACCTGATTATGAATGACAATGATTTGCAGGAGGATGGCAGATTCCGGATGAATCCGCCCATTCGCAGCGAGGAAGACAGGCTGGCATTGGTGGAAGGTCTGAAGGACGGCACGATCGATATGATCGCAACTGATCACGCGCCCCACAGCGCCGAGGAGAAGGCAAAAGGACTTGCAGGCAGCGCTTTTGGTGTGGTGGGTATTGAAACTGCATTTGCAGCAATGTATACCTATATGGTCCTGCCGGGAATTATCACCCTTGAGCGATTGGTGGAGCTGCTGGCGATCAATCCCAGAAAACGTTTTGGCATCCCCCTGGGTGAGGATTATACGGTTTGGGACCTAAGTAAGGAATTTATAGTTGACACGAAGGATTTTCTGTCTATGGGAAAAGCAACGCCCCTTGAAGGTATGAAAATGCAAGGGCAGTGCGTGTTAACTGTTTGTGATGGAAAAGCTGTTTACAGGAAATGATTTGGGAGGCATTTGAAAATGGCAAAAAGAACAGACATCAAGAAGGTTTTGATTATTGGCTCCGGTCCCATCGTGATCGGTCAGGCGGCAGAGTTTGACTATGCAGGCACCCAGGCCTGCCTGGCGCTGAAGGAAGAGGGATATGAGGTTGTGCTGTGCAATTCCAACCCTGCTACCATTATGACAGATACCGTCATTGCGGATAAGGTTTATATGGAGCCGCTGACCCTGGAATATTTGGCAAAGATCCTTCGTTATGAAAGACCTGACGCGATCATCCCCGGTCTGGGTGGTCAGACCGGTTTGAATCTGGCAATGCAGCTGGAGAAGAAGGGCGTTCTAAAGGAATGTAATGTAGAATTGCTGGGTACAAGCAGCGCATCTATTGAAAGAGCCGAGGACAGAGACCTGTTTAAGCAGATGTGTGAGCAGATCGGTGAGCCGGTCATCCCCTCTGAAATCACTTATTCCATTGAGCAGGCGAAGGAGGCGGCAAAACGGATCGGATACCCGGTAGTTTTGCGCCCTGCCTTTACTTTGGGCGGTACTGGCGGCGGCTTTGCCTACAACGAAGAAGGACTGGTGGAAATCGGTCTGAATGCCTTTAAGCTTTCCCCGGTGCATCAGGTTCTGATTGAAAAGAGTGTTAAGGGCTATAAAGAGATCGAATTTGAGGTCATGCGCGACTCCAACGACCACGCCATCACCATCTGTGGTATGGAAAATGTAGACCCCGTTGGTGTGCATACCGGCGACTCTATTGTTGTTGCGCCCATTTTGACCTTGAGTAAGCACGATGAAAAAATGCTTAACGACTCTGCCTTGAAGATCATCCGTGAGCTGAAGATCGAAGGTGGCTGTAATGTGCAGTTTGCCTTAAATCCCCATTCCAGCGAATACTACCTGATTGAAGTCAATCCCAGAGTTTCCCGTTCCTCTGCGCTGGCATCCAAGGCATCCGGTTACCCCATCGCCCGGGTAACTGCGAAGATCGCTATGGGTATGGCACTGGAGGACATTAAGATCGCAAATACAAATGCGGCTTTTGAACCCAAGCTGGACTATGTGATTGCCAAGCTGCCCAGATTCCCCTTCGATAAGTTTACAGCTGCATCCAACCTGTTGGGTACCCAGATGAAGGCTACCGGCGAGGTTATGGGTATTGGCAGCAATCTTGAGGAGGCGCTGCTCAAGGGTATGCGCTCTCTGGAGATTGGTGTTAATCACGTCTATATGTCCAAGTTTGACAATATGACTGTGGAGCAGATGCTGGAGTATATTAAGGAATTCCGGTCTGACAATATCTTTGCCATTGCGGAACTGCTTTACCACGGTGTTTCCGTTGAGAAGATCCACGAGATTACCCAGATCACACCTTACTTCCTGCAGGCAATTCAAAAAATTATCGATATGGAAGAAACCCTTCGCGTGAAGGTTAACAATGTCGAAGCGCTGACTGCGGCAAAGAAGATGGGCTTTAGTGATTTGTATATTGCCCGTATGTGGAACTGCGGCGAGATGGATGTTTACAATTTGCGTAAGGCAAATGGCTTGTGTCCCGCGTTTAAGATGGTGGATACTTGCCATACTGGCGCTTATATTCCGTATTTCTATTCCTCTTATACCGGTGAAAATGCATCCCGCTTGACAAACAAGAAGAAAATTGTTGTTTTGGGCGCAGGCCCCATCCGTATCGGTCAGGGTGTGGAGTTTGACTATTCTACCGTCCATGCCGTTATGACGATCAGAAACTCCGGCTATGAGGCCATTATCATCAACAACAACCCGGAGACTGTCTCTACTGACTACACAACGGCAGACAAGCTGTACTTTGAGCCGTTGACACCGGAAGATGTGATGAACATCATTGACTTTGAACAACCGGAGGGTGTTATTGCCTCTCTGGGTGGTCAGACTGCAATCAACCTGGCACAGCCGCTGATGGATCGCGGTGTGAAAATCATCGGTACAGATTGCGCAGCTATCGAAAAGGCAGAAAACCGGGACAGCTTTGAAAAGATCCTGTCTGAACTGAACATTCCTCAGCCCAAGGGCAGAGCGGTTACCAAGATCGAGGACGGCATTGCTGCCGCAGCGGAAATCGGTTACCCTGTTCTGGTGCGCCCCAGCTTCGTTCTGGGTGGCAGAGCAATGCAGATCGTCGCCAATGAGGAACAGCTGCGCCACTACCTGAAGACCGCTGTTGAAATCGACGAGGACAAGCCTGTGCTTGTTGACAAGTATATCCAGGGTAAAGAGGTTGAAGTTGACGCCATTTGCGACGGCATCAATGTCTTTGTGCCCGGCATTATGGAACTGGTTGAGCGTACCGGTGTTCACTCCGGCGACTCTATGAGTGTGTATCCTTCCTTCAGTATTTCCAATAAAGTTAAGGGCATCATCTTGCAGTATGCCAAGAAACTGGGCCTGGGTATCGGCATTATCGGCCTTTATAATATCCAATTTATTGTGGATAAGGATGATAATGTGTTTATCATTGAGGTAAACCCCCGTTCTTCCCGGACTGTGCCGTTCCTTTCCAAGGCAACCGGTTACAGCCTTGCAGATATCGCAACAGAAGTTATCTTGGGTAAGAGCCTGAAGGAACAAGGTCTGTTCGATATTTATCCGGAGGAAAAACAGCGCTGGTATGTTAAGGCGCCTGTGTTCTCCTTTAACAAACTCCGTGGCCTGGATGCTTATCTGTCTCCGGAAATGAAATCCACCGGTGAAGCCATCGGCTATGACGATAAGCTCAACCGTGCGCTGTATAAGGCGCTGCAGGCTGCCGGTATGCATCTGCAGAACTATGGTACTGTTTTTGCAACCATTGCAGACAAGGATAAGGAAGAAGCGCTGCCGCTGATCCGTCGATTCTATAACCTGGGCTTTAATATCCAGGCTACAGAAGGTACGGCTATGTTCCTGAAGGCGAATGGAATCCGTACCCATATGCTGCGCAAGATCAGTGATGGCAGTGAGGAAATTCCCGAGGCATTGCGGCAAGGCCATATTGCCTATGTGATCAACACGAGAGACCCCGGTGAAAGCAGCTCCAATAACGACGGCCATCAGATTCGCCTGTTGGCAACGGAAAACAATGTTACTATTTTCACAGCACTGGATACAGTTAAGGTGCTGCTGGATGTGCTGGAAGAGACAACCTTGACGATTTCCACCATTGATGCTTAAGAGGTATGTATGAAACAAGGTCGATTTGTAATCAAGGAGAATAAGCAGCTTACTGACAGTGTCTGGCAAATGACCCTTTCCGGCGATGTTTCTGCCATCACAGCGCCCGGTCAGTTTGTGAATATCCAGCTGGACGGTTTATATCTGCGTCGACCCATTTCTGTGTGTGATGTGGATGAAAATACCCTGACCATTGTATATAAGGTGGTGGGCAAAGGCACCGAGCAGATGGCAAAAATGCGCCAAGGGGAACTGGATGTACTCACTGGCCTGGGCAACGGCTATGATCTGTCTGTAGCAGGGGAAAACCCTGTGTTGATCGGTGGCGGCGTCGGTGTTCCGCCGATGTATTTGTTGGCCCGGAAATTGATCGAGCAGGGCAAGAAGGTAAAAGTGATCCTGGGCTTTAATACCAAGCAGGAGATCTTTTATGAGGAAGAATTTAAAGCTTTGGGCGCAGACGTAACGGTAACCACCGTAGATGGTTCTTACGGACAGAAGGGCTTTGTTACAAATGCCCTGGAGGGAATGGACTATTCTTATTTCTACACCTGCGGCCCGGAGCCGATGCTGAAGGCTGTTTATCGGGCAAGCAACACCTCCGGACAGATGAGCTTTGAAAAACGGATGGGCTGCGGCTTTGGCGCTTGTATGGGCTGCTCCTGCAAGACCATCACCGGCTACAAGCGCATCTGCAAGGAAGGCCCGGTTATGCGGAAGGAGGATATCTTATGGGAAGATTAAGTGTTGAGCTTTGCGGCATTACGCTGGATAACCCCATAATTCCTGCCTCCGGTACCTTTGGCTATGGTTACGAGTATGCGGAGCTATATGATATTAACTGTCTGGGAACATTCTCCTTTAAGGGGACGACAAAGGAACCTCGGTTTGGTAATCCTACACCCAGAATTGCGGAATGCACCGCCGGTATGATCAATGCCGTTGGTTTGCAAAATCCCGGTGTGGAAAAGGTAATTTCCGAAGAACTTCCCAAGCTGAAAGAATGCTTTCATAAGCCGGTAATGGCCAACGTCAGCGGCTTTAGCATTGAGGACTACGCTTATACCTGCGAAAAACTGGATAAGCAGGAGCAGGTTGGTTGGCTGGAGGTCAATGTCAGCTGCCCCAATGTCCACGGCGGCGGTATGAGCTTTGGCACTGACCCTAAAGCGGCGGCAGAGGTTACTGCGGCTGTCAAGAAGGTGACAACAAAGCCGGTGATCGTTAAGCTGAGCCCCAATGTAACGGATATCGTTTCCATTGCAAAGGCTTGCGAGGATGCCGGTGCGGACGGGATTAGCCTGATAAATACGATGCTTGGTATGCGTATCGACCTGCGTACGAAGAAACCGGTGATTGCCAATAAAATGGGCGGCTTCTCCGGCAGCGCAATTTTCCCTGTTGCTGTGCGGATGGTCTATCAGGTAGCCAACGCGGTGAGCATTCCTGTTGTGGGTATGGGCGGCGTTACCACTGCGGAAGATGTGGTGGAAATGATGCTTGCCGGCGCAACGGCTGTTGAAGTCGGCGCGGCAAATCTGGTCAATCCTTATGTTTGCCGGGATATGATCGAGCAACTTCCGTCAGTTATGGAAAAATACGGAATTAGTACATTGCAGGAAATTATTGGAGGTGCGAAGTAATGGGAAAAGATGTAATTGTGGCTTGTGATTTTGCAAGCGCGGAGCAGACATTCCAGTTTTTGGACAAGTTTACCGGCAGAAAGCCTTTTGTAAAGATCGGTATGGAGCTTTACTACGCGGAAGGCCCGGAAATCGTTCGTCAGATCAAGGCCAGAGGTCATAAGATCTTTTTGGATTTGAAGCTGCACGACATTCCCAATACCGTTAAGAAGGCAATGGCTGTCCTTTCTAACCTGGATGTGGATATTACCAATTTGCACGCCGCCGGCGCTACTGCTATGATGCAAGGCGCGCTGGAGGGCCTGACACGGCCTGACGGCACGCGTCCTCTGCTGATCGCGGTTACCCAGCTGACCTCTACCGACCAGGAAAGTATGGAGCGGGATCTGCTGATCAAGGAGCCTATCGACCAGGTGGTTATGCACTACGCAAAGACTGCAAAAAATGCGGGTCTTGACGGCGTTGTGTGTTCTCCTCTGGAGGCTGAAAAGGTGCATAATACCTGTGGCAAGGACTTTTTGACCATTACCCCCGGTGTCCGCTTTGCTGACGGCGATGTGGGCGACCAGAAGCGGGTTATGACACCTGCGCAAGCAAAGGAAATTGGCTCTGACTACATTGTGGTAGGCAGGCCCATTACAGCGGCTGCTGACCCTGTTGCCGCTTACGAGCGCTGCGTTGCGGAATTTGTGGATTAAGGAGAAGAATATGGAAAGCTATAAAAGAGAGTTTATTGCGTTCCTGGAGAGCGCAGGTGTGTTGAAATTTGGCGACTTTACTGCCAAAAGCGGCAGAAAGATACCTTACTTTATCAATGCCGGTATGATCAAGACCGGTGAGGAGATCGCAAAGCTGGGCGAGTTCTATGCAAAGGCTTACTTTGATAAGCTTGGCGCAAAGAAGGCTGTTTTGTACGGTCCCGCCTACAAGGGTATCTCCATTGCTGTTTCCGCTGCAGTTGCATTGAGCAAGAACGGTCTGGATGTTCCTTTCTTCTTTAACCGCAAAGAGGCAAAGGATCACGGTGAAGGTGGCGTTTTTGTTGGTTATGTACCCCAGGCAGGGGAGGAGATCGTCATCGTGGAAGATGTGATCACTGCTGGTACGGCAATCCGTGAGAGCATGGCGATCCTGTCCGGTTTGGAGGGCGTGAAGGTTGCTGCCACATTCGTTATGGTTGACCGGAAGGAAAAAGGCCAGGGTGAAAAGGGCGCTATGGCGGAAATCGAGGAGCAGTTTGGCTTCCCCGTTTACAGCGTTGTGGATGTGTATGACATTATCGAGTATCTGGAGGAAGACCCTGCAAATGCAGAAAATGTTACAAGAATCAAGAGTTATTTGGCAGTGAATGGAGCAAAAGTATGAGAAGTTTGATCGATATTGTTGATTTTACCGTCGAAGAACTGGATGAGCTTTTGCAGACAGCTTGCGATATTATCGCAAATCCTGCAAAATATGCCGAATGCTGCAAGGGAAAGAAATTGGCAACCTTGTTCTTTGAGCCTTCCACCCGTACCCGTTTGAGCTTCGAAGCGGCTATGATGGAATTGGGTGGCAATGTTCTGGGCTTTAGCGAAGCAAGCTCTTCCTCTGCATCCAAGGGTGAAAGTGTAGCCGATACTGCGAAAATGATCAGCTGCTATGCAGACATTATCGCGATGCGCCATCCGAAAGAGGGCGCACCCTATGTTGCTGCAAAAAGCGCCTGGATCCCTGTGATCAATGCCGGTGATGGCGGACACTGCCATCCTACTCAGACCCTGGCAGACCTGCTGACCATCTACCGCGAGCTGGGTAGACTGGAAAACCTGACTGTTGGCTTTTGCGGCGACCTGAAATATGGCAGAACTGTGCATTCTCTGCTGGCTGCTCTGGCAAGATATAAAAACATCAAGGTCGTGCTGATCTCTCCGGAGGAACTGAAGCTTCCCAAGTACGTAAAATATGAGGTACTGGATAAGGCCGGTATGGAATATGTGGAGACCACATCGTTGGAGGAATCTATGCCCCAGTTGGATGTGCTGTATATGACCCGTATCCAGCGTGAGCGCTTTGACAGCTTTGACGAATATGAGCGTTTGAAGGATAGCTATATCCTGACTGCAGAGAAAATGCAGTTAGGTAAGGAGACAATGCGCGTACTGCATCCGCTGCCCAGAGTCAATGAGATCAGCGTGGCTGTGGATAATGATCCCCGCGCTGCCTATTTTCGTCAGGCGCTGAACGGCAAGTATATGCGTATGGCGCTGATCCTGAAGCTTCTGAAGGAGGCAAAGGAGGGGCGTCAGATGGAAGAAATCGAGAGTACCGTTACCGATGAATTCTTCTGCGATAACCCCAGATGCATCAGCTCTACTGAGCAGGAATTACCCCATGTTTTCAAGTGCGTAAATCCGGAAATGGGTATTTATCGCTGCATTTATTGCGAAGCAAAAAAGACCAGAAAATAATTCTATGAAGCAAGCCCCGGTTTGACCCAGAAAAACCTACAAATTTTACAGTCAAACCGGGGCGTTTCGTAGTGAAAAAAACAAAAATTTTAAAAGAGTATTGTTGTTTCTTGACAGTGCTTTTGTGCCGTGTTAAAATTAAACTGCAAATTGAATATCGCTTTCTGCGACTGACGGAACAAGTGGAGCACCACGAAGGAACAGAAAGTGTTGGCTTACGCCAATTGCCGACCGTCTGGGCGCATTTAGCTGTTATAGGTTAAGTGCGCTCTTTTGTATTTTACAGGAGGTATCATATGAAAAAAGTGGGTATCATTATGGGCAGCGACAGCGACCTGCCGATTATCCAAAAGACTGTTGACACACTTCGCGCACTGGAGATTCCTTTCGAAGTGCACGTATATTCTGCACACAGAACACCTGTCGAAGCTAGGGATTTTGCACTCTGCGCAAGATCGAACGGCTTCGGCGTTTTGATTGCTGCGGCAGGTATGGCCGCCCATTTGGCCGGCGCCATTGCTGCAAACACTACGCTGCCGGTGATCGGCATTCCCTGTAAGTCTTCTGCGCTGGACGGAATGGATGCGCTGCTGTCTACCGTGCAGATGCCCACCGGTATCCCGGTGGCAACCGTTGCTATTAACGGCGGCGCCAATGCTGCACTGCTTGCAGCACAGATCATCGCTGTGGAAGATGCTGATTTAGCGGCAAAGTTGGATGCCAAACGGCAAAAGGATGCACAAAATGTGCTGGTTAAAGATGCCGGCATTTTGGAAAGACTGTAAACTAAGGGCTCGCCCTAAACTATATTAAAGGAGAAAAACATTATGGAAAAGAAGCTTGTTTATACCGGCAAAACAAAGGATGTATTTGCACTGGAAAACGGAAACTATCTGTTGAAGTTTAAGGACGATTGCACCGGCAAGGACGGTGTGTTTGATCCCGGTGAAAACTCTGTTGGTTTGACTATTGACGGCGTGGGCGATGTAAACCTGCGTATGTCCATTTATTTCTTCGAGAAGATCAATGCTGCAGGCATCAAGACCCACTATGTCAGCGCAGATCTGGAAAACACCACAATGGAAGTTCTGCCCGGCAAGGTGTTTGGTAAGGGCCTGGAAGTTATCTGCCGTTATAAGGCTGTTGGCTCTTTCTTCCGCCGTTACTCTGACTACTGCACCGAGGGTCAGGATCTGCCTGCTTACGTTGAGACCACATTCAAAAATGACGAGAAGGGCGATCCTCTGGTTACCAAGGATGGTCTGGTAGATCTGGGTGTTATGACTGCCGAGCAGTATGACGATCTGAAGGCTATGACCCAGGCGATTACCAAGATTGTTGCTGACGATCTGAAGGAAAAGGGTCTGGATATGTACGATATTAAGTTCGAGTTTGGTTACGACGCAGACGGTAAGGTGATGCTCATTGATGAGATCGCATCCGGCAATATGCGTGTATACAAGGACGGTCAGTATGTTGACCCCATGAGACTTAATAAATTGTTCTTTGCCTAATACACAAGCAAAAGGAGTAAACAATGGGCGGTTTTTTTGGAATCACATCCAAACAAGATTGTATGGTTGAAGTTTTCTTTGGCGTTGACTACCACTCTCACCTGGGCATTCGCAGAGGTGGTATGGCGGCCTACGACAAGGAAATCGGCCTGCAAAGAAAGATCCACAATATTGAAAATTCACCCTTTCGGACAAAGTTTGAGAATATCTTTGAGGAGATGCACGGCACGTCTGTGATTGGCTGCATCAGCGACAGCGATCCGCAGCCGATGCTGATCCGCTCCAGATTGGGTACATTTGCTATTTCCACGATTGGCGTTGTCAATAATGCCAAAGAATTGATAGATACCTATCTGTCTAATGGCGCGCATTTTGATGCTATGACCGGCGGTAAGGTGAATTCCACAGAATTGGTCGCGGCCTTGATCGGCCAGAAGGGCAGTTTTGTTGAGGGCATTCAGTTTGCCCAGAGCGTGATCGACGGAACGGCAAATATTATGATCCTGAAGGATGACGGAAATATCGTTGTTGCCCGGGATCGTTATGGCAGAATTCCGGTGCAGCTGGGCAAAGGCGAGGATGGCTACTGCGCTTCCTTTGAGCGCTTTGCTTACACAAAACTGGGTTTTGAGCATATTCGCGAGCTTGGCCCCGGTGAGATCGTGGAGCTGTCCCCGGAGGGTGTAACACAGCTCGCAGAGCCTGGAACCGATATGCGGATGTGCGCTTTCTTGTGGAGCTACTACGGCTATCCCGCATCTACCTATGAAGATATCAATGTGGAAGCAATGCGCTATCGAAATGGCGCTGCCATCGCTGAACGTGATATGCAGCAGGGAAGATCAATGGATATCGACTATGTGGGCGGTGTGCCGGACTCCGGAACACCTCACGCCATTGGCTATGCAAACCGCACCGGAAAGCCTTTCGCAAGAGCCTTTATCAAATACACCCCCACTTGGGCAAGAAGCTTTACGCCCGCCAAACAGTCTGACCGTAAGAAGATCGCAAAGATGAAGCAAATTCCTGTCCACGAGCTGATTCGGGATAAGAAGCTTCTATTTGTAGATGACTCCATTGTTCGTGGCACACAGCTGCGGGAGACTGTTGAGTTTCTATATAATAATGGCGCAAAGGCTGTGCATATGCGTTCTGCCTGCCCGCCAATTATGTACGGCTGTAAGTATCTTAACTTTACCCGCGCAACCAATGATATGGAGCTGATTTCCCGGCAGACGATCCTGGAACTTGAGGGCGAAGAGGGCCTTAAGCATATCCAGGAGTATGCAGATGGAAACAGCGAACGGGGCAAAAAAATGCGCCGGGCGATCTGTGAGAAATTTAAGTTTGATTCTTTGGGATTCCAAACAGCTGAAGGTGTCGTTAATGCCATTGGCCTGGAACCCTGCAAGCTTTGCACCTACTGCTGGAACGGCAGAGGTTAAGTGAAAGGATTACTATAATGGAAAAGAGCTATTCTGCCAGTTATGCAGCTGCCGGTGTGGATATTACCGCCGGTTATCGCGCTGTGGAGCTTATGAAGAAACACGTTGCCCGTACCCGTAACGAGGGCTGTCTGGATGATGTGGGCGGTTTTGGCGGTTGTTTTGGTCTGCCGGTTGCCGGCATGGAAGAGCCGGTGCTTGTTTCCGGTACTGACGGCTGCGGCACCAAGGTAAAGCTTGCCATTTTAATGGACAAGCACGATACCATCGGTATTGACGCTGTTGCTATGTGTGTTAACGATATTATCTGCGTTGGCGCAAAACCGCTGTTCTTCCTGGACTATATTGCCTGCGGTAAGAACATTCCTGAAAAGATTGCCGAAATCGTCGCCGGTGTTGCGGAGGGCTGTGTTCAGTCCGGCGCAGCTCTGATCGGCGGCGAAACTGCGGAGCATCCCGGTATGATGCCTGTTGAGGAGTACGATCTGGCCGGTTTTGCTGTGGGTATCGTGGATAAAAAGAAGATTATCGACAACACCAAAATGGAAGCAGGCGATGTTGTGATCGCACTGCCGTCCACAGGTATGCATTCCAACGGATTTAGCCTGTGCCGTAAGGTGTTTGATATCGATAACAATCCTCCTGCTTTGTATGAGCCCTGTGAGGACTTGGGTGGTAAGACGGTGGCAGAAGCTTTGTTGACTCCCACCAAAATCTATGTTAAGCCTGTCCTTGCTCTGCTGGAGAAGGTGAATGTCAAGGGCATCAGCCATATTACCGGCGGTGGTTTCTACGAGAACATTCCCCGCAGTATTCCCGACGGTTTGGGCGCGAAGATCGATCGTAGCGCTGTCAAGATCCTGCCTATCTTTGACTTGATCGCAAAGGTCGGAAACATTCCCGAAAGAGATATGTTCAACACCTACAATATGGGTGTGGGTATGAGCATTGTTGTTCCTGCCAATGAGGTGGAGAACGCAATTCAGATCTTAAAGGAACAGGGCGAGGATGCTTATGTAATCGGCGAAATTGTCAAGTCCGATGAAAAGATCGTTATTGTGTAAGTGAGGATGAATCGAATGGAGAAAGCCAGAATTGCTGTACTTGTATCCGGTGGCGGCACCAACCTGCAGGCACTGATCGATGCCCAAAGTAGCGGCATTATCCAAAGCGGTGAAATTGTCTTGGTGATTTCCAATAATCCGGATGCCTATGCGCTGCAACGGGCGCAAAAGGCGGATATTGCTACAGAGATCGTTACGAAAAAACAGTGTGGCAGTCAGGAAGGATTTGAACAGAACATTAAGCAGCTGATCGCTACATACAAGGTAGATCTGATCGTTTTGGCTGGTTTTATGTCCATTCTCAGTGAAAACTTTACAAAGGATTATCCGGAGCGGATCATCAATGTCCATCCTTCTTTGATCCCGTCCTTCTGCGGCAAAGGTTTTTATGGCCTTCGCGTCCACGAGGAAGCACTAGCCTATGGTGTCAAAGTTACCGGCGCTACGGTCCACTTTGTAAATGAGGTTCCCGACGGCGGTAAGATCATTATGCAGAAGGCGGTATACATTGAAGAAGACGATACGCCCGAAATCTTGCAAAGGCGGGTTATGGAGCAGGCAGAGTGGGAGATTCTTCCTGCTGCAGTTGAATCAGTTAGTAAACAGCTGTGCAGCTGAATGAAAGGAACATAGATATGAACGTTTATGAAGTCGGTTCTCTGAAGGAGAAGTTATCCACCAATGCGTATCCCGGTCGTGGCATCGTCCTGGGTGTCAGCCCCAACGGCCAGTATGCAGTCGCTGCCTATTTTATTATGGGCCGCAGTGTTAACAGCCGTAACCGTGTGTTTGTGCAGGAGCCGGACGGCATCCGCACCGAAGCACATGATCCCAGCCTGATGAAGGACCCCCATTTGATCATCTATCATCCTGTCCGCGAGGCAGGTTGTGGCTTGATCGTTACAAACGGTGATCAGACAGATACAATTTGGGAGTATCTGGCAAAAGGGGAGAACTGGGAAGCTGCGCTGCGTACCAGAATGTTTGAGGATGACGGCCCCAACTGGACACCCAGAATTTCCGGCCTGCAGTCTGTGGATGGCAGCTACAAGATGTCTATTCTGAAGGCTGCCGATGCTGAAGGCACAGCTTGCGCCCGTTTCTTCTATGAATATCCTGCAATTAATGGCTTGGGTCATTTTATCCACACCTATGTGTGCGATGGAAACCCCGTAATTCCCACATTCCAGGGTGAACCGGAGCGGGTTGCGCTTTGCGACGATATTGATGAACTGACCAATACCCTTTGGGAAAATCTGAATCCGGACAATAAGATCTCCTTGTTCGTCCGCTATACTGATAGAACAACCGGCGCTTACACACAGCGCATTTTGAACAAACACCAATAAGGAGAAGAGAAATGAAAGAATTTGAACTGAAGTACGGTTGTAACCCTAACCAGAAGCCTGCTAAATTGTATATGCACGATGGCTCCGAACTGCCTTTTGAAATTCTCAATGGCCGTCCCGGATACATCAACTTTATGGATGCTTTGAACTCCTGGCAGCTTGTTAAGGAACTGAAGGAAGCTACCGGTATGGTATGCGCCACCTCCTTTAAGCATGTTTCTCCCACCTCCGCAGCTGTTGGCAAGCCCTTGAGCGAGGATCTGAAGAAGGCCTGTTTTGTCGATGATGTGGAAGGCCTGGATGAGAATCCACTGGCCTGTGCCTATGCCCGCGCCCGCGGCGCTGACCGCCTGTGCCCCTTCGGCGACTGGGTCGCGCTGAGCGATGTTTGCGATGAGATGACCGCAAAACTGATTGCCCGTGAGGTTTCTGACGGTGTTATTGCCCCCGGTTACACGGATGAAGCCTTGGCAGTTCTGAAAACAAAGCGAAATGGCAACTACAATGTGGTTGCGATCAATGCTGACTTTGTTCCTACTGAAGTGGAGAATAAGCAGATCTTTGGCATCACATTCCAGCAGGGCCGTAATAACTTCAAGATCAACGAAGAGCTGCTTCAGAATGTTGTTACCGAGAACAAGGATATTCCCGAGAGCGCCAAGATCGACCTGATCGTTTCCTTGATTACCTTGAAATACACCCAAAGTAACTCTGTCTGCTTTGCTGTGGATGGCCAGGCAATTGGTGTTGGTGCCGGTCAGCAGAGCCGTGTTCACTGCGTCAGACTGGCAGGCGGCAAGGCGGATACCTGGTTCCTGCGTCAGCATCCCAAGACCCTGAACCTGCCTTTCCGGGCTGATTTGGGTCGCCCCGGCCGCGACAATGTTATCGACGGTTACATCAATGGTAACGAAGAGGATGTCTGCGCGGATGGTATCTGGCAGAACTATTTCACTGTTCGACCCGAACCTCTGACAGAAGAAGAGAAGCGCGCGTGGCTGGATTCCCGGGATGCCGTTGCTCTGGGCTCCGATGCATTCTTCCCGTTCCCGGATTCTGTCAAGCGTGGCGCTGCTTCCGGTGTTAAGTATATTGCAGAGCCCGGCGGCTCTATCCGCGATGACCTGGTTATCGAGGAGTGTAACAAGAAGGGCATTGCAATGGCCTTTACCGGTATGCGTTTGTTCCACCATTAATGGAGGAAATTGAATGAAAGTTTTAGTTGTTGGCGGTGGCGGCCGTGAGCATGCCATCATCAAAAAACTTAAAGAGAATAAGAAGATTACGCAGATCTTTGCCCTGCCCGGAAACGGTGGCATGGCAAAGGATGCGACCTGTGTCAATATTGGCGCAACCGATTTGGATGGCATTGTATCCTTTGCCAAGGAAAATGCGATCGACTATGCTGTGGTTGCTCCGGACGATCCGTTGGTACTGGGCTGTGTTGACAGACTCAATGCTATCGGCATTCCTTGCTTCGGTCCGAATGCAAAGGCTGCGATCATTGAGGGCAGTAAGGCCTTTTCCAAAGACTTGATGAAAAAGTACAACATTCCCACCGCAACCTATGAGATTTTTACAGATATCGACAAAGCGCTTGCTTATGTAAAGACTGCTCCGATTCCTACGGTCATCAAAGCAGATGGTCTGGCTCTGGGCAAAGGTGTTATCATTGCGCAGACCAGGGAAGAAGCTGTTGAAGCGGTAACTGATATGATGGCCAATGCCAAATTCGGAAAATCCGGCTCCACTGTGGTTATTGAGGAGTTTCTCACCGGTCCGGAGGTTTCCGTTCTTGCTTTTACCGACGGCAATGTTGTTAAGCCGATGGTTTCCTCTATGGATCACAAACGGGTTGGCGACAATGATACCGGCCTGAATACCGGCGGTATGGGTACAATTGCGCCCAATCCCTATTACACTGCTGAAATTGCCCAGGAGTGTATGGAAAAGATCTTCCTGCCCACCATCAAGGCAATGAATACAGAAGGCCGGACCTTTAAGGGCTGTCTGTACTTCGGCCTGATGATTACACCCAACGGTCCGAAGGTAATTGAGTATAACTGCCGTTTTGGTGATCCGGAGACCCAGGTGGTGCTGCCTTTGATGGAAAGCGATCTGCTGACTGTGATGCAAGCAACTACCAATGGCACATTGGCCGAGACAGAGGTAAGGTTCTCCAATAAAAACGCCTGCTGCGTTGTTACCGCGTCCGGCGGATATCCGGAAGCCTATGAAAAGGGTCATGAGATTACCTTTACACCTGAAGCAGAGGCTCATACCTTTGTAGCCGGTGCAAAGTTGGAAAACGGTAGGCTTTTAACATCCGGTGGTCGTGTTACCGGAACAACTGCAGTTGCTGACACTCTGCAGGAGGCTGTTGCCGAAGCTTATCGGATTGCTGATGGCGTACAGTTTGAGAAAGCTTATCGCAGAAGTGATATCGGCCAACGCGGTTTGGCTGCACTTCGATAAGGAGGAAAGCATATGGTTTATCGCGTATACGTTGAAAAGAAACCGGGTCAAACCCACGAAGCAGACAGTCTGCTGAAGCAGGTTCGGGATTTTTTGCAAATTGACGGCCTTGCATCTGTTCGTGTGCTTAACCGCTATGATGCAGAGAATATTGAAAAGGAACTGTTTGACTATGCAGTCAACACAGTGTTTTCTGAGCCCCAGGTGGATGATGTTACATACAACTTGCCGGAAGGACAAATCGTATTTGCTGTAGAACCTCTGCCCGGTCAGTACGACCAGAGAGCAGACTCTGCTGCACAGTGTATTCAGATCATTTCCCAGGGTAACCGTCCCACCATCCGCACTGCGAAGGTCTATGTTCTTTCCGGAAACATTACCGAAGAGAATTTGGCTGCCATTAAGGCCTATGTGATCAACGCGGTGGAGAGCCGTGAAGCAACCCTGGAAAAACCGGAGACACTGGCGGTAGATTATGTGATTCCGGAGAAAGTTGCAACGGTGGATGGCTTTATTTCTTTGGATGAAAAGGGTCTGGAAGCACTTTTGGAGAAGTTGGGACTTGCTATGGATCTGGATGATCTGAAGTTCCTGCAAAACTATTTTGCAAAGGAAGAGGGCAGAGATCCTACAATTACAGAAATCCGCGTGGTGGATACCTATTGGTCTGATCACTGCCGGCATACCACATTCTCCACCCATTTGGATGATGTGCAAATTCACGACGCAGCCGTTGCCGAAGCGTATAAGCGTTATCTGGCAGCCCGGGTCGAGGTTTACGGTGAGGAGAAGGCTGCTGCCCGACCCCAGACCTTGATGGATATTGCCACAATTGGCGCAAAGACTTTGAAGAAGCGTGGATTGCTGCCGGAACTGGATGAGAGTGAAGAAATCAATGCGTGCTCCATTCACGTAACTGCAAAGGTCAATGGTGAAGATCAGGATTGGCTGCTGATGTTCAAAAATGAGACCCACAACCATCCCACCGAGATTGAGCCCTTCGGCGGCGCGGCAACCTGTATTGGCGGTTGTATCCGCGACCCGCTGTCCGGTCGCGCTTATGTCCATCAGGCTATGCGCGTAACCGGCGCAGGTGATCCCCGCAAATCCTTGAAGGAAACCCTGCCCGGCAAGCTGCCCCAGCGTAAGCTGTGTCAGACAGCTGCTGCCGGCTATTCCTCTTACGGCAACCAGATCGGTCTTGCAACCGGCCATGTTGCTGAACTGTATCACGAGGGTTATGTGGCAAAACGCCTGGAGTGTGGCGCTGTTGTTGCCGCTGCGCCGGCTTATAATGTTCGTCGTGAACGACCGGCACCCGGCGATGTAATTGTCCTTCTGGGCGGCCGTACCGGCCGTGACGGCATTGGCGGCGCAACCGGCTCCTCCAAGAGCCACAATATGAAATCCTTGACCACAATGGCATCTGAGGTTCAGAAGGGCAATGCCCCCGAGGAACGAAAGATCCAGCGCCTGTTCCGCAACAGCGAGGTTACACGCCTGATTAAGCGCTGCAACGACTTTGGCGCAGGCGGTGTATCTGTTGCAATTGGCGAATTGGCAGATGGATTACAGATCGACCTGGACGCCGTTCGGAAAAAGTATGACGGCTTGGATGGTACTGAACTGGCAATTTCCGAGTCCCAGGAGCGTATGGCGGTTGTTGTGGCTGCGGAAGATGCGGATGCGTTTATTGCTTACGCACAAAAGGAAAATCTGGAAGCCTACCGTGTTGCTGTTGTTACCGAGGAAGCGCGGATGGTTATGCGTTGGAAGGGCAATGTGATTGCAGACCTTTCCCGGGATTTCCTGAACACAAACGGTGCAATTAAGCACGCTGATGTGCTTGTAAATGAGAAGGACCTTGCACCCCTCGCAAAGCCAGTGTTTAACTCCTTGAAGGAGATGGCATCCAGCCTGAAGACCGCTAGTCAGCGCGGTCTGGTGGAGCGCTTTGACGCCACCATCGGCGCAGGCTCTGTACTGATGCCCTTTGGCGGCAAGACGCAGTCCACACCTGCCCAGGCGATGGCAGCGCAGCTGCCGGTTCTGCCCGGCCAGGTAACCGATCAGGGTAGCCTCTTTGCTTGGGGCTGCGATCCGGACTGCTTATCTGTTGATCCTTATACCGGTGCTCATGCAGCCGTGTACAGCTCTGTTGCAAAGCTGGTGGCTGCAGGCGCGGATTATAAGAAGGTTTATTTGACACTGCAGGAGTTCTTCGAGAAACTGAAAACAGAGCCTACCCGCTGGGGTAAGCCTTTTGCTGCGCTGCTTGGCGCACTGGATGCGCAGCTGGAGCTGGGCGCTGCCGCTATCGGCGGTAAGGACTCTATGTCCGGTACTTTCCTGGATAAGGATGTTCCTCCCACGCTGATCTCCTTTGCAATCGCACCTGTTGAAAAGTCTGATGTGTTGAGCCCTGAGTTTAAGCAGGCCGGACATCCGGTATATCTGTTCGCACCTACCCAGAATACTGCTGAAAGTCAAAAGATGGCTTGGGAAAACTTCTACGACCTTCATAAACAGGGCAAGGTGAAGGCCGCCTGGGCTGTGGAGAATGGCTTGGGCGAAGCCATTATGAAGATGTCTTTCGGTAATCGTATTGGTTTTGCTTCCTGCAAGGATTTGGCTGACCAGTGGCATATTGCTTCTATGTGGGGCTTTATCGTTGCTGAGCTTACAGAAGAGATTCAGATTCCCGGTGCAATGAAGATTGGTGATACTATCGCTGACGAGAAGATCGTTTTGGGTGGCGATAGCGCAACGATCGAGGAACTGTATGCACTAAATACTGCTACCTTGGAGGGCGTGTATCCCACACAAACTGTGGAGACGGATAAGAAGATCACAGCCTTTGAAGCTACCGGCGCGTTCACAGCAGCGCCTGCCATTAAGGTAGCGAAGCCTAAGGTTTTAATTCCCGTGTTCCCCGGCACCAACTGTGAATTTGACTCTGCCCGCGCAGTAATGGCAGCCGGTGGTGAAGCAGAAATTGCAGTTATCCGCAACCTGACAGCAGACGATGTTGCCCAGAGTGTAGAAAAAATTGCCGGACTGATCGCCGACAGTCAAATGATCTTCATTCCCGGTGGTTTCTCCGGTGGCGACGAACCGGATGGTTCTGCAAAGTTTATTACCGCATTCTTCCGCAATCCTGCAATCAAGGAGCAGGTCAGCAAGCTGTTGGATGATCGGGGCGGCCTGATGTGTGGCATTTGTAACGGTTTCCAGGCGCTTATCAAACTTGGTCTTGTGCCTTACGGTAAAATTATCGACACCGATGAAAACTGCCCCACATTGACCTTTAACACCATCGCCCGGCACCAATCCCGCATTGTTCGCACCCGGATTGCTTCCAATAAGTCTCCCTGGTTGAAGCTTATGAATGTGGGCGACATCGTTAATGTGCCTATTTCCCATGGCGAAGGTCGGTTCTTTGCAAGTGAGGAGCTGGCGTTGCAGCTTGCCGCTAACGGACAGATCGCTACACAGTATGTGGATCTGAACGGTCAGCCTACAATGGAGGCGGACTTCAATCCCAACGGCTCTCTGTTTGCCATTGAAGGTATTACATCTCCCGATGGCAGAGTCTTCGGTAAGATGGGACACAGCGAGCGTGTTGGCGACGGTCTTTATAAGAATGTTCCCGGCAACTACGATATTCGCATGTTTGAATCCGCTGTTGGGTATTTTAAATAATTACTGACAGTTCAAAAAAACTTCCCTTCTGCTGCACAGTATGGTATACTGACGGCAGAAGGGATTTTTTTGGAGGTTTTTATGGAAGTTTTCATTGAACCGCAAAAGCAGTTGCCCATTTCCGGTAGCTACGATACGGTTGTAGTTGGCGGCGGCTTTGCTGGCGTTGCTGCTGCTTTGGCTGCGGCAAGAGGTGGCAACCGGGTGCTTCTTTGTGAGAAAATGTTTATGTTAGGCGGTCTTGGCACTGCCGGTCTTGTTACTATTTATTTGCCCTTATGTGATGGAAAAGGTCATCAACTGTCCTTTGGAATTGCCGAGGAGCTTTTGAAAGCTTCCATTTCAGATGGCTATGAAGCCAGCTATCCAAAGGCTTGGCTGGATGGAGGGACCCTTGAAGAGAAAATCTCCCACCGCTATTATGTGCGATATAATGCAGCGGCCTGCGTAATGGCTATGGAAAGGCTTCTTTTGCAGGCTGGTGTCCAGATCCTTTACGGAACAAGTGTTTGCGATGTTTCTGTGGAAGAGGGTCGCATTACCCATTTGATTCTGGAAAATAAAAGCGGACGCAGTGCTGTTAGAACGGGAAATGTGATCGATTGTACCGGTGATGCGGACATTTGCCACTTTGCCGGAGAGGAAACGGTCAATCACGGCACAGGCAATATTCTCGCGGCTTGGTTTTACCATTGTGATGAGGAAGGCAATCACCTGAAGACCTTCGGCGCTACCGATTATGGCGCAGAGAAGGAGGGTACAAAGGAATATAATGCAATGGCGGAGCACCGATTCTATTCCGGATTGGATGCACGGGAGCTTTCTGATATGGTTCTTGCATCTCATAAGTCCATACACAATTACTTTTTGAAAGACGAAAAGCTCTCGCCGACGCATATGCTTACATCTATCGCCACAATTCCGCAAGTGCGTATGACTCGCCGCCTTGTTGGCAAATACACTATGTCAAAAGCCGATAACCATAAGCAGTTTGCAGATAGCGTTGGTATGTTTGGAAATTGGCGGGCAAGCGGCGTCGGAGAAGCCTATGAATTGCCTTATCGATCTTTGTATGGCAATACAATCAAAAATCTTGCGGTTGCCGGCAGATGTATTTCTGCAGATGACCCAATGTGGGATGTAATCCGGGTGATCCCTGTTTGTGCAGCTTCCGGTGAAGCAGTGGGTACAGCGGCGGCAATAAACCGGGATTTTTGCGATGTGGATTTGCAGGCGCTGCAAAACCGATTGACACAAAACGGTGTAAAACTTCATCTGTAAAATAAAACAGACCTATTCGTTTGAATAGGTCTGTTTTTTCTAGATTACGAAATGTCCAAAACGGTTAAAGTGTCGCCCTCAACAGAAAAATGGATGTTCAGTCCCGCAAAGTCAAGACCGTAGACCCGGTCCTTATCTTGCTGATAGGCTGGGCGGGGATCGTGAGAAAGAATGCCCAGTAAAGCATCCCGTTTGCCTTCAGGAATTTTATCTATAAGTTCAGGGGGAATATTTACCTGTAAACGCAGTTCAGGGGCATTGGTCGTAAAACCTCCGATGGCATTTACTTGACAATCACTATAGGGTAGGTACGGTTTAATATCCAGAATCGGTGTTCCATCCATCAGATCTGCGCCGGCGACGTGAATGACCGTTCCATAGTCCTTTGTTTGCTCCAATCCAATCAGCTCCACACAGGACAGTCCAATTGCATTGGGACGGAAGGGAGAGCGGGTTGCAAATACGCCCATTCTGGTGTTTCCACCAAGTCTGGGAGGTCGAACAGTGGGAGACCACTGCTGTCGGATAGCTTCTGAAAACTGCCAGATGATCCACAAGTGGGAATAGTCTTCCAATCCACGCAGCGCATCAGCGTTGCGAAATTCCGGCTCGAATATAATGGTGGATCGCAGCTGCTTTACCAGCCCACTTTGTCTGGGAATGCCAAACTTGGTAGGAAAATCACTTTTCATCCGGGCGATAATGTCCATATTGATCTTATCCATATTACTTTCGAACCTTTCGTAATAGGAATGAAATTGTGAATAGCAGCGCGCTGAATAGGGAAATGGCTGCGCCGGCAGAAGTACCTAAGAAGTAGGAGATTACAAGACCGAAGACGCCAGCTAGCAGAGCGGTCAGCACGGAGTACAGGTGATACTGCTTCAGATTCTTTGCAATGTTTCTGGCAGTAGCGCCGGGCAGGATCAGAAGAGAATTCAAAATCAGCAATCCGACCCAGGAAATACACAGTGTTACAATTACTGCGACCGCTGTTGTAAAGACAGTCTGCACAATAGAAACGGGGATCCCGCGGGAGGATGCAAGCTGCGGGTATATTGCAGAAAGTGTTAAACGGTTTGCGGCAAAACACCAAAAGGTAATCACAGCAATCAATGCGACCAGAAGCATTGTAATTTCTGTCGCGCTGATAGATAAAATGTCTCCGATCAGGTATTTGTTATACTTGGTAAAGCTGCCGCCGCCAAGTGTTGCTATAAAGATTCCCAAAGCAACTGCGGTGCTGGAAAAGACACCGATCAGTGTATCAGCGGCGTGATTACTGCGGCTACGCACAAAGGAAAACAGCAACGCAAAAATTACTGCAAAGATTACTGCAAACCAGGTCGGCCCGGTGAGCCCGCAAATAGCGCCTATGGCAATGCCGGTAAATGCGGCGTGTCCAAGGGCATCAGAGAAAAAGCTCATTTTGCCCGTAACGATCATTGTCGAGGTTAGACCAAAGAGCGGCGCCATTAGAAGAACACCCAAAAGAGCGTTTTTCATAAAATCCCATTTCAGCATTTCAAAGGGAAGCGCATCGCAAATTGCGTACCAAATGCTCATTTACGCGCCTCCTTTCTATGGAATACACGACTGAAGGCGTCAGACTTTAGCACCTCATCGGCTGTGCCTTGACACAGAATGTTTTTATCCATCAAGACGACTTGATTGGCATATCTGTGCAGCATAGAAAAGTCATGGGTGGTGATTAGAATCGACAGATCATACACCTGACGCAGTTCGTCAAGCATATCCATCAGTAGCTCTATACCATCCACATCCACGCCGGAAAGGGGTTCGTCCAGGATCAGAATGTTGGGCAGTGGCTCCAATGCCAGGGCCAGGAGCACACGCTGCAGCTCGCCGCCAGAAAGGGTGCCTACCCGCTTGTCGATCAAATCTTCACTATGTACTCTGGAAAGACACTCCAAAACCTTATTACGCATAGATTTGGAAAGTCCCAGGAACGCGGGGCGCTTGCTCATACAGCAGGCAAACAAGTCGGCAACCGTTACTGGATCTCCTGCATCAAACACAGGACTTTGGGGGACATAGCCGATCTTTGCCTTGCGATTTCTTTGGCCGGGAACAGAAAAAGAAATGACACCGCTGTGGTCTTGATGACCTAAAATAGCCTTAAACAGTGTGCTTTTTCCTGCGCCATTCGGGCCAATCAAAGCGATCATTTCTCCGCAGTGAACATGCAGATTAATGTTCTCCAGGATCGTTTCGTTGCCGATCTTAACACCCAAGTCCTGGATACGAAGGCAGCAGGAATGACCGCAGCCGCCGCTATGAGAACCGATATTCATTCCAACGCCTCCTTTAGTGTGTCTATATTATGATACATAGCATCAAAATAACTGTTTCCGGACATTGCCATATCCAAACAGTAGATTTTAATTTGCATTTCATTTGCCACAATGTTTGCTGCGGTAGTTGCGCCGTTCTTTTCCGTAAAGACGGCGGAAATGCTATTTTTTTCAATAATATTTGAAAGCTCGATCAGCTCTTTGGCAGAAGCTTCGCTGCCGGATTCTTCGGAAATGCTATGGACGATTTCCAGGTTGAAGGCATCAGCCATATAAGAAAACCCGTCGTGGAACGTAACGAGCTTTCTGCAGGACGCCTCTGTTAATTGAGAATCGGCATAATTTTGCAATTTATCCAGTTCCAGATCTAAATCATTGAGATTCTTTTCAAATGTATTTTGATGCTGTGGATAAACATCTATTAGGGCTTTACAGATGTTGGAGGCCATGATTTTGCTGTTTGTGGGAGAAAGCCAGTAGTGCGGATCGGCGCTGTCGTGGACATCATGGTGATGATCTTCGTTGGAGAGAAGGGGGATATTTGAGGAAAGATCAACAACATCCGAGATTTCTGTTTTAACATCCTCCAGAAAATCCTCCAGACCGGCTCCGGATGAGAGTACGATGTCGGCGCTTTCCAGTGCTTGCATTTGGCTGACTTGCAAACTGTAGTCGTGCAGGCAAGCGATATCTTCGTTTATTAAACGCTGCACCTTCAAATCCGTTCCGTTGCATAAGATCTGTGTAAATTCATAAACAGGCAGGGTAGTGGCTACAATTTGTGCAGGCTTTTCCTTTACTGTGCAACTAATTAAACTGATGCAGCAAAGAATCACAGATAATATGATGGCCATTCGCTTCATAGCTGCGCACTCCCTTTCGTTGAAAATCAACTATATTATAGCATATATGTCAAGAAAAAGGAGACTGCAGTTGCAGTCTCCTTTCAGTGTCAGTGGTTTTCCAGCCACTGGTCAACTTTTGCTTTTGCAAGACGCAAAATATCTTCATTGGGATAAGGGGAAGTTTCGCCACCCTTTACATACAGAAAGAACAGACCCTCCGGTGTCTGAAAGAGTGCTTCCTCAAAACCGCTGGGATCTCCCAAATAGCTGTATGTATATTTTTTGATCATGGTTGCAGAATCTGTATCATATTCTCGCTTGCAGATCGTCTTTTTCATTTTGTACCTCCTTTGTTATAAATACAGACATATTATACTCAATTGACTTGGCGAATCAAGTAGTATTTCCTGCGTTTTTACAAGGAAATTAAAGGAAATAGCTGTTTTACAAAGGGATTTCTTCGTGTTATAATAATAATCAGGTGGTGATTGTGTGCGGGATATACCAATGTTTGCGACGGAAAATGGAATAGGATCGCTAATTCTCAAGGACATTCCCTATAGCGGTAATGGCTATGTAAATATTTTTGATGCGTCGAATATGGAGGCATTTTTGGAAGAGTGCCACGATTTTTGCAAAATGGCGGGAGCAAAGAATCTTTATATTTCCGGAAAGGATGTTCCCGACAAACACCCTTTGCACACAGAAATTTGGATAATGGAATGTCCATCTTGTAAATTCGAAAGCACAGATGCAATTCTTGTGCCAGTGGATGATTCCAATGCTGAAAAATGGCGTGAAATATACAATAATCGCATGGCCGATGTGCCAACGGCTGCATTTATGTCCAGAGCAAGGGTTGAAAAAATGCTCAACGAAGGAAACGCCTACCTCATTTATCGGGATAAAACACTTCTTGGAATTGGCGCTGTTTCTGAAAACCGGGTTGATTGCATCGCATCCGCCTTTGATGGTGCGGGGAGAGATGTGCTGCTTGCGTTGTGTTCAATACTGTCAGGCGAAAGCGTGGAGTTAGAAGTTGCTTCCGTAAATGTAAGGGCAATTTCCTTTTATAGAAAACTTGGGTTTCAGAAGATTGGAATTAAAGAAAATTGGTACAAATATGTTCCATAAAAGATTTCTTCTGTAATGTAAAAATACTTGACATCTATGTACGATTGTGTTATAATGCCCGAGGTATCAAGCAAAAAGGCTTGACAGGAGGCGTCAAATGGATGCGACAGAACTGATACTGCTTTATGATTACTACGGAGATCTGCTGACTGATCGGCAGAAGGAATGCTTTGAGCTGCGTTATAATCAGGATTTGTCCCTGGGTGAAATTGGCCAGGAATTGGGTATCAGCCGTCAAGGTGTGTTTGATAATTTGAGCAGAACAGAGGCGCTTCTGAAGAATATGGAGCAGAAAACCGGCTGTGTGCAGCGGGATTTACGTTGCCGCAAGGCTGTGGAAACCATTCTCGATTCGGTAAAAACCCTTTGCGACCATTCGGATCCGGAGGTTTCTGATGCCGGTCGGAAGATATTCTCTGTTGTGCAGCAACTTGAGGAGTAAATATGGCATTTGAAGGCTTAACCGAAAAAATTTCAGCAACCTTCAAAAAGCTTAGGGGCAAAGGCCGCCTGAAGGAGTCCGATGTCAAAGAGGCAATGCGGGAGATCCGTATGGCACTTTTGGAGGCGGATGTAAGCTATAAAGTCGTTAAGGATTTCACCAAGTCCATCACAGAGCGCTGCGTTGGCGCGGATGTTCTGGAGTCGTTAAGTCCTGCCCAGATGATCGTTAAGATCGTTAATGAGGAACTGACTAGCTTGATGGGCAGCGATATAAAACATATCGCCACAAATCCCAATGGACCGACAGTTGTGATGCTTGTGGGCCTTCAGGGCGCAGGTAAAACCACCAACGGCAGTAAGCTTGCCGGTCTTATGAAACGGCAAGGAAAGAATCCGCTGTTGGTTGCTTGTGATATTTATCGACCCGCGGCAATCAATCAGTTGAAGGTCTGCGGCGAGAAGCTGTCTATCCCTGTGTATGAGGAAGGACAGGTAAATCCTGTACAGATTGCTAAGAATGCAGTTTCCTATGCCCAAAAGCATGGCCATGATATGGTTTTTCTGGACACTGCCGGCCGGCTTCACATTGACGAAACTCTGATGGATGAGCTTAAGCAGATCAAAACGGCGGTAAAGCCGGATGAGATCATGTTGGTCGTGGACGCAATGACC
The DNA here is from genome assembly GCA_045612985.1 of Faecousia sp. Lineage (GTDB taxonomy): Bacteria > Bacillota > Clostridia > Oscillospirales > Oscillospiraceae > Faecousia. The sequence goes on from JAZLAB010000091.1 coordinate 30,494, forward strand.
GGTCAGGACGCGGTGAATGCAGCCCAGAGCTTCAACGAATGGCTGGATATTGATGCAGTGATGCTCAGCAAGCTGGATGGTGATGCCCGTGGCGGCGCAGCGCTGTCTGTGCGCGCTGTTACCGGGAAGCCTATTAAATTTGCCGGTATCGGTGAAAAGCTGGAGGATATCGAGCCCTTCCATCCGGACCGGATGGCATCCCGCATTTTGGGTATGGGTGATGTACTTTCTCTGATCGAGAAGGCGGAAAAAGCATATGATGCAAAAAAGTCCGCTGAATTGGAAGAGAAACTGAAATCCAACAAATTTACGCTGCAGGATTTTTATGAGCAGATGGTGCAAATGAAATCTATGGGCTCTATGCAGGACATTCTTGCTCAACTTCCCGGCGGTGCGAATTTAAAGGGTGTGCAGCTGGATGAGAAGGCTATGGCGCACACAGAGGCGATCATTCTTTCTATGACACCGAAGGAGCGGGAAAATCCCAACATTATTGGTGCAAGCAGAAAAAAGCGGATTGCAGCCGGTGCCGGACTAAAGGTGGAGGATGTAAACCGTTTGCTTAAGTCCTTTGATCAAATGCGCGCAATGATGAAGCAGTTTTCCGGCCCCGGTATGGGTAAAAAAATGAAGCGCATGCGTGGTTTTGGCGGATTCGGTGGATTCCCCGGATTCTGAATTTGTTCGCTGTAAGCAAATTGCTTTGCGATATAGAAAAAGTTTTACTTGGAGGTGAAAACTATGGTTAAAATCAGACTGAGAAGAATGGGTGCAAAGAAGGCCCCTTACTACCGCATCGTTGTTGCTGACTCCCGTAGCCCCCGTGATGGTCGTTGCATCGAGGAGATCGGTACCTACAACCCCCTGACTGAGCCCGCTGCTATCACTGTTGATGTGGAGAAGGCACAGACTTGGATCAAGAACGGCGCGCAGCCCACTGACACCGTTCGCGGCCTGCTGAAGAAGGCTGGCGTTCTGTAATTTTCCCAAAGGAGCTATACAATGAAAGAGCTGTTGCTTTATATGGCAAAGAACTTGGTGGACGATCCGGATGCAGTTACAGTTTCTGAAACTTCTGATGAGGAAGGCAAGATTCTGGAACTCCGTGTTGCCCCCGGTGATATGGGAAAGGTTATTGGCCGCCAAGGTCGTATTGCGAAGGAAATTCGCACCATCGTAAAAACCGTTGCACAGCGCACCGGTGAAAAAGTTACGGTGGAAATTGTAGACTAATAAGATGAGTGTGCGTGGCATATTGCCACGCATTTCTCATTTTGTTCTTGCCCGGAAATCAAAATACTGTTATAATAGTAAAAAGCACAATATCGGGAGGAAAATTATGAAACTCCAATTTATTGAAGCAGGGGAGATCGTAACGACTCACGGTGTCAACGGTGAGATGAAAATGCTGCCCTGGGTAGACAGTCCGGAGTTTATGCAGCAGTTTCGGCGTGTCCGTATTGACGGCATTACCTACAATGTGGAGTCCTGCCGTGTTCAGAAAAGTTGCAATCTGTTAAAGGTCGACGGAATTGACACGATGGAAAAGGCTCAGGCTCTGCGTGGAAAAACTGTCGAATTATATCGGTGCGATGCGCCGGAGGATTTGATCTTTGCTGCCGAGCTAATCGGATTACAAGTGTTATTCAACGGGGAAAGCATTGGCGAAATTGTGGATGTGCTGGATTACCCGGGAAATAAGGTTTATGTTGTTAAGGGCGAATATGAATATATGATTCCAGCTGTAAAGCAGTTCATTTTGTCCACAGATATCGAAAATGGCACGATGGAAGTGGTGCTGATTGAAGGGATGCGTACCGATGAGAGTTGATATTCTGACGCTGTTTCCGGAAACAGTGGGGGATGTGCTTTCTGAAAGTATCATAGGCCGCGCGCAGGAGCGGGGCTATGTTAGAATTGAAACCCACCAGATCCGGGATTACACAGCCAATAAACAAAATCAGGTGGATGACTATCCTTATGGCGGCGGCCGGGGCGCGGTTATGACTGCAGACCCGCTATACCGTTGTTGGGAGGCAGTTTGCGATCAAGCCGGCGGCCCGGTGCATACGATTTATCTTTCTCCCTGCGGACACACCTTTCAGCAGACAGATGCAATCCGGTTAAGCAAAATGGAAAACTTGATTTTGGTCTGTGGACACTACGAGGGCATCGATCAAAGATTTATTGATGAGTGTGTCGATGAGGAGATCTCTTTGGGAGATTTTGTCCTAACCGGTGGTGAGATTGCTGCGATGGCAATTACAGATGCAGTTTGCCGTATGGTGCCAGGTGTCCTTTCTGATCCGGAGTGTTTTGAGGACGAAAGCCATTTCAATGGTCTTTTGGAGTATCCCCAGTATAGCAGACCTGCTGTTTGGCACGGTAGGGAAGTGCCGGAGATCCTTCTGTCCGGCAATCACGAAAAGGTTGCCCAGTGGCGCAGAAAGCAGTCTTTGCGTCGGACACGGCAAAGACGGCCGGATATGTATGAAAAACTGGACTTAAGCAGCAAACAGGACCGCAAGCTATTGAAGGAAATAGAGCAGGAAGATGCTGTAAAATAATATAAGGCAGACAACCGGATGTTCTCTGATTGTCTGCCTTTTTGTATTTAATCGCAGTTGATCTTTTCCCGACCTCTGCGAAACAGCAGGGAAATGCACCAAATACCTGCCAGGGCGACTACGGTATAGATGATTCTGCTGAATACGGCGCTTTGTCCGCCGAATAACCACGCTACCAAATCGAACTGAAAAATTCCGACCAATCCCCAGTTGATACAACCAATGATAGACAGAATCAACGCAATGGTATCCATATTGCTACCTCCATTCGTATTTTTGGATATACCTAGCATTCCCACTTGAAAAGAAAATATACTTGTATGCCCTTTGGGATTGCAAATCTCATTTGAATTTTGTATAATAATCAAAAAAACGGTAGGTACTATTATGGTTACATTATACGAAGGCGCCTTTGCCAAACTGAATTTAACACTGGACGTTCTGGACAAGAGACCGGATGGCTATCATAATTTACAAAGCGTTATGCAGACGATCTCTATGCGAGATGATGTGGAAATTGACTTGGATACGGGAAAGCCTTGGACATTGGAGTGTACCAATGAAGAAATCCCAACGGATCAGCGCAATTTGGCGTGGAAGGCCGCAGAAGTTTTTTTTGAGGCAACCAAGAAAGATCCCAACGGGCTTGCAATCCGTATTACAAAGAGAATTCCTACCGATGCAGGCTTGGCTGGCGGCAGCGCTGACGCTGCGGCAGTGCTTCGGGCGTTGAATAAGCACTACGATCATCCTTTTTCTATTTATGCATTGGCAGAGTTGGGCGCCAGTGTCGGCAGTGATGTGCCTTTTTGCACGATTTGCGGCACGGCAATGGTGGAAGGCCGAGGTGAGCGGCTGCGCAAATTGCCGGATATGCCGGACTGCGTTTTTGTAGTTTGTAAACCGGAATTTTCCATTTCTACTCCGGAGCTGTACCGAAAGCTGGACGCTACGACCATCGCCAAAAGACCGGACAACACTGCAATGGAAAGCGCGCTTTTGGCTGGCGATTTGGGAAAGGTCGCAGAAAACCTTTGCAATGTTTTCGATCCGGTGGTTACTTCTGACCATCTTGAACTGAACTACATTAAATCCATTTTCAACACCTATGGCTCTGTTGGTCAGCAGATGACCGGCTCCGGCTCTGCAGTGTTTGCAATTGTACCGGATTTTGAATTTGCCGCTGTAATCTGCAATATGCTTAAGGACAACTATCCGCAGGTTTATATTGCGAAACCTGTATAATTTTCAAAAATGCCGTCCATACTGGAGTTATTTCAGTAAGGACGGTGTTTTTATGAAGAAAACGATTACAATAATACTATTTGCATTACTTATTTGTTTTATTATGTTCTTCGGCTCAATCATTAAGGATAATCAAATGTTGAAACACAATGTGATTCGTCTGCACGTAGTTGCCAATTCTGATTCTGACTACGATCAAAAAATCAAGCTTACCGTAAAGGACGAAATTGTCTCCTATTTGCAGATGCAAATGGAGAATATTTCAACGATTGACGAGGCAAAGGAATATATTAAAAATAGTCTTCCCCAATTGACCATACTTGCCAATAAAATACTAAAAAGGGAAAACTATGATCTGACTGCAAAGGCTTCTTTTTGTCAGGAGTCTTTTGGCAAACGGGAATATGAAACATTTTCTCTTCCTTCCGGGGTGTATGAGTCATTACGCATTGAAATTGGAAACGCGGAAGGGAAAAACTGGTGGTGTGTTGTTTTTCCGTCATTATGCATTCCTGCTTCTACAAAGGACTTTCAATCCACAGCGGTATCTGCGGGATTTGGAAAGGATCTGACGGAGACTTTGTCTGAAAACGGCGGATACGAAATTCGATTTCTGTTTTTAGACTGGATCGGAAAAATCGAAAATTCCTTATTTTTCTCGTAGACCTGTCCTATTATTTACCCAGAATATGTGTTATATTATAGACAGAAAGGAGAGATACCGATGCTTACATTGCTTTTGGGAATAGACTGGGTTGCCAACAGAGCGGAAATTATGAAGATGATCGCTGATGATGTGGCAATGGAAAAGGGTGGACGCATTTTAATTGTACCTGAGCTTATAAGCCACGAGACAGAGCGTCGGCTCTGCGCAGCAGCCGGTGATACCACAAGCCGGTTCGCTGAGGTGTTGACTTTTACCGGTTTAGCACGGCGTGTTGCAGACTCGGTTGGCCACGGTGCAAGAGAGTGCCTGGATAATGGCGGACGGATTGTTACAATGGCTTCTGCTACGCGGCAGCTGCATAGCAAATTGAAAGCGTATGCCTCGGTGGAAACGAATCCGGAATTTTTGTCCGATCTTTTAGATGCTGTTGATGAATTTAAGCGTTGCTGCATTTGCCCATCAGATCTTCTTTATGCAGCGAAACAGACAGAAGGCAGCCTCGCCCAAAAGCTGGAAGAACTGTCTCTAATTCTGGAAAGCTATGATGCTTTGTGTAAGCAGGGCAAGCGGGATCCCCGGGATCAAATGACATGGCTGTTAGAGGAATTGGAAGAAGGCTCATACGCAAATGATCATACATTCTACATAGATGGTTTTCCGGATTTTACACGGCAGCATATGGCAATTTTGGAGCATATCATTCAAAACTGTCCAAATGTTACAGTCAGTCTTAATTGCGACTGCCCAAATTCCAGTGAACTTGCCTTTGAGAAAGCTGGAGATACAGCAGCACAGTTACTTTCTTTAGCCAAGAAACACAGCATTTCTGTGAAGGTGCAACAAATTGCGCCTCGAAACGGGAGTCTTCAGGCTGTCCGGCAATTTCTCTTTCAAGGGAATATGAATACTACTGTTACTGACGGTAGTCTACAACTTTATGCGGCAGAAACAATGTATGAGGAATGCCTTGCTGCAGCAGAGAGGATCACACAGCTTGTTAAAAATGGAGCGCGCTACCGGCAGATTGGCATTATTTGCGCGGATATGGAGGGCTACCGCAATACAATTGACTATGTTTTAAATAGTTTTGGTATCCCTGCCTATATTTCAGGAACAGAAGACATTTTGGACAAATCCGTGATTACGACCGTCCTTACGGCGTTGAATGCGGCCATCGGTGGCTTTGAAAGAGAATATGTAATATCTTACTTAAAATCTCCATTATCTCCGTTGGAGCTATCCACTTGTGATATGCTTGAAAACTATGCGATCTTGTGGGGAATCAACGGAAAGCGATGGCTTAAGGATTGGACAAATCACCCAGAAGCCCTTGGGGGTAAGTGGACAGACGATGCCACAGAGATGCTCCGCAGACTAAACAGCGCGCGAAGGTTGGCGCTGGACCCGCTGGAGCGTCTGCAACAAGGTTTTATGAATGCCCAGAATCTGGCACAGCAGGTGGAGGCACTTTACGCATTTCTCACAGAAATCAAGTTGGCAGAACGGCTTGAAAAGCTTGCAGACCAGGTGGATCGAAACGGTGATAACCGTACAGCCCAGATATTGAATCAGTTGTGGGAGATCCTGCTTGTTGCGATGGAGCAGCTGCACGGGATGCTAGGCAACACTGTTTGGGAACCGGAGACATTTAGCCGCCTATTTAAGCTCCTGTTATCCCAGTACAGTGTGGGAACCATCCCCACAGTACTGGACTGCGTTATTGTCGGTCCAATCAGTGCTATGCGTTGTCAGAAGACAAATCACTTGTTTGTTTTGGGAGCGGTGGAAGGCAATCTGCCCGGGTATAGCGGAAGCAACGGCGTGTTAAACGATCAGGAACGAGTTATGCTGCGTCAGCTTGGCGTACCGCTGACCGGTGGCGCGACAGAGGGTCTTCAGGCGGAATTTGCTGAGATTTACGGAGCTTTTTGCGGTGCAGACAACACCATCACTGTCAGCTATCCCGGTGGACAGCCGTCCTTTGTATATCGAAGACTGTGTCAGTTATCCGGCGGAGAAGCTAACGGCAAATATACTTATGGTGCTGCGCTACGCAATCCTTGGCATGCCGGTGCATATTTTGCATCCTCGGAGCGAAAGGAAGACGCGAACGCTGCCGGCGTTACAGATACCTATCAGACAATTGTTGCTCACAAAAACCACGAGCTGGGGCAAATCAGCAAGGAACATATTGGTGATTTGTATGGCAGTGAGCTGAAGCTGTCCGCATCACAGATTGACAAGCATTCCCAATGCCGATTCTCCTATTTCCTTCGATACGGTCTCGGGGCAAAGGAATGTAAGCAGGCAAGCATCGATCCGGCTGAGTTTGGTACATATGTTCACGATGTTCTTGAAAAAACAGTCCGTGATGTTATGGAGCGGGGCGGTTTTGAAAAGGTCTCTCTAGAGGAAGTCTTGTCTATAGCCGCCAGGCACTCTGAAAGATATGCAGCAGAACGCTTTGGCGAGCTGGATACCCAGCGGCTAAATTATCTGTTCCGGAGAAACGGACAGGAGCTGGCAATGATCGTTCAGGAACTGTGGCAGGAATTGCGTGTGAGCAAATTTGCGCCTGTGGGCTTTGAGGTCGGTTTTGGCGACAAAGGAGAAGTGCCTGCGATTTCTATCACAGGCAGGGAAATGTCCGCCAAAATCAGAGGCTTTGTTGACCGCGTGGATGCTTGGCAGAATGAGGAGGATACTTATTACCGCATTGTTGATTATAAGACAGGCGCAAAGGACTTTGATTACTGCGATATCATCAACGGCGTTGGTCTGCAAATGCTGTTATATCTGTTTGCACTGGAGGAAGGCCAATTTGCACCTTTAGGTGAACAACCGATCCCTGCGGGTATACAGTATTTCCCGGCGCGTGTCCCCATTCTTTCAGCCAACAGTAAACTGACGGAACAAGAGGCTGCGGCAGAAAGAGAAAAGCTTTGGAAACGAAAAGGCTTATTACTGAAGGAAGATCGTATCTTATCTGCTATGTCGGATGAAGAGACGGTTTCCAGAATGCCATACTCTCAAAAGAAAGATGGCGAGCTATCCGGTGATCTTGCCAGCAGAGGAGAGTTTTCCAAACTGAAAACCTATGTGTTTAGGCTCCTTGGAAGGACCATTGAGCAGATCGCTTCGGGAGACATTGCGCCAAATCCCTATACCCGCGGTGGCAGCAATAACCCTTGCACATACTGTCCTTATGGCGCAATTTGCCATCAGGAAACAGTACAGCGCAGAAACTTTAAAGCAATAACAGCAGACCAGTTCTGGCAGCAGATAGAAAAGGAGGTGTCCGCCAATGACTGAAAAGTTGACTGAACAACAAAGACAAGCAGTTCAAGATCGCGGCGGAAATCTTCTTGTTTCGGCTGCTGCCGGATCCGGAAAAACGAAGGTTTTGGTTGATCGGCTGATGGGATATATTCTTGATCCGGTGAACCCTGCAAATATAGATGAATTTCTGATTATTACATATACAAAGGCTGCGGCTGCGGAGCTTCGGGGAAAAATCGCTGCCAAGCTTTCAGAGCACATTGCGCAGCATCCGGAAAATCGTCATTTGCAGCAGCAAATGCAAAGACTGTATTTGGCGAAGATCTCAACGGTCCACGCGTTCTGCACAGATATACTGCGGGAGTATGCATATCGACTGGACCTGCCTGCGGATTTTCGTGTGCTGGATGAGAACGAAGCGCTGGAGCTGCAAGCGCGGGCAATGCAGCTTGTGTTGGAAGAGGCCTACACTACCGCTGAGCAAGATGCGGATTTTGTAGCGCTTGTGGACACCCAGGGACTGGGCCGGGACGACCGATCGATTCCGGAAATCATTTATCAGGTATATGCAAGGGCAAAGTGTCATCTAAATCCTGATATGTGGCTTTCTCAGTGCCTTAATTGCTGCGATGTTTCTGGCAACAACGATGCATCGCAGACAGTATGGGGTCAGTACTTGATTGAGAATTTGCAAAGATGTCTTGCGCTGCACATTGCCGCATTTGAACGGTGCTTAAATAAAGCTTCTGTTTCAGAGGGTATGGAAAAACCTGCGGCTTTGCTTGCAGATACGATTGGGCAGTTAAAAGTGCTTCTTTATGCAAATTCCTGGGACGCAATCTACAGAAATCGAAATATTGATTACGGAAGATTGTCTTTTTCAAAGAAATGTGTGGATACGCAGCTGATTGAACAGATCAAGCAGGTTCGTGATGCCTGCAAGAAAGAACTTGCTAAAAAACTGCGGGACTTTAGCGATGACAGTATGCAGGTGCTGCTGGATATGCAGCAGTCTGTATCTGCCACCAGAGGCCTGATTTCTCTTACCCGAAAATTCAGCGATGCGTATGATAAACTAAAACAAGGTCGGCGAGTTCTGGATTTTGGAGATTTGGAACATAAAATGCTTGATCTACTACTTGGTAAAAGTCGCACTACAGCCACTCGGGATGCGTTGGAAATCGGCGCTCGCTTCCGGGAGGTAATGGTGGATGAGTATCAGGATTCCAACATCGTTCAGGACTGCATATTCTCTGCATTGACAAAGCAAAAGCATAATTGCTTTATGGTGGGTGATGTCAAACAGTCTATTTATCAGTTCCGTTTGGCTGACCCCGGAATTTTCCTGGAAAAGTATAATACCTTTGTCCCAGCAGAAAGAGCTGAGGCAAAGCAGGGGAGAAAGGTACTCCTTTCCAGCAATTTCCGTTCTGCAGGCAGTGTGATCGATGCAGTAAATGATGTGTTTTCAGCTTGTATGTCGCCCACTGTTGGCGGACTTTCCTATGGCGTCGACGAGGCGTTGAACGAGGGGATTTCTCACCAAATAATTGATGAGCAGGAGATCGAGCTACACGGTATTTGTGTGCAGGAAGATACCTATGCTGAGGAAGCAACCTTTGTTGCAAAAAGGATCTCACAGCTGTTGGACGGTACGCATATGATCCGTGAGGGAGAGGGCGTTCGTCCAATACAGCCAGGCGATATTGCCATATTGCTGCGCTCTCCTGGGTCTGTGGGCGGGGAATATCGTGCGGCATTGGAACGCGCGGGTATTCGCTGTACCATCGGCAGCAGCACAGACCTGCTGCACACGGAGGAAATTGAGACGCTTCAGTCGTTGCTGCAGGTGATTAACAACCCACTTCAGGATATTCCTCTTCTTTCGGTTTTAACAAGCCGCGTTTTCTGCTTTACCGCCGATGATCTGGCATTGATTCGCAGTAACCATCGCAGGGGCAGTATTTATGATGCATTACAACGCAGCGAACTGCAAAAAGCAAAACAGTTTGTTCGTGTTCTAAATGAACTTCGTTCTGAGGCCAAGCTACAAACATTGCCGCAGCTACTTAACACAGTTCTCATTGAAACAAAGATGGACTGCATATTCAGCACACTTCCCGGTGGGAGCGAGAAGGTTGAGAATCTTCGGAATTTCTGCCAGTTGGCTGTCAGCTTCGGTACCGACTGCACATTAAATAGTTTTATTGACCGTTTAGCTGCCCTGGAGGAAAGAGGGTTGGTTTCGCCGGACAGAGGAGCCGATACAAACGCGGTTACCATTATGAGTATTCATAAATCCAAGGGCTTGGAGTTCCCGGTCGTATTTCTTTGTGCCCTGTCCAGAAATTTTAATACAGATAGCGCGCGGGCAAAGGTGCTCTGCGACAAGGAACTGGGTCTTGGACTATCTTGTGTGGATACACAAAACCGAGTTCGTTATCCTTCACTGGCAAAGCGGGCAATTGCCGCAAAAATCATCGCGGATGGTATTTCTGAGGAAATGCGTGTGCTTTATGTGGCAATGACCCGGGCAAAAGACCGCCTGATTATGACCTATGCCTCCAAAAGTCTGGAGAAGGAGTTGGCCAACCTTTCACAGCGGATGGATATGTCGGATCCATTACTGATCACTGCGAATGTGGATTGTCCCGGCAAATGGATACTCTATGCTGCGATGATGCGAAAAGAGGCAAACGCGCTTTTTTCTATTGGCGGACAACCTGAGAATACCGCGTTTTTCAAAACACCCTGGAGCATTCGTATTGTGGACAATGCGCAAGCTGCCCCAGAAAAGGAAATCGTTGACGAGGTTGATGAAGTTGCTGCTTCTGATGGCGCTGCTGAAAACATCAGGGAAAACCTGTCCTTCTCTTATCCGTTTCCTTTGGCGACAACAGCGCCTTCCAAACAAACAGCAACCCAGCTAAAGGGCCGGTTTAAGGACACAGAATCCGCTGAAAATACAGAAAAAGGCCGGAAGATGTATAAGAAATGGAGAAAGCCGGACTTCGTTGAACAGCAGATTCTTGGAAAGGATTACGGGACAGCTGCACACGCGGTTATGCAATATATTTGCTATAAAAACTGCTGTAGTCCGAATGCGGTAAAGGCGGAGATATCGCGGCTTTTGAAGGAAGAGTACATTTCTTCGCAGCAGGCAGAAATGGTTGACTGTCGGCAGATTGCAGATTTTTTTGCAACTGAAATCGGCAGGAAGCTGCAGGACAGTGATAGCGTATTGCGAGAGTTTAAGTTCTCCATTTTGGATGATGGAGAGCGGTACTGTCCTGGTATGACCGGCGAACGAGTGCTGTTGCAAGGTGTTGTTGACTGTGCGCTGATTGAAGAAGATGGTATCACGATCATTGATTTTAAAACAGACCGTGTGTCCGAGGATACATTCCAAATGGCTGCGGAAGGGTATCGTAAGCAGATCGCTATTTATTCGCAGGCCCTTTCCCGGATCTATCAAAAGCCGATCAAAAAGGCGATGCTGTATTTTATACGCGTTGGCAAGTTCTATGAAATTCATTAATTAAGTAAAAACCCTCCGAAATCCGGAGGGTTTTTCGTTAGCGGCTGTACTTGTTCTGGTTGTTCTGGTTGTTCTGATTATTCTGATTATTCTGATTATTCTGGCTATTCTGCTTGTTCTGCTGATTGTTCTGATTCTTATTCTGGTTCTGATTGTTCATTACTATATCCTCCATTTATATCTTTCGCGGTGTTCCGCCCCAATAGTTTGTCCGTTGTGTCAAGATTTATCCTTCGCTTTAAACAGAAGACTTACGATCAAGCCGGCCAAAATTGCCGCAGTAATTCCACCGGCAGTTGCTTTTAAACCCCCGATGAATATACCGATAAATCCGCTTTCATTAATTGCCTGTTTAACGCCTTTTGCGAGGTTGAATCCAAAACCTGTCAGGGGAACGGTCGCGCCTGCACCGGCAAAATCCACAATGTGCTGATAGATTCCAATGCCGCCCAATAACACGCCGATCACCACATAGCTGACTAAAATTCGCGCCGGAGTTAATTTGGTCTTGTCAATAAGAATTTGTCCGATCACACATAAAATTCCGCCGACAATAAATGCTTTCAATATATCCATATCTTACCCTCCTACAATGGACACCGCATGGCATATCCCCGGAATGGGGAGACCTTGTTGTGTCGAGGTGGGGGAAAGTAGGGCCCCTGTTCCACAGAACAATATGCGTTTGAGTTTTCCGGAATTTAATTTATCCAATAAATACCCGCACAATGTGATGCCGCTACAACCGCAACCGGATCCGCCGGAATGGACATCTTGCCTCGTTATATCGAATACCAGTGTACCGCAGTCGGTTAACTTTCCGCCCAAGGAAAGACCCTCTCGCTGCGCCAATACAAGCAAAACCTCTTTGCCGAGTTGTCCCAGGTCTCCGGTAACGATCAGATCATAATCATCTACGCTTACCTTGAGGTCATTAAAATGCGCGCGAATGGTTGCAAGTGCTGCCGGCGCCATTGCGCTTCCCATATTGTTTGCATCTTTAATACCTAAATCAGTTACTGTTCCAATCGTACAGGCTGTGATCTTTGGCCCTTTTCCTTTTGCAGATACCAACGCAGCGCCGGATCCGGTAACCGTCCATTGGGCAGTAGGCGTTCGTTGTCCGCCATATCCAAGAGGAAAGCGATACTGACGCTCAGAGGAAGCAAAATGTGAGGATGTCATTGCGACCGCATTGTCTGAAAAACCGCCTCCTACGACCATTGCAGCCGTCAGAAGGCTCTCTGCCATCGTAGAGCAAGCGCCATATAGTCCAAGATGTGGAATACCGGTGTTTCTCAACGAAAATGAAGAGCCAATACATTGATTTAGAAGATCGCCGGAAATCACAAGTCCAAAATCAGATAGTTTCATATTGGCTTTATTTGCTAAAATTTCCAATGCAATTTGCTGCATTCTTTTTTCCGCTTGTTCCCAGGTTTTCTGGCCAAAGTAGGAATCCGTTTGCGTCAAATCAAATGTCTTTCCCAGCGGTCCTTCAGACTCTTTTTTGCCTGCCACGCTGGCCCAATTTGTAATGACAACCGGATGCTCCAAAATAAAGCTTTGCTTACCACATTTCTGATTTCCCATATGCGCCACCTCGCAAATAGTATGCGCAGGAAATTTTAAAAATTGCAAAAAAAGACTGCTGATTTTCGTCAGCAGTCTTTTTCGTTTATTTACCGGCCAGGGCTCTTTCCAGCCAGACACAGCCAAAATCAAGGGCAGTGTACAATCCGGCTTTTTCACCTTTCTTGACCACACGGTCTCTGCTCTTGACAGAGGGGTCGGTCAGTTGCAGCTGAATGGAAACCCGGGTAGCAATGTCAACATCGTTAACCTTCTTCGTTTCCAGAATCTGCAGCATAATAATATGGGTGTCAGCCATAGAGCCGTAATAAATCAAGTTGTCTTTGCGCATCAGCGGATGTCCTTTATACATCAGGACGCTCTTTTCATCAGCCATAGTAACCTCCTAGTAAAAATAACGGGAGACTTTTGCGGCGGCAAAAGCCTCCCGGCAGAATCATTTACCATCAAATAGATAGCAACGAACAAGTTCCTGAAGGATCTCATCTCTGTCAAGCTTACAAATAATGCTGCGGGCATTGTTGTAATTAGTGATGTAGGTGGGATCTTCAGTCAGCAGGTAGCCGACAATCTGGTTGATGGGATTGTAACCCTTTTCGTTCAGAGCATCGAAAACACTGCGGAGGGTACGGCGCATATTTTCCTTATCATCGCTGGGAACTGTGAATTTAATGGTACTTTCCGTCATTGCAGCGACCTCCTTTTAAACGTTAAAGATATTATATCCCAAATTAAACAAGGTGTAAAGACCCAGAGGAAAATTTTGTGAAAAAACTTATCTGAGGTCTGCGTTCAGCTCTTTCTTTAGTGCCGTCAATGCTTTATTCATCACCTGCTCAGAATCTGCATCTGTCAAGGTGCGGTCGTCAGCACGCAGCTCCAAGGAGAAGGCCATACTCTTTTTGCCATCCGGGACACCTGCGCCGCGGTAAATGTCAAACAGACGGACATTTCTCAAAAGCTTTCCGGCGGCAGCTGTGATCACATCCTCAACCTGCGCTACGGTGATATCCTCGTTGCAAAGAATTGCCAAATCGCGGGTAACTGTGGGATACTTGGGCAGCGGCACATAGGTTGCATCCGGCAGACGGAAGTCTGCAAGGAGTGTAAAGTTAATTTCTGCGCAGTAAACTTCTGCGTCAATGTCGTAATTCTTTGCCACCAGCGGATGGATTTGACCGATATAGCCAAGATCAATTCCGTCAATGGAAATCTTTGCGCAGCGACCGGGGTGATAGGAGGGATTGTCATTAACTGCTGTGTAGCGGGCTTTCTTAACGCGAAGACCGGCAAAAATGGCTTCCAGCTCACCCTTAATTGTGAAGAAGGATTCCTCTGCGCCATAGGTGCCAAGAACAAGGATCTTCGGCTCTTGGGGCAGTGCTTCACCCTCCACAGGCAGGTAGATCTTTGAAAGCTCGTAAAGCTTTACGCACTTGTTATGATAGGCGCTGTTTCTTGCCAGAATATCCAGCATAGAGGGTAGCGCAGTGGAACGCATAACAGATGTATCCTCACCCAGAGGGTTCTGGATCTTCAATGTGTTGCGCAGAGGGGAGTCTGCAGGAATACGGATCTGATCAAAGATAGCAGGGGAGACAAAGGAATAGGTAATGATCTCACTGTAACCCAATGCCTGGCACTGACTGCTGACCTTATTTTCAAATTTCATAATAGGAGAATAGCCGCCCTGCGTTGCGTTTTTGAACGCAGTTGTAGGAATGTTGTTATATCCAAAGGAGCGACCAACCTCTTCTGCAATGTCAGCCATCAGGTTCAGGTCGGGACGCCAGGAGGGAACCTGAATCTGGCTGTCCTTGACAGGAATCTCCAGAAGCTCCAGATAACGGATCATATCCTCTGTAGAAATGTCTGTACCCAGCAGTTTGTTGATCTTGTCAGGCTCCAGAGACAGCGTCTTAGGCGCGGGAACATAGTTGACGATATCGATAATGCCGTCCATTACATCACCGCAGCCAAGCAGCTCTACAAGCTCACAGGCCCGCTCAACGGCGGGAACAGTCATCATCGGATCCAAATTCTTTTCGAATTTACCGGAGGACTCGGTACGCATACCCAGAGCAAGTGCAGTTTGACGAATGGATGTGCCGTTAAAGTTGGCAGATTCAAAGACGACAGTGGTCGTATCGTCCATTATCTCGGAGTTCTCTCCGCCCATAATGCCGGCAAGACCAATAGGCTTGTCTTCGTCAGCAATGACCAGCATACCGGGAGTAAGCTGACGGACATTGCCGTCCAAGGTGGTCAGAGTTTCGCCTTCCTCGGCCTCACGGACAATGATCTTACCGGAAGAAACATACCGGTAATCAAAGGCGTGCATCGGCTGGCCATACTCCAGCATTACATAGTTTGTGATGTCAACAATATTGTTAATAGGACGAACACCGTTGGCACGAAGACGGTTACGCAACCACTTGGGGGAGGGCGCAATCTTGACATTGGTTACCATCCGGGAGGAATAGCGGTTGCAAAGCTCGGTTGCAGGGACTTCCACATCCAGCATCTCGTACATACTGCCGGCATCGCTGCCCTTTACAACAGGCTCGTGGTGCTTCATTTCCATACCAAAGGCAGCGGCAGATTCCCGTGCCAAACCGATAATGGAATAGCAGTCGGGACGGTTGTTTGTGATTTCAAAATCCACGACGGTATCGTCATTGCCGATTACAAGATTGATATCGTCGCCAGGCTTGCAATCCTCGTCGTTGAGGATCCAGATTCCGTCGGCGTAGGCATCAGGCAGATCGTTCTGGGTCAGACCCAATTCTGCAAAAGAGCAGAGCATGCCTTGGGAAGGCTCACCGCGGAGCTTACCTTTGGTAATATGAATGCCGCCGGGCAGGTAAGAGTTGTGCAGAGCAGCGGGAACAAGATCGCCCTGATGGACATTTTGCGCACCGGTAACGATCTGAACAGGCTCGTCCTGACCCACATCCACCTGGCAAATCCACATATGGTCGGAATTTTCGTGTTTGACAATGGAAACAACTTTACCAACAACCACATTCTTGATCTCAGCGTCCATACGCTCGTAGGTTTCTACTTTTTGACCGAATACGGTCAGCTTTTCTACATATTCTCTGTCGGAGACTTGGGAAAGATCCACAAACTCCTCATGAAGCCATTTTCTGTTGAGTTTCATGCATTATCCCTCCCTTAAAATTGGCTCAAGAAGCGCATATCGTTATCGAAGATAAGGCGCAGATCGTTGATGCGCATACGGCCCATAGCCATACGCTCCAGGCCCATACCAAAGGCAAAACCGGAATACTTTTCCGGATCAATGCCGCAGCATTCCAGAACCTTGGGGTGCACCATACCGGCACCGAGCAACTCAATCCAGCCTTCACCGTGGCAGGTGGAGCAGACTTGTCCATCCACCTCACCGGTGCCGTGGCACTTGTGGCACTGCATATCCATTTCGCAGCTGGGTTCAGTGAAGGGGAAGTGGTGGGGACGGAAACGCATTTGCGCGTCCTGACCGTAGATCCGGCGCATAACCGTTACCAACGCACCCTTCAAATCACCCATTGTGATGTTTTCGTCCACAACAAGACCTTCGATCTGGTGGAACATAGGGGAGTGGGTGGCATCGGCCTCGTCCTTACGGAAAACACGGCCGGGCGCCAAAATGCAGATCGGCGGCTTTGCGTTTTCCATAGCGCGAATCTGCATAGGACTGGTTTGGGTACGCAGAAGAACGCTGTCATCGTCTGTAAAATAGAAGGTATCGCTGCGATCCCGGGAAGGATGACCTTCCTCAATGTTTAAACGGGTAAAGTTGTAGTCAGCCAGTTCGACCTCCGGGCCGTCAACGATTTGGTAACCCATTCCAATAAAGATGTCCTTGATTTCCTGCAACACCTGATTCATAGGATGCTGATGGCCTTTTGCAACAGTCTTGCCGGGAATGGTAACATCAATTTTTTCAGATGCCAGCTTTTCTTCCAGAACAGCAGCATTGATAGCAGCTTTCCGCTGTTCCAGCTTTTCTTCAATGGCAGCGCGAACGCTATTTGCGATCTGACCCATAACAGGGCGCTCTTCCGGAGAAAGCTGACCCATTTGCTTTAGGACAGATGTCAGCTCACCCTTCTTACCAAGAAGCTTAACACGAAGTTCTTCCAATGCGGCAGGTGTTGTTGCCTCATCCAGCGCAACCATAGCCTGTTGCCGGATTAATTCTAATTGTTGTTGCATTTTTCGTCTCCTTCTAAACAAAAAAATATGCCCTCATCCCAATATCGGGACGAAGGACAACCTCCGCGGTACCACCCGCAATTCGCCAAATGGCGCAGCTTATGATGTAACACATCTGATCTGTAACGGAGATCAACCGGCACACCCTACTTTATTTCAAGTGGCAGCTCCCGGGGGAAGGCCAAATACTGCACGCAAGCGGATCCCACCATCCCGCTCTCTCTGTAAGCGCAAAACCAGCAAAGACAACCCGTTCATAGCCATTACATATTGCAGCCATTGTAGCACATAAGACTGGAAAATGCAAGGATAATTTGGTTTTTTCCAAACTTGACGGTGCGGCTGGGCAATGGTATCATAACGACAAACGGAGGGGTAGTTATGAATGAAATGAAATTAGATCATAATCAGGTATTGTCTTTGCTCCCGCATCGCAAAAAGAATGCCCATAAAGGGGATTTTGGAAGAGTACTGCTTTTGTGCGGAAGTGTTGGATATACAGGCGCTGCAGCGCTGGCTGCTATGGGTGCATTACGCGCCGGTGCAGGACTTGTGTACTTGGGCGTACCGGAATCTATTTATACAATTGCCGCGGTGAAATTGACAGAACCGATTGTATTTCCGATTCCGGAGAAGGATGGCAAATTGGCTGCAGCTGCAATTAATGAGATTGCAAATGTTTTGCATAAGATGGACGCGGTTTTGATTGGCCCGGGACTTGGTCAGTCGGAGGATACCTTTGCGGTTACAAGATGGGTGCTTGAAAACTTTTCAGGACCGGTTGTTGTGGATGCTGATGGCATAAATGTTTTGTCCTCGCATAAAAATATACTGCGCGGGAGGACAAACCCAACAATTCTGACACCACACGAAGGGGAGTTTTCCAGACTTACCGGTAACTATCCTACTGACAGAATCACAGATTCACAGAAACTGGCGCAGGATTTAGGTGTGGTCGTTGTGCTGAAGGGATTTGAATCGATCATTACAGATGGCACAACTACCTACATAAATCCTACAGGAAACCCGGGAATGGCTGTTGGTGGCAGCGGAGATGTTTTGGCTGGTGTAATTACTTCTTTGCTCGGTCAAGGAGTTACGCCTTTGCAGGCAGCGGCTTGCGGTGTGTGGCTCCATGGTGCAGCAGGAGATATTTGTGCGGACGAAATTGGACAATATGGTATGCTGCCCAGTGATATGTTAAATGTTCTGCCGCGACTAATGAAATAAGGTGGGATTGTATGAAGCGGTGGCTGGTGGTACTGCTTCTTGTTGGCTTACTATCCGGCTGTGGCAGTGTCAACGGACATATGGATCAAGCGCTTAAGCTGCGCAATACTCTATTGGGTGGCAATGAATGTACATTTGATGCAGTGATTACTGCGGATTATGGTGATAAGATATACAATTTCACAATGAAAAATACTGTTGATGCGAATGGTAATCTTACCTTTGAGGTTATCTCTCCGGACTCCATATCCGGCATTACAGGCCGTATTCAGGATGAGAAAGGGGCATTGACATTTGATAGGGAAGTGTTGGCCTTTTCTCTAATGGCTGACGGGCAGATCACACCGGTCAGCGCGCCGTGGATTTTCATAAAAACACTGCGAAGTGGGTATATCAGCGCTTGTGAGAATTTGGATTCCGGTATACATTTACAAATTGATGACAGCTATGATGAGGATGCCTTGCAATTGGATATCTGGACCGATGCCAATAATATGCCAATTCGCAGTGAGATCTTTTACAAAGGTCGGCGAATTATCACCCTTGATGTCGATAATTTCACAATTGTGTAGCATTTAGTCGATCCCCGCATAGAATAATTTGACAATGCTATCGTATATTTTTCCTTTGTGCGTGGGACAATAGATGCAGCCGCGTTACATATGGAGAATTCCGGTAGCGCTGGCAATGATTTCTCGCGGAGTGTGAAAAATATGGACACCACGGTTAAACGGGGAGATATATTCTATGCAGATTTATCGCCGGTTGTCGGAAGTGAACAGGGTGGAACGCGCCCGGTACTGATCGTACAAAATGACACCGGGAACAAACATTCTCCTACTGTCATTGCAGCGGCCATTACAAGCCAAACCGGCAAAGCACGGCTTCCAACCCACATCAATATTGCCGGGGGAAGTGTCGGTCTGAGCAAGGATTCGGTGATACTGCTGGAGCAAATTCGAACCATTGATAAACGCCGGCTACGGGAGCATATGGGTAAGTTGGATGATGCGCATATGCTTATGGTAGACGATGCAATTGCAGTTAGTTTTGGACTGAGTGAAGGCAGAGCTACGTGAATGCTGCGCCCCCTCATTGCATAGTTTTGCAGTGAGGGGGCGATTGTTTTGGATTTTTATCAGATTAAGTTTAGAGAAAAAACAGTAGGTAGCGCGGATGTTATTGTCGAGGGCTTATATTATAAAATTTGCTGCCGCTGTCAGATGCCCAAAAGCGGAATGTATCGAATTTATGTTGTAGGGGATCGCTGTGAATTGGATTTGGGAATATGTGTTCCGGTGGCAGATACTTACACACTGGTGAAAAGAATTCCCAAAAAGCAAATCGGGAACAGTTTACTATCGTTTTATGTAAGGGAGAAAACAGACACAAAGTTTACAAATGAATTTGCCGTTTATGAAGATCGGCCCTTTGAACATATCGATCAATTAGATAAGTGCCGTATTAAATATGAAAATAACAAACCATATCTTATAATTATGGATCAATTGTGATATATTCGGAGATTGTCTCAAATCTCGTATTACCAATACCGGACACATTTTTAAGATCCTCTAAGTGAAGAAAAAGACCGTGTTGTTTCCGGTAATCGACAATGCGTGTTGCTAGCGTTTTCCCAATACCGGGAATAAGCATAAGTTCGTCTTCCGATGCTTTGTTGATGTTTATTTTGCCGTTTTGAATGGGGGAATCCTTTTGCACTGTAATCTGCGAACTGCCACTTAGCGAAATTGTGGTGGGATTTATCTGCCGATAAAGGATAATGCCAAATATAATCATTGCAAATACAGCAGTTATAGCGATAGGAATCCAGCGGCCGGACTTTTTCATCTCCAACACCTCCCAATTGACTGGTAAAGGAAATAATGTTATAATACACATAAGTATTATACACAAGTTTCTTCTACAAACAAGTCTTTTGATGTTATGAGGTAGTTTTATGAAAAGAGCAGGCCTGTTCTGTCTTACATTTTGCATATTAATTTCTCTGTTGACTCCTGTTGTGTATGCTGCCCCAGTTGCCGATGTACAGCAGGGGAGCACCTACGGCATTGACGCGGAAAAGGGATTACTAGGCTCAAAGCAACTGATTGATAACGCAAAGGCTGCGCTTCTATACGAAGTGAAAAGTGGCACACTGATGTATGCCTGGAAAGCAGACGATCAAGTGTACCCCGCCAGCTTAGTAAAGATTATGACAGCCTTGATGGCTGCCGAAAGAGGAAATCTTAATGATGTTGTAACGGTAAAAGAGGATGTAATTAAAACAGTTCCTTATAATGCTGTGTCTGCAGATTTGCAGGCTGATGAGCAGATCTCTCTGGAGTCGCTTTTGTATTGCTTGATGGTTGGCTCTGCCAATGATGCGGCAAGTGTGATCGCAGATCACATTTCCGGAAGCCAGGAAGCTTTTGTAGCAGAAATGAATGCATATGCAAAAGAGCTGGGCTGTACAAAGACAAACTTTACAAATCCTCACGGACTTCATAACGATAAGCAAAAGACAACTGCCCGGGATATTGCAAAAATTCTCAGCGTGGCAATGAAAAATGAGACCTTCCGTAAAGTATTCACGACTGTTCGCTGTACTGTTCCTGCTACTAACAAGTCAAAGGAACGCGATTTGGCAACAGGCAACTTTCTTTTAAATACAGACAGTTTGGATATTTACTTCGATGACCGGGTAACCGGCGGCAGGACCGGCGTTACGGAAGACGGAAGACGATGCCTGGCGGCAAGCGCCACCGGCAACGGAATGGAACTGATCAGCATCGTAATGGGTGCTAAATCAGAGGTCGAGGACGATGGTTACACAACTACTGTGTATGGTGGATTTAAGGAAACATCAACACTTTTTGATAAAGGCTTTAAGGGCTATAAGGTCGCGCAAGTTTTGTACCCGGAACAGACTGTTGAACAATGCAGTGTGCTTAACGGATCTAATGATGTTATTCTAGGCTCCAAAATTGCGGTATCTGCTGTTCTTCCATCCGGCGTGAATTTAAAGGATCTTACCTTCCGCTATACAAACAACGGAGAATTTCGTGCGCCGATCACAGCAGGAGATGCGATCTCTTCTGTTGAGGTCTGGTATGATAATATCTGTGTGGCCAATGCGCCTCTATACGCAATGAATTCTGTTAAGGATGCCTCTCGGGAGGAAACGCCTGTTGAGGTTGAAAACAATGATGAAACTGCGCAAACAATCCTTTTAATCATTGGCATAGCTGTCGGTGTTACGGTTTTATTTGTTGTAGTTTTGCGCATTATTCCCAGGATCCGGAGAGTTCTGAGAAAGAGGCATCTCAAAAAATACAGACGAAACAGAAGAAGGAGCCGGTGATATGATTACCTGGGAATCTCTGGAACAGGAATGCCTAAATTGCAGTAAATGCGGTTTGTGCGAAACACGGAGCAATGTGGTGTTTGGCGTTGGTGAGAAGACCGCAGATATTATGTTTGTTGGGGAGGGTCCTGGTGAGCAGGAGGACCTGCAAGGAGAACCCTTTGTTGGAGCTGCCGGTAGGTTTCTGGACGATATGCTTTCAATCATCGATATCGACCGGACAAAATGCTATATAGCCAATATCGTAAAGTGTCGTCCTCCTCACAACAGAGATCCGGAGGAAGATGAACAAAATGCCTGCATCGATTACCTGCGTACACAAATTCTTCTTTTAAAGCCAAAGATTATTGTTTGTCTTGGCAGAATTGCAGCAAGGCGCTTGATTGATTCGGATTTTCGTATTACAAAAGAGCATGGTGTGTGGTATCACCATAACGGTATTTGGCTGACTGCCATATATCACCCTTCCGCACTACTCAGAGATTTGTCAAAGCGGCCTGAAACCTTTGATGATTTGCTTTCAATCCGCGAGAAATTGCTGCAATTAAGAGGTTAATAATTTAGAAACCCGCCTGCAAATTAGCAAATTAGCAGGCGGGTTTATGCTATTTGTGATATTTGCTTCCGGCTTGGATCGCTTCCGCGCGATACAGCTGCTCCAGGACCATAATTCGTGCCAGATGGTGAGGGAAGGTCATTGGACTCATTGAAAGTCTGAAATCGGCAATTTCTTTCACCCGTTTTGAGATTCCAAAGGAAGAGCCAATCAAAAAGCAGGCGTTACTTTTACCGGAAACCTTAATGTCCCTCATTTTCTCAGCCAATGCTTCGGAAGACAGCTGTTTACCTTCGGGAGTGAGAACACAGAACCAAGAGGCCTTTGGGATTTTTCCAAGAATTTGCTCAGCTTCACGCTCCAGTCCTGCATCGATTTCAGCAGGGGAAGGGTTTTCACTAAGCCGCGCTTCGGGAATGGAGATATGATTGAACTGGCAAAAACCTTTCAAGCGCTTTTCATATTCCTCTGCAGCGGAGATATAAAATTTTTCTTTCAATTTTCCAACCGTAATCAGCGTGATCGTGAACATCTTTCTCACCTCAGTATCAGTATACCATTGGACATACAAAAATGCAAATTCGTTTATTTTCTTGAGTTTATGAAATAATAATACGGGGTGAAATAAATGAAGAAAGAAAAAGAAAAAATCGTAACAGATCCGCTGGGAAGTTATACAGGCAGACCGGAAGATCCCTTTGAAAAACCGATTCAGGATGCAGATGATCTTTGAAGGAAACGCCCAACGATTGTTGGGCGTTTCTTATGTATTTCTTTGTGATTGCAGATATTTCATCTTTGTTGCAAGTCCGCCGCGAATGTGCCGTTGGGCTTTGTTCTCCTCAAGCACCTTCCGTGCCTGCAGGTATAGTTTTTTGTTGTAGTGAGGTAATCGTTGCGAAAGATCTTTATGTACGGTGGATTTTGATATACCAAAATGCAGGGCAGCAGAACGTACCGTTGCACCGGTTTCGATTATGTACACAGCCAGTTTACAAGCTCGGTTTTCGATAGTATCTGTCATAAACTAACCTCCCTGGTGTGTGCTGCTATGAACAATTTATGAATCTGCGTTTTGGAATATGCGTCCTTGACAGTTTGCCTGCAAGATAGTAAAATGTAAAAAAAGCTAAGTAATTGGGAGGCGAATATTTTGCATTTTGAAAAAAAGACATTGCGCAAGATATTCCTGGGCGTATCTGCTTGTATAATTTTATATTGGCTGCTTCACGATACAGATCGTGTAAGCAACGTTTTCAACATTATTGCTGGAGTGATTTCTCCTTTTGTCGTTGGTGCGTCAATTTCCTTCGTCTTGAATGTTCCTATGCGCGGCATTGAAGGACTTTTGAAGGGAATCAAAAATGACAGGCTCCGCCGCTTGATTTCTGTACTATTGACCTTTTTGGCTTTGGGGTTAGTGCTGACAGGTGTGTTCCTACTGCTGATTCCCCAGTTATCTGAAACCGTCAAATCCTTGATTCCACAATTGACTACGTTTGTCCTCAATGTTATAAATTCTGTCAATGATTTCCTTAATGAAAATCCGGAAATTATGGCTTGGGTGACGGAGAACACTGATTTCGAAACCTTTGATTGGGCAGGACTCGCACAGAATGTTTTTGCTACCGTTGGTGAAAGCGTTTCTGCAATTCTTTCCACAACCTTTTTTGCAATCGGAAGCACAATCGATGCTTTGGTGGATTTCTTTATTTCCATTGTATTTGCAGTCTACTGCTTGTTCCAAAAGGAAACCCTCGCACGGCAGGGTAGAAAGCTGATGTATGCCTTCCTGCCGGAGAAGTTTGCAGACCGGGTGATAGAGGTTCTTCGTCTTACCAACAGCACCTTCTCCAATTTTTTGTCGGGGCAGGGTATTGAGGTCTGCATCCTGGGAACATTGTTTGCAGTGTCTATGGCGATCTTCCGTATGCCGTATATCCCACTGGTCAGCGTTTTGGTTGCGGTTACAGCTTTTATTCCTGTGGTTGGTGCATGGGTTGGCTGCGTCCTTGGCGCATTCTTCATTTTTGTGGCCAATCCCTTGCAGGCCGTTTGGTTTGTGGTGATGTTCGTCATTCTTCAGCAGATTGAGAACAACCTGATTTATCCCCGCGTTGTTGGTACTTCTATCGGACTTTCCGGCATGTGGGTCCTTGTGGCTGTTGGTGTTGGCGGAGAGCTGATGGGTGTGGCCGGTATGTTCCTGATGATCCCAGTTGCATCTGTCCTGTACACCCTCCTGCAGCGGGCAACCAACAAGAAACTGCAGTCTATTGATATCGATCCGGAAAAGATCAAGGTACAGCCGCCTTTGCTGAGCAAGAGAAAACGATGGTTTAAAACGAAGGTTAACAAAAGTCAGGAAACAAAATCTTCTGATAAATAATAAATAAACGGCATTCAGGTCCTGAATGCCGTTTATTCATATAGAAATAAGCCCCGGTAAACCGGGGCTCATCTATTTAAGGATTAGTCCTTGTACATTTCTACAAGCTTCAGCAGATGCTCGTAGCGCTCCTTAGCGGCAGCCTCGTTCTTGGCGAACAGATCGGTTGCACGATCGGGGAACTCACGGGTCAGACGGCTGTAGCGAGCTTCGTTCATCAGGAACTCCTGATAGCCATCCTTGGGAGCCTTGCTGTCCAGCTGGAACTTGCCGGTTTCCTTGGAGGGATCGAAGCGGAACAGATTCCAGTAACCGCACTCAACAGCCTTCTTCATTTCGGCCTGGCAGTTTGCCATACCGCCCTTGATGGAGTGCATCTCACAGGGAGCGTAGCCGATGATCAGGGAAGGACCGTTGTAAGCCTCTGCTTCACAGATGGCCTTGATGGTCTGTGCCTGATTAGCGCCCATCGCAATCTGGGCAACGTAAACATAGCCGTAAGACATTGCAATCTCTGCAAGGGACTTCTTCTTGGTTTCCTTACCGGAGGCTGCGAACTGAGCAACCTGACCAATGTTGGAAGCCTTGGATGCCTGACCGCCGGTGTTGGAGTAAACTTCGGTATCGAATACGAAGATGTTAACGTCCTTGTTGGAAGCCAGAACGTGGTCAACACCGCCGAAACCAATGTCGTATGCCCAGCCGTCGCCACCGAAGATCCAAACGGACTTCTTGGAGAGGTATTCCTTCTTGGAGAGGATGTCCTTAACAGTATCGCAGCAGACATTAGCTTCCAGGGAAGCAATCAGAGCAGCGGTAGCAACCTTGTTAGCTTCACCGTCATTATAGGTGTCCAGCCAAGCCTGGCAAGCGGCCTTGCGATCCTCACAGCAGGTGTCTTCCATAACGGCACGGACCTTGTTGGCAAGAGATTCGCGGATGACAGCCTGTGCGGTGTACATACCCAAGCCATGCTCTGCGTTGTCCTCAAACAGGGAGTTGGACCAAGCAGGACCATGACCCTCTGCATTGACGCAGTAGGGAGATGTAGCTGCGGGGCCACCCCAGATGGAGGAACAACCTGTAGCGTTGGAGATGTACATACGGTCACCAAACAGCTGGGTTACGAGGCGAGCATAGCTGGTCTCGGCACAGCCTGCACAAGAGCCGGAGAACTCCAACAAGGGCTTTTTGAACTGGCTGCCCTTGACAGTGTTGTCTTCCATATCGGGCTTCTGAGCGACCTTGGAGACCATATAGTTGAATACTTCCTGTTCAGGCAGCTCCTGCTCCTGAGGAACCATAGTGATTGCCTTGGTGGGGCAGACGCCGACACAGACGCCACAACCCATACAATCCAGAGGAGAAACAGCCATGGTGTACTTGTAAACACCCTTGCCCTTGCCGGCCTTTACATCAACCAGACGGGCGTTTGCAGGTGCTGCAGCGGCCTCGGCCTCGGTCAGAGCATAGGGACGGATAGTAGCGTGGGGGCAGACGTATGCACAGTTGTTACACTGGATACACTTAGTCTCATCCCAGTGGGGAACAGTAACAGCAACACCGCGCTTTTCGTATGCAGCAGCGCCCAAAGCGAACTGGCCGTCGGCGTAATCTTCGAAAGCAGAAACAGGCAGGCTGTAGCCGTCCATCTTGCTGACGGGAGTCAAAATGTTTTTAACAACAGCGACAGTATCAGCAGCGCCTTCCAGCTTGACCTCTGCCTTTGCGTCTTCAGCAGTTGCCCAGGAAGCGGGAACATCGATCTTGGTATAAGCGGTTGCACCGGCATCGATTGCATTCCAGTTTGCATCAACAACATCGCGGCCCTTCTTCAGGTAGGATGCTTCAGCAGCTGCCTTCATATAGCCGATCGCCTCTTCACTGGGCATAACATTTGCCAGAGAGAAGAATGCGGACTGCAGAATGGTGTTGGTGCGCTTGCCCATACCAACCTTGATAGCCAGGTCGATAGCGTTGATGGTGTAAAGCTGAATGTTGTTTACAGCAATATAGCGCTTGGAAGCGGCATCCAGGTGATGCTCCAGCTCTTCCAAAGACCACTGGCAGCTGATCAGGAAAACACCGCCGGGCTTAACGTCCTGAACGATCTTAAAGCCCTTGGTGATGTAGGAAGGATTGTGGCAAGCCACGAAGTCAGCCTTGTTGATGTAGTAGGGGGACTTGATGGGCTTGTCGCCAAAACGCAGATGAGAAACGGTAACGCCACCGGTCTTCTTGGAGTCATACTGGAAGTAAGCCTGAACGTACTTGCCGGTGTGATCGCCGATGATCTTGATGGAGTTCTTGTTTGCACCGACAGTACCGTCGCCGCCCAGGCCCCAGAACTTGCACTCGATGGTGCCTTCTGCAGCGGTGTTGGGGGAAGCGGTCTCCTCAAGGGACAGATTGGTTACATCGTCAACGATGCCGATGGTGAACTCGTGCTTGGGAGCTTCCTTAGCCAGTTCGTTGTAAACGGCGAATACAGAAGCGGGGTGAGTGTCCTTGGAACCCAGACCGTAACGACCACCGATAACGGTAACATCGTTGATGCCGGCCTTTGCCAGAGCCATAACCACATCCTGGTACAGAGGTTCGCCCTGAGAACCGGGCTCCTTGGTGCGGTCCAGAACAGCAATCTTCTTTGCGGTTGCAGGAATTGCAGCAATCAGCTTTTCGGGGCAGAAGGGACGGAAAAGACGGACCTTGATAAGGCCGACCTTCTCGCCGTTTGCATTCATATAGTCAACAACTTCTTCTGCAACGTCGTTGATGGAGCCCATAGCAACGATGACGCGATCAGCATCAGCAGCACCGTAGTAGTTGAACAGCTGGTAGTTGGTACCCAGCTTTTCGTTGACCTTCTGCATATACTTTTCGACAACTGCGGGCAGCGCCTGGTAGTACTTGTTGCAGGCTTCACGATGCTGGAAGAAGATATCGTCGTTCTCATGGCTACCGCGCATGGAAGGACGCTCGGGGTTCAGGGAGTGCTTGCGGAAGGCATCAACAGCCTCCATATTGGTCATTTCCTTCAGATCTTCATAATCCCAGATAGCGACCTTCTGAATCTCGTGAGAGGTACGGAAACCGTCGAAGAAGTTGATGAAGGGAACGCGGCCTTCAATAGCGGCCAGGTGAGCAACCGCACCCAGGTCCATAACTTCCTGAACGTTGGTCTCACAAAGCATAGCAAAGCCGGTCTGACGGCAGGCATATACGTCGGAGTGATCACCAAAGATGTTCAGAGACTGGGTAGCAACAGTACGAGCGGATACGTGGAACACGCTGGGCAGCAGCTCGCCGGCAATCTTGTACATATTGGGGATCATCAGCAAAAGACCCTGGGAAGCGGTGTAGGTGGTGGTCAAAGCACCGGCGGCCAAGGAGCCGTGAACAGTACCGGCAGCACCAGCCTCAGACTGCATCTCAACAACTTTTACGGTATCACCAAAAATGTTCTTACGACCCGCAGCAGACCACTGGTCAACATTGTCGGCCATGGGGCTGGAGGGGGTGATGGGATAGATGCCAGCAACCTCAGTAAAGGCATAGCTGACATGAGCGGCAGCGGTATTGCCGTCCATTGTTTTGAATTTTCTCGCCAAAACAAATACCTCCTAAAGTATTTAAATTTTCACCAATATATGATAGCACTTCTTGGCTCGTTTGTAAAGCGATTTTGCATTTGTTTCGTCAAAAAAATACTTGAAAATTAAGGATTTTGACAGAATATTTTTCCTGTAGTTTGATTAGGAAAAAAAGAATTGAGTTTTTCAGCTCAATGGGGTATTATGTAGAAAACAGATGTTGGGAGGAATGCATATGGTTTCCAGCGTGCGGACTATGTCTGTAATTGGCGTAGAGGGAATGCTGATCACTGTAGAATGTACAGTCAGCAGCGGTTTGCCCTTTTTCGATATCGTCGGCTTACCGGATACGGCGGTGAAAGAGGCCCGGGAGCGTGTTCGCTCTGCAATCAAAACCAGCGGATTGAAATTTCCTGCGGGCCGAATTGTAATCAATCTTGCGCCTGCCGACATTAAAAAGACCGGCACCCATTTTGACCTTCCGATTTTGATTGCGATTCTCTCTGCCAGCGGTGTCATTAAGCGCCCGCGAATTGACAGCGCGTTTATTGGTGAACTGAGCCTTGATGGCCATGTTTGCCCTGTTTCCGGCGTGCTTCCTATGTCTGTTGCAGCAAAGAATTCCGGCATTGAAACGATTTATGTGCCTGCAGAAAATGCCCCGGAGGCGACCCTTGCAAGAGGACCTGCTATTATGCCGGTTAAAACCGTTTCTGAACTGATTTCGGCATTAAACGGTGAAACAAATTTAATTGAAGAGCCGATTTGGGTCCCCACACCCAGCGAAGAGACTATTCCTGATTTTAAGGATGTTTTAGGGCAGGAAAATGCAAAGCGGGCTATGGAAATTGCCGCAGCAGGCGGTCATAATGTTTTGCTCATTGGCCCTCCCGGCTCCGGCAAAAGTATGCTCAGTAAGCGTTTGCCATCTATTCTGCCAAATATGACAGTGGGGGAGGCATTGGAGGTTACCCAGATCTATTCTGTGATGGGTCAGCTTTCTGCCAAATCGCCGTTGATGACCCATAGACCTTTCCGCGCACCTCACCATACAGTTTCCAACGCAGGTCTTACCGGCGGTGGTGTGTTGCCGAGACCTGGAGAGATCACATTGGCCCATAAAGGCGTGTTGTTTTTGGATGAGCTGCCGGAATTTCACCGGGATACCCTGGACCTAATGCGTCAGCCTTTGGAAGATGGCAAGGTAACGATTTCCCGGGTATCCGGAACGGTTACATACCCGGCAGAATTTATGCTTGTCTGCGCGATGAACCCTTGTAAATGCGGCTGGTATGGAGATTCCTCGGACCGTTGTACCTGCTCCGAACAATCGGTTAAGAATTACCGCAGCCGTATTTCCGGTCCGCTGCTGGACAGAATAGACATTATTCTGGAAGTACCCGCTGTCAATTACGAGCAGTTGCGGGACAGAAAGGAAGCAGAGCCTTCTTCCAGTATAAAGGAGCGGGTAAATATCGCAAGAAAGCGTCAGCTGGCAAGATATGGCAAGGGCGGTATGTCCAATGCCAGAATGGGCCCGGATGAATTGCGCGCCTTCTGTCGCCTCAATGATGAGTCTGCAGCAATGATGCAAAGGGCTTTTGAGGTCTTTGGCTTAACGGCCAGAAGCTATGACCGGATTTTGAAAGTTGCCAGAACGATCGCTGATCTGGATGGCTGCGATGAAATTCAGACAAAGCACATTGCAGAAGCGATCCAATACAGAACTGTTGAGATTTAAGGAGTTGAATTTCTTGAAAGAAATATTTTTGTTAAAGCTTGGCGAAATTGTGTTAAAGGGTGCCAACAAACGCCAATTTGAGGACAAGTTGCGCCAAAATGTCCGTCGCAGAATGAAGGTGTACGGCAATTTTGATGTGTACATTATGCAGTCCACGGTTTATGTTGAGCCTATGGATGATGAAGCGGATGTAGACGGAGCATGGGAGGCTTGCCGCAGTATTTTTGGCCTGGTAAGTCTGTGCAGATGCCACGCCTGCGATAAGGATTTAGAAAGCATTTACCAAGCTGTGGAAGCTTATCTGGGCGATGATTTAGAGTGTGCTGAATCCTTTAAGGTGGAGTCCAAACGCTCCGATAAACGCTTCCCACTGACCTCTATCGGTATTTCCCAGGAAATCGGCGGACGCCTTGCGGAGGCGCACCCCAATTGCCGTGTGGATGTGCATCATCCGGAATATACCGTTTATGTTGAGGTACGGGATTTGGCAGCCTATGTCCACGGCCCTGCAGTACCCGGTGCCGGCGGCCTGCCCACCGGTGTTGGCGGCAGAGCAATGTGTCTTCTTTCCGGCGGTATCGATTCTCCCGTTGCTGCCTATATGATCGCAAAGCGCGGCGTGGAGATCGAAGCGGTTCATTTTTTCTCTTATCCGTATACCTCCCAGCTTGCAAAGGATAAGGTTATGGAGCTTGCAAGACTTGTAACAAAATACTGCGGCAGAATGACCGTCAATATTGTTGGATTTACACAGATCCAAGAGGCGATTCGGGATAATTGTCCGGAAGAATTCTTTACTCTGATTATGCGTCGCTTTATGATGGAGATCTCCCAGAGAATTGGTAAAGATGACGGTTGCCGCGCGCTGATCACCGGTGAAAATCTGGGTCAGGTGGCAAGCCAAACGATGGAAGCGATGGCCGTTACTGGTGCTGTCGTGGATATGCCTGTTTTTATGCCACTGATCGGTATGGATAAGGAGGAGATCATTACCATTGCCAGAAAGATCGGCACATTGGAAACATCCATTCTTCCTTATGAGGATTGCTGCACAGTCTTTACTCCCAAACATCCCAAGACGAAACCCACCTTGGGTCAGCTGATCAACGCGGAGAAGAAGTTGGATAGGGAAGCGCTGATTCAACAGGCGCTGGAGAATGTGGAAAAGGTTACGGTGAAATATGATGACCCGGCGTTCTTATGATGTAATTGCCGCCCTTAATGGGAAAACGCTGGTAACAGCGGAAAGCTGCACCGGCGGCGGCATCGGCGCTGTGCTGACATCTGTTCCCGGAAGTTCTGCCGTGTTTAAAGGCGGTATTATTTCTTATACCAATGAGGTAAAAGTTTCGCAACTAAATGTGGATAGGGAAGTGCTGAATACCTGCGGTGCAGTCTCCTATGAGGTTGCGAAACAGATGGCCATTGGCGTAAGGAAAAACCTCGCGGCCGATTATGCTGTGTCTGTTACCGGCCTTGCAGGGCCCGATGGAGATGAATATGGAAACCCGGTAGGAACTGTATTTATCGGCTTTACGGATAAAAACGGCGTAGACGTTCGGAAATTTCAGTTTTCCGGAGATCGTGAAGACATTCGTGATCAAGCAATCTGTGCGGCATTAGATTTAATTCTGGAAAAGATATAGAAAACCCGGAGCAATTGCTCCGGGTTTTCTTATTGGGTCATAAGCGTTAAAAACTGTTCTTTCTTAAGGCCAACAAAGTAGCTGGCAACATCGACATTTTCTAAAATAATCTTATATTCGTCAATATCCGGTTGTTTTCCAATAAATAATTTTGCCAGGTTTTCCGGCTCAAGAACACTGAAGAAATCACCGGTAAAGGAAATTTGGGAAATAATACCGTGATCTACAGTAATATTTGCTTCCACAGTGCCGCAGCCATCAAAGCGCATCTTTTTTCGGGTGGTACATTCCAAAGAGCGACCAAAATTCCACTGCCATGTGGCATACCGATTATTGGAAATTTCTTGAATATTTGCAAGATCGTCTTGCGTTAAAATATATTCCTCACCCGGTTGCTCCTGCAACAAGTGGTTTAACAGCAGCGTTCGAAAGGTTTCCAGATCAATGTTCCCCGACAAATGATCCACTACATTGGTAACCCTGCTGCGGACGGATTTAACGCCCTTTGCCTGGATTTTAGCCGGATCTACCTGCAACGCCTTTCCCACGACGGTCAAGTCAGAATCGAACAGAATTGTACCGTGGTGCAAAACGCGACCGTTTTTGAGATATTGGGAGTTGCCGGAAAATTTTTGTCCGCAAATGGTAATGTCATTTCGACCGCTAATCTCCGCCTGAACGCCAAGCTTTTCCAGAGTGCGGACAATTGGCTGACAAAATAGCTTAAAATTAATGGAATCTTGTTCTTTTGCGTCGGTAATGAAGGTGAAATTCAAATTTCCTAAATCGTGATAAACAGCGCCGCCACCGGACAGACGACGAACTACCTGAATGTTATTCTCCTTAACAAAGTTCATATTGATTTCCGCAAGGGCATTCTGATGCTTACCGATGATGATCGCATTGTCATTTTGCCAAAGCATAAAATAGGTTCTGTCCTGGGGTAAATGATCAAAAACATACTCTTCGGTTGCCAGATTAAAAGCAGGATCAATTGTTCTTAAATTCAGGTAGGATAATTTCATAATTTCACCTCAATGGGAGTATAGCATAAAGTTTGGTGAAACACAAGAATGTAAAGTTTCGACCGTTAAGAAGGAGGGCTTTGTTTGCATTTTCGCCTTCGGCAAAAATTGTTGTAGCCACCAGTGTTTGCACTGGTGGCAGCAACAGTCCGCAGGACTGTTGCATTTATGATGTTCAAATCCCTCTTATTCTTCTCCGCCAAAGAAAAAACCACACCCGAAGGTGTGGTTTTCTTTGGCGGAGAAGGAGGGATTTGAACCCTCGATACCCTTTTGGGGTATACACGATTTCCAATCGTGCGCGCTCGGCCAGCTACGCGACTTCTCCAAATCCATAGTCAGCTTGCTTATATTACTCCAATTCCGTCCATTTGTCAAGACCTAAATTAGACATGGTGAAACAAATTTGCCTTGACACAGTATGGAAAAATCGATATAATGTTTAAGCCTACAGAAGTGAATGTAGTTGCTACTGTGGCTCAGTCGGTAGAGCAGCTGATTCGTAATCAGCAGGTCGCCGGTTCAAGTCCGGCCAGTAGCTCCAAAAAATCCAAGTCCTTTTGGGACTTGGATTTTTTTATCCAAGCCGACAGGCTTGGTATATCATCACGCGTCAGCGTGTATATCATCAACACGGCGTTGCCGTGTTGTATTTCATCACACCGTAGGTGTGCATTGCTATCGGCTTGATGATATACAAAACTAAAGTTTTAATGATATGCAATTCCCTCAGGAATTGATGGTATACAATGCTACGCATAATTCTTCGCTGCTTTTATGCTATAATAGGCTTTCTTCTTGCCTAGTACATCTTAATGCATAGCACAAAGAATATCAAACTTCGAAAAATCGAAAAAATTTCGATGGATTTAGGACGAAAGCTGGCCTCAAACGTGTTGAAAATATGCTAAAATTTTGATATAAATATTACAGTAAAATTTTTCTTGTGTATGTTCCACTATTTTACTATATAGGCGTTTAGACAGATGAGAATGTATGTGGTCTGCAATAGTTGTTAACCACTTATATATATTTAATAGAATTCTGAGCCTTTGGTATGAAGACATCTAAATTTAAGAAAGGAAAATTTATTATGTCAAAAATTAAAATTGGTTGGTCTGAAATTAGTATTACCCCTGAAAAAAAGGTATATCTTCAGGGTCAGTTTGCGGAAAGAATTTCGCAATATGTTGAAAAACCATTGACAGCCACCGCCATTGCGATCGAAAATGATGACGACTATGTTATTATGTGTTCGTGTGATTTAGTAACTACTTCCTGGGGATTGACAACAGGCGTTCGCAATAAGCTTCTGGAGGCAGGAGTGGAATTTGATGTCAATAAAGTGATTTTAAGTGCGATCCACACCCACACAGGACCCGGCTATGGTGGCAATGAGCGTTCTGCAGGTCATGGAACGAGCGTAATTGGCGGATTTATAAACTTCTTGTCGGAATATCTTGCACCCGGACAGAAATATATTGAAAAGGAAAACATTTCCCAGAATAAGGAAATAGCAACAACAAGTGAAGTCTTTGAATTCCTAATTGATCGGATTTCGACTGTTATTATCCGTGCGTGGGAAAACAGAAAATACGGATGTTTTTCAAATGCTTTTGGACGCGCTCCCGTCGGAATGTGCCGTAGAGCAGCCTTTTCTGATGACACAGCACAGATGTGGGGAGATACAAATACTGCAGTGTTCACAGCGCTTGAGGGTGGAAGTGATTCAGGCATTGAACTACTTTATGTGTTTGATGAAGAGAAAAAGCTTACCGGTATAGTAATAAATCTTGCCTGCCCGGCTCAGTGTGTTCAACATAGACTCTTCATTTCTCCGGATTTCTGGGGCGAGGTAAAGGTGCGTTTGAGAAAGCGTTTTGGGGACAACTTATTTATTCTTCCGCTATGTTCAGCTGCAGGCGATCAGTGTCCTGTTGATTTGGTTCGCTGGGTAGAGCCTGAAAGTGATTTAAATGACCCGAACTGCACTCGAACAAATCCCCCTAAGCGCAAGGCTGATCCATCCATGTTTGATTTGTCCGGTATGAAACTGGTAGGCAGACGAATTGCAAACGAAGTGATTCTTGTATATGAAGATGGTTTGGATGATGTTCAAAGCGATGTATGTTTAGAGCACAGGGTTGTTAATATGCATCTGCCGATTAGAAGGGCCTCTCTTACAGACCTTAAAAACGCCGAGAGGGGAATAAAAGAGTACCTTCGCGATAAAGTTGGGGATGTTGACTACAATGACGTTGCGAAACTACAGATTCATTTGGGCGTGATCAAAAGATTTAAGCTTCAGGAAGTAATGAATACGCTGGAAACAGAAACCCATATTATTCGGCTGGGTTCAATATGCATTGCGACCAATCCGTTCGAACTTTTCCTGGATTACGGCAATCAAATCAAGGCAAGATCTAATTCTGAGCAGACCTTCCTGGTTCAGCTTGCGAATGGATCTGAGGGATATCTGCCTACCCAAAAAGCAGAAAAACACGGACACTATAGTGCGTTTATTTCAAGTGGTCAGGTTGGACATTTGGGCGGAGAGATGTTGGTAAGAGAAACACTGGACAATATTAATGATATGTTTAAAAGATAAGGCAAAGGAGAATTCTTAATACAACACTTTGGTTTTCTCTGTCCTGATACAATCTAAAAAAACATATTATGGTACATTTATTTTTGGGGGTTCTTTATGAGAGAGAGTATTCAAGCTTCGATGTCGAAGCGTTTTGCTGATGATGTCGTACGGAATGAAATCTTGAACGATTTCAATGTCGCTATGCCGGATATGGTTCGGTTGAATGTTGCGTATGCGGTGTCTTTAGCCGAGAATAATATGCTGGATCAAGCTTCTGCGGGGGCAATTATTTCTGGTTTTCGCTATGTTCAGGAGCATATGAAGCCTGAAGATATCAAGGGTGAACTGGAAGATTTCTATTTTAACGTAGAACGGCAGATGTTTAAGAAGGTCGGTAACAAAACCGGCGGAAAACTTCATCTGGGTCGCAGCCGCAATGATGTTTCTGCGGTTCTGAATCGCATGGCTGCGCGTCGTTCTGTGTGGGAGGTCTTGGAACTTTTAGTTGAGCTTCAGACACTTCTTCTTGAAAAGGCAGAGGAAAACAAAGACACTGTCATTACCGGCTATACCCATTTCCAACCCGGTCAGCCTATTACCCTTGGACACTATTTTACGGCCCTAAATAGCGCACTTTCGAGAGATTTTATTCGTATCTGCAATGCCTACGCTAACGCAAACAGATCTCCCTATGGCGCAGCAGCTTTTGCTGGAACGAGTTTTCCCATCGATCGCGAGGGCCTTTGTAAATTGCTTGGCTTTGATTCCGTCTTGGAAAACACATTGGACTGTATCAGTGCGCGCGATTATTATCTTGAATTGTCCTCTGCATTCTCCATTCTCGCCACGAACATAAGCCGTTGCGCTGAAGACCTTTATTTCTGGGCCACATTTGAAAACGGAATTTTAGAGGTCGGTGGAGAGATTGCTGTTTGTAGCAGCATTATGCCCCAGAAGAGAAATCCGGTCTCTCTGGAAATGGCACGAGCAAAGGCTGGACATATTATAGGCGGTCAGACGACAATCACCACAATTCTAAAAGGAACATCTTTTAGTAATACTATGGACCTGTTTGAAATCCCGTTGCCCTATTGGCAGATGATCAGCCAGGTCAAACAAATGCTGGTGTGCATGATTGAGAGCATTACCTATTGCCGCATTCGCAAGGATCGCGCTGTTCGTCAGGCAGCTGAAAACCTTTGCACAGTAACAAGTCTTGCAGACTATATGGTAAAGCAATATGGTATTTCCTTTACCGACGCCCACGACATTGTTGGCAATATCGTTGCACAGGTACTGGAGGACCAAACACTAATTGCCGGCTTTACACAGGAACGCATAGCTAACGAATCTCAAAAAATATTGAATCATTCAATTTGTATGACCGAGGATGAAATACAAAGTGTATTGGATCCTTGCCGCAATGTGGAAACAAAGGTTCACGCCGGCGGACCCAGCAGAGCATCTGTTGAGAATATGATCCGCTCCGGGCGCAGCGTCATAAATGATGAGGTTGCTAAACTTTCATCTATGCGTAAACAGGTGGAAGACGCTTACGACATATTGGAGAAAAAGGCGGATGCATTGGCGGCTATTTGCGACTGATCTTTGAATGCATTGCTTAACGAACGTGTTTGGTGGTACAAATGACTTTGAATGATAAGAAAATGCTCTTTTTAGGCGATAGTATTACATTCGGTGTAGGCGTCAGCGATCCGGATAATATATACTGGAGACGTCTAGCCATCAAGGACGGTTGTATTACAAAGGGCTATGGAATCAGCGGAACACGCATAGCAGCAAATTTGAATCCATCTATCTATCCTGAAGATGACGATTTATATTTCATTACGCGCGTTCCGTTAATGGATGCTGATGCGGATGTAATTGTAGTTTTTGGCGGCACAAATGATTTTGGCCACGGTGATGCGCCTCTTGGAACAATGGCCGACCGTGAAAATACCACCTTCTACGGTGCGCTGCATAATTTGATGACTGCATTAATGAAGAAGTATCCAAATGCACAGATCGTGTTTATGACACCGGCTCATCGATGCGGTGAAGTCAAGCCTGCTGATGATATTAGCCCTACCAACGGAGGCAGTCTGCAAGAGTATGTGGATGCAATTATTGAGGTTGCAGCATATTATGAAATTTCTGTTCTTGATTTGCACCGCGTTTGGGAAATTAACCCAGAGATTCCGCAGATGCAGGAACGGTATATGCCTGATGGACTTCACCCTTGTGATGCAGGTCATGAGGAAATTTACCGCCATTTGAAAGCGTTCCTGGAAAGTTTATAAGTATTAAAACCTCCGGTAGTAAATTACTACCGGAGGTTTTGATTATTTTGCGAAGTTCAGCAGGGTAGCGGCATCCAATGCATCGTAGTTTGCAATGAATATGGCCAGCTCCTGTGCGATTTTCTTATTGCCACCCTGGCTGTTGCTCTCAATGTTCAAAGGCAGCAGCGGATCGTGCAGAGACAGACGAAGCAAGAACCAGCCGTTACCGTGATCGGCATCCAGATTGACCCGAACACCCTCATAATTGTTGGGGACAAGAGACCAGCCAGGTTGCTTTTGCGCGTAGGCAGTTAAATCGTCAATGACCTGCTGGCCATACGCCTTGAAATCGTCAACTAAAATATTCATACGGAACTCGGTGTTTTCAACAGGCTCTTCCAATGTGGCAATCAAGGACTCCAAAGTATAGCCGTTTT
The DNA here is from genome assembly GCA_045612985.1 of Faecousia sp. GTDB lineage: Bacteria > Bacillota > Clostridia > Oscillospirales > Oscillospiraceae > Faecousia. Next base: position 68,463 of record JAZLAB010000091.1, read on the forward strand.
TCTTGCCGCAGGCCAGCTCAATCAAAAGTTTGGTAACCAGATATGCGCCATCGTCCAGGAAATAATTTTCCTTCAGCGCGCCGTGGCCGGAGGTTTCAATAGCCAACTGGCTGTCCTGTCCGGCGTTGTTAAGACGAATGGATTCATTGATCACATTGCGGTAGCCCCGCTTAAAGCGATGATGAATGCCACCTTTTTCTGCGATAAACTTCGCAAGACCGTCAGAAGTGATGGAGTCGGTAACAATGGTAGTACCGGGATGCTCCCGAAGCAGGATTGCAGAAAGCATTGCAATAATGCGGTTTCTGTTTAGTTCACTGCCATCAGACAGGACTGCGCCGGCGCGGTCAACATCGGTATCAAAGATAATGCCTAAATCAGCATTAGTCTCTTTGACAGCCTCGGTAATACTTTCCATTGCTTCCTTGTTTTCAGGATTAGGGATGTGATTGGGGAAGCTACCGTCCGGATCAAGGTAACGGCTGCCATCAGTGTTTGCACCCAAGGGCTTCAATACCTTATCAACATAGAAGCCGCCTGCACCATTACCGGCATCTACAACAATTCGGAAGCCTTCCAGGGGCTTTTCTTCGCCTGTTGCACTGCGAATCTTGTCAGCAAGAATTGCGGCATATGTATCCATAAATTCGCCTGCAACCAGCGTACCGGGCTTCAAGCCGGTTGTCTCACTGCTGCCTGCATAGGTAAGGATCTGCTTAATGTCCTTGGACTCCAAACCACCGTCAGGTGTGAAGAACTTAAAACCGTTACGATTGAAGGGAAGGTGGCTTGCTGTGATCATTACAGAGCCGTCAAATGCATAGCCTTCGGTTACTGTAGACATAAACATTGCGGGAGTACTTGCCATACCGAAATCCGTAACATTGAGACCCTGCTCAACCATTGCCTCACAGATCCAGTTACACAGTGTTTCGCCGGAGAGTCTGGAATCGCGGCCAACAGCAACACGAAGCTGCTTTTGTGCGCCGTATTTATTAACGAGCCACAACGCAAAGCCTCTGCCGATGTCCCGGCAGGCCTGTTCGGTAAGATTGATGTGCTGACCTTCAATGCCTTCCAGCGCAACGCCGCGAATATCGCTGCCGTTTTGCAATTTACTGTAATCCATATTGTTACCTCCAAAGGTTTTTTCTTATTGTATCACGCATTTTCTAAATAATCAACACAGAGAAAATCCGGAAAGGCAAAAACCTTTCCGGATGACATCAATTGTCTGTCGGTTCGTTCAAAGAACTGAATTTGTTTTCTCTGCGAATATAGGTGATGACATATTCTGTAAAAGAAACAATCATAAACACGGCATCCACATAAGTAATAATGCGAACAGCGTTTTCTCCTAATTCCGGAAGCATCACCATCAGAATCAGGCTTAAAAATAGAACTGTAGTACATATTTTTCCGCTGATCAGCGCGCCTTTAAGCATTTTTCCCTTGCGCAGATTGACGCAGCCTGCAATTAACTGGAAGCTTTCCTTAATCACGAACAGTGCCACTAAAAACAACAAAATGGGATAGCGCATAGCCAGACAGATAATCAGTGCAAATTGGGTGGCTTTGTCTGCCAGAGGGTCCAGGATCTTGCCCAGGGTGGAGATCATATTGAAATGGCGCGCAATCTTGCCATCGATCAAATCCGTCAGACAAGACACAGCCAAAATGCCGGCAGCAAGATAATAATCGGCGCTATCTCTCGCGTTCAGATAAATGACCACATAGACTGGAATCAGCACGAGCCTGAATATACTAAGCAGGTTCGGAATGGTCAGTATTTCTTTTTTCCAATCTTTTACAAACATGTCATTCCTCCGAAAGTATAACACCTATGGTGTATAAGTATATTATAGGCAATTAAATAATTTTATCAAGTATTTACCATAAAGGTTTGAAAAAAATTTAAAAATTTTTAGCAAATTTTATGAATTTGCCTGTAAAGCGGCATTGTGGTGGGCATTTAGTGTGAAATGATGGACCAAATGCTTCCAGGTGATTTTATCAAATTCTCCGGTTGTAGGCAGGTCTGCCAAATGTTGAAATGCAGCCAAGGAATCGGCTGTAGCACTGTCCATAACGCCGCTGTGAGGTGGGATTGGGATCGTTGGATGATCTCCGGACAGCTGTGTTAGCATACTTTGCAGAAGATATATATAGGGGCTGCTGTCGCCGCGCCGAAAGACCTGGCCGGGATCCATCAATATTTCAATTGGCTGTGCTTTATCGATGCGTATCAGCGCCGGTTCGTATTTTAAAACGATTAAATCCCAGGTCGGCTGGTCTGCAACACCGGTTACAGGAAGACCCTGCTGCCGCTGGAATGCAGAAATAGCATTCATCGTGTCCGGACCGTAAATTCCATCCGGAACAACGGCTGGCAATCTGGGGTCATCCTCAGCCAGTACACGAAGCATTGTTTGCAGGGAACGAATCGGTTGCTGCACAAAGGATTCTGCGGGTCTCATCGCACCACCTCCTGTTTGACGGGATCCTGTGTTCCTATGCTTAAGCTCCTACCTGGGAACTGAGACATAGTTGTGGTTCTTGCATAATTATTATTTCCATTTCGATTACCACCGCCAGGAAATTGCTCTCCGCTTCGTAATGCGGTGGTTTCAATGCCGGAATACTGATCATAAATTTCATCCCAGGTCTGTGCGCCAACAGTTCCGGTTTCTGGCAGGCCAAATCTTCTTTGCGCCGCCAAAACGGCTGCTCTTGTGGACGGACCATAGATTCCGTCCACAATAACAGGAGGAATGGAAGGAATAAAAGAGCTTAACACCGAGAGCATATATTGCAGAAGACGGACTTTTTCACCGGTATCTCCGACTTCTAAACCGTTAGGAGGAGACCAGCTGTTTGCATAAAAGCGCTGTCCTTGACTACGCAGCTCTGAAAGGGCATTTACACCGGTGTATAACCTGACAATCTCATACCAGGTGGCAGGGCCAACAATACCGTCCGCACCTAATCCAAAGATCTGCTGGAATGCTCTTACCGTTGCTTCTGTACGACTGCCGAAAACGCCATCTACGGCAGGGATTTTGGGAATTGCCGGATAGTTTTGTGCGATTCTGTTTAAAGATACTTGAATTGCCACTACATCCGGCCCTGTGCTGCCGCGACGCAGGGGAGTGCCGGGATAGGAAGAAGTGATGCCACGAATCGGCGCATTTACAACAGTTTCTACGTTTCCATAATAACTGCGTAGTATCTGATCTGAATTATACCCTTGCTGTGCCAAATTTTGGCTGCCCCACTGACTTAATCCCTCGCAGGTAACGGTTGTGCCGTTGCAAAATTTGGCAGCTAAAGGTTCTACAAATCCCGGTCGGCGCAGGTAGTCGTTAAATAGTTCATCCACCAAGCGGGAAATATTTTCAAAGTAACTTCTTCCGTTGACAAAGGCCTGGTCAAAGGCTGTGGAATTGGTAATGTCAAAATCATATCCACGACTTCGATAAAACTCTGTGTACACGCGGTTTAGCGCAAAGGACACAATTGCCAGGATGTTTGCACGCAATGCGCTATCATCCCAGGTGGGATATATTTCGCTGGATGCTACGTTCTTCACATAATCAGAAAATGATACGGTTACATTGGTCGCGTTGGACGACGGTGCGCCCAAATGAACAGTGATTCGCTGGGGTACATATGGTGTTACCGGAGGCATAGATGGTTTCCTCCTTTAAAGATTTTGTGGTGGCGTGATAAAGGTTTCCGATTTATTCCAACTCTTTGGTAGCTCTGATAAAGGAATCAGTTCCAGATTCTGCTCAGTAACTGTATTGGCAAAAATCTGAAGGTTTTCAATGTTGATTTCCTCGTAGTTTTCCAGGCGGGCATATAAATTCACGATGGCAAAGGGGATAACACCTGTGTTTGGACTTTGACTGGCAGATAGGTCCGGAACGGTGATTTCCACCGGTGCATCTAAAAGACCGTTGCGGTTTGTCAGACGCATAGCAATGGCACTGCCGTTAACATCAGTAATCGTTACAGCAACATCCTTTAGTGGAATTTGTGCATTGCTGGTAAATGCACGAACTTGTATGTAACCGGTTGCGCTCAGCTTCATCGCCTCCTTTTTCATTCTGTTTATTCTATGTTCCGGTGAAAAAATCGTGCAGGGGTTAAACAAACCCCTGCATTTGCTGAATATTTGCTTTTTCACAATCTAAAAGCTTTTGAAGCAGCGTTGAAACTCCGGCATCCTCCTTAAGCTTATGATGCTGGCTTTTCAGACCTTTGATCATACCTCTGGTGTTTCCCTGAATCATCATAGCTGCAATTTTGGAGTCAACATTTCCGAAGGATAGGTTTGCATGCGCATAGGCTTTTGACATCATTTTTGCCATAGGATCCAATTCCTTTACATCAAATCCCCGGGAAGAGGCAATTGCGTAAACTTCCCGTTCAATTTCGTCATACTCCTTTAATTGTGATGCAAGCGCCTTCTTCAGATCAGACCGGGCAGCGTACTGCATTACGCTGCGAATTCCCACTTGACCCATTTGTGTTGTCTTTAGCATAGAAGACAAAATTTCCTTTGCGTTTTGCATAATATCACCCATACACTACTATGCGTAAATTTCTATCATCTATGCACAGGAAAATTTACTTTTTCATAGAATAATGTGATGGAAAGGGGAGATTGTATGTGCGGAATTGCCGGATCGATCGGCCTGAAATATAACGATGAAATCATTCAAAATATGCTTAGCACTATGAAACGAAGAGGACCGGATGCGCAAGGAGCATTTGCGTACGAAGGCTGCTGTCTTATACATAGTCGTCTGACAATTATTGATCCGCAAGGTGGCAAACAGCCAATGCATTTAAACTGGGCAGGAGAATTATATACTATTGTTTATAACGGAGAGCTGTATAATACGGAACAAGTGCGTCAATTACTGCTAAAATTGGGACACACATTCAATGGGCATTCTGATACAGAAGTAGTCCTTCACGCTTACGCCCAGTGGGCAGAGGGTTGTCTGGAGAAACTGAACGGTATATTTGCTTTTGCCGTTTGGGAAAAGAAAAGAAAGAAGCTCTTTTTAGCCCGGGATCGGATCGGAGTAAAACCGCTGTTCTATATGCAGCACAATGCCGGCATCATCTTTGCATCTGAAATTAAGACAATTTTAGCATATCCGGGCGTAAAAGCGCAGTTGGATGCGGAAGGCGCAGCGCAAATTTTGCTCCTGGGTCCAGGAAGAGTGCCGGGAAGCGGTGTTTTTCGCGGTATATACGAATTGGAGCCTGGTTGCTACGGGTATTATATTTGCGGCAAATGGAATTGGAAACGGTACTGGAAGTTAAAAGACAGAGTTCATACAGAGTCTTTTGAAGAAACAGCAGAAAAAGTGCGTCAGCTGGTTGTAGACTCCATTCAAAGACAAATGGTATCCGATGTAGAGATCGGCACATTCCTGTCCGGCGGATTGGATTCCAGTTTAATTTCCTCTGTATGCGCTGAGAAAATGTGTACAGACGGTCAAAGGCTGAAGACATTTTCCCTTGACTTCGAAAATAATGACAAATACTTTGTCCCTGGAAAATTCCAGCCAAACTCAGACAACCAATATATATCCATTATGCAGAAATATCTGGATACCAATCACCACTGGACAGTCATTACTCCGGAGCAGTTAATGGATGAATTAATGAATGCAACAATTGCAAGAGATTTGCCCGGTATGGCAGATGTGGATTTTTCCTTGCTGGCATTTTGTAGGGAAATACGAAAGTCGGTCAAGGTCGCGCTGTCAGGGGAGTGCGCAGACGAGATTTTTGGCGGGTATCCCTGGTATCGGGATCCGGAGGTTCGGGCTTTGGACGGCTTTCCCTGGGCGCAGAACACAAAAGAACGGGGAAGTTTCCTCGCTCCGGAAATACTCGATAAGATATGCCCAAAATCCTTTGTAAGCGACTTATATCAGCAGACAATCAATCGATGTGATATTTTGCCTGAGAACACACCTGAGGAGCGCCGTATGAAGCAGATGGTAAATTTAAATCACTACTGGTTTATGCAGACCCTGCTGGACCGAAAAGACCGAATGAGTATGTATTGCGGTCTGGAAGTTCGCGTTCCCTTCTGTGATTACAGGATTGCCGAATACTTGTACGGTGTCCCCTGGGAATATAAAGACCACTACGGGCAGGAGAAGGGCCTTCTGCGCTACGCAATGCGTGAATATTTACCGGATGAGATTCTGCACCGCAAGAAAAGTCCCTATCCAAAAACCTATGATCCCCAGTATCTGCAGCTGGTAAGCAGGGAATTGGAAACGGTGCTTGCTGATAAAAATGCTCCAATATGTCAAATCGTAAGCAGAAAAGCTTTAGAAAATCTTCTGCACGCAGAGTACACTTGGCCCTGGTACGGTCAATTAATGAAAGTGCCACAAACGATCGCTTTTATGCTGCAAATCAATTTTTGGCTGGAGCATTATAAGGTTTCGGTTATTTGATTTTGAAAAATTTGTAAAATCTATGGAAAAACCTTTTTAATTAGGAACAGTATATGTTATACTATTTCTAACGGAGGTGATTCTATGTTAACTTACGATGAAATCACAAAAAGTGAGACGATAAGAACCTACATTATTCACGCAGATGCATCCTTGGATGCTCTTGGTTATACTGAGCATAGTTTTGCGCACGTTACACGTGTTGCGCAGACGGCAGGATACATCCTGGAGACCATGGGTTTTGATGAACGAAGTGTGGAATTGGGAAAGATCGCGGGTTATTTACACGATATTGGAAATCTTGCAAATAGAAAGGATCATTCTCAATCCGGCGCAGTGATGGCCTGGAGTATTCTTAATGACCGCAATTTTGCCCCGGAAGATATTGCTACGATTGTTACCGCAATTGGTAACCACGATGAGGGCACAGGAATTCCGGTAAATCCGGTTGCTGCCGCACTGATCCTGGCGGATAAAGCTGATGTTCGCAGATCCCGCGTTCGCAATAAGGATATCGCTACATTTGATATTCACGATAGAGTGAACTACTCGGTCAAAAAATCGGTCTTGAAGATCAATGAAGAAAAGACTATTGTAAAATTAAAACTTACAGTAGATACGCAATACGGTTCGGTAATGGACTACTTTGAGATTTTTATGGAACGTATGATTCTGTGCCGAAAAGCGGCAGAAAAGTTGGGGCTGCATTTTAAACTCATCATCAACGAGCAACAACTTGTATAAAAAACCGGAGTCGATTGACTCCGGTTTTTTTATTACAGATTATAGTACTTATCAAATTCAGCAGGGTGGGGGATTGCTGCCATCTGGCTGCATTCTGCACGCTTTGTTTTGATGAAGTTTTTAAGCAGTTCTTCGGGAAAAACACCGCCGACAGAAAGGTAGTCGTGATCTTCTTCCAGAGCATCCAGTGCCGCATCCAGGGAGGTGGGCAGCCCCTTGAGCTTTGCTTTTTCTTCCTCAGGGAGATTGTAAAGGTTCATATCGTAAGGACCCCAACCGTTCTCGTGAGGATCAATCTTATTTTTAATGCCGTCAAGACCGGCCATCAAAATCGCTGCATAGCAGAAATAGGGGTTGCAGGTTGCGTCAGGATTGCGCAGCTCAAACCGCCGTAAATTGGGTGTCTTGGCATAAGCGGGTATGCGGATGACAGCGCTGCGATTAGAGGTTGCATAACCGACAGTAACCGGCGCTTCAAAACCGGGCACAAGGCGTTTGAAGGAGTTGGTACTGGGGTTTGTGATGGCGCACAGAGATGCGATGTGCTTGAGTAGACCACCCATAAAGTAATGGGCTTCTTTGCTCAAATTGGAATAGCCGTTGTCATCGGAAAATACCGGCTGTCCATCCTTCATTAGCAGCATATGCACATGCATGCCACTGCCGGCCTCACCGTAAACCGGCTTGGGCATAAAGGTTGCGGACTTGCCGTATTTTAAGGCTGTGTTGCGGATGATGTATTTGATCATCATTGTGGCGTCAGCCATTTTGGACATTTCACCCAGCTGCGGCTCGATCTCAAACTGACCGGAGGCGCTGACCTCGGGATGATGGTATTTGATTTTGATTCCAGCTTCTTCCATCAAAAGACACATTTCACTGCGGCAATCATAGCTGGTGTCAAAGGGCTTTGCAACGTGGTAGTTCTTCTGCTTGGGTACGACAACACCGTGTCCCTGAACGCCACTGTTCCAGTGAGCCTGCTCTGCATCGATGTTCATACCGATGGAGTTGGGCTGCAGATCCCAGGTAACATCGTCGAAAAGATAAAATTCAAATTCCGGCAGAATCAGCATTTGATCGGCTATTCCCAGGTCGCGCATATACTTTTCCGCAGCCAGAACAATGTTTCTGGGGTATTGAGCAAGGGGCCGATTTTCCGGGTTGTCAATGATCATAGCATTACCCGTCATAGACAATGTGGGGATTTCGCAGAAGGGATCTACAACAGCGGTATCCGGATCGGGAATAAAGACCATATCACTCTTTTCCACAACAGCATAGCCATAGTTAGAGGCATCAAATCCGATGCCGTTTTTCATTGTGTCTTCGTTGAAATTCTTCGCAGGGATGGTAACGTGGCGATATTGGCCGTTGATGTCGACCATTTTAAAGTCGACCATCTCGATGTTCTGATCCTTAATCAGTTTCATAATTTCGCTAATTTTGTTTGCCATATTTTACACCTCACTATATAGTTTTTTTCAGTATAACAGATTCATTGCTATGCGTCAATTATTTAAATGAACACGCCCAATCCATACAGATTGGGCGTGAGGTTATTATTCGCAATAACCGGGCGTTGTGTAAAATGCAACAGTGCGGGGTTCTGCGCGGCCGTACTGCGCCACAACAGGAACATCACTTTCCAGCATAATGGCATATTGCTCTTCAAACTTGGCAGTATATTTGCCAAAGTCCTTTTCCTCGTTTGTACGCAGGCAACGAACACGACGGGCGCCAACGTTGATATGAATATCGTCGATGGGCTCTTTGTCTGTGTACAAAAGGGTAATTTTGATATGTGCGTCTTGATCACCGGTGTTGGTGATGATAATGGATTCGTGGCCGGGGATGAGATTGACTCCAACAGGGGGCAGCTCAGCATCCGGGAAAATCCAAACTTTCTTTCCGTATCCCATATAATTCTCCTTTAATCTATGTTTCGAATGACCCGGCAAGGGTTGCCGACGGCAACGACATTGTCGGGAATGTCCTTTGTAACCACGCTTCCGGCACCGATCACCACATTGCTGCCGATGGTAACACCGGGCACAACGTGAACACCGCCGCCAAACCAAACATTGTCGCCAACCTTAATCGGGAAGGCTTCTTCATATAACTGATTCCGCAGAACCGGATCAATAGGGTGGTGCGCGGTGTAAAATCCACAGTTAGGACCAATGAAAACATTGTCGCCAAAAATGATCTTTCCCGGATCCACAAAAACGCAGTTGTTGTTTGCGAAGAAATTGTCGCCGACCTCAATATTGAAACCAAATCCGCAAAAGATATTCGGCTCAACATAGGGGTTCTTGCCAACTTTTCCAAATAGCTTGCGGATCAATTCTTCACGACGGAGAGTATCAGAAGGCCGGGTGTGATTATAGTCATAACAAAGGTCAGCGCAGGCAATGTGCATTTCTTCGCGTCCCGGAAAGGTTGTGTCATACAAAAGACCTGCGTCACATTTTTCTCTCTCTGTCATAGCACAATCTCAAATTGCTGCTCTACAGGCAGATCCACAACAGTACAGTCATTGGCATATGTGCATTCCGGAAGGATGATCATAGCTGTCAGCTGATCTTTGTTTGCAGGCAGCGGTGCAAGATGCCAAATTGCTGCATTCATCTTTATCAATGTATTCTTGGGCACAATGAAGGCCTTGGCCAGCTCGGTTACAGGCTTACCTGCAGACGCAGGTGCAACGTGAAGGATCATATCATCGTCCAGAGGAAGAATCATTTCCCAGGTAGTGGTGTGATATTCCTGCTGTGTGATAATCATTTTCTCAGGCTTTCTTACCAAAATAGGGGAGTAGCCAACACGGTGATTGCTGTCAGCCACCAAACGGTCAGGGAAGAACTGGTGGATTTCACCACAAAGGGCATATCCCTGGGGATCAGACATTGTGTAGAACTGACCAAACGGTGCAAAAGCACTATGTGTCAGCTGTTCGGCTTTAATTTGACGCATATTATTTCTCCTTAATCAGAAAACTATTATTGAATAGCCTCGCGCAACCATTCCAAGGTGCAATTTACCATATGCTTACCGGTTTGCGTAGAGGCTTCCTTTGCGCTCTGGGCAAACCATTCTGTGTTGCGCTCACAGCGGGAAAGATCCACGTTTTCCGGCCAGGTACCCATCATCAGACTGGTTTCCCACTTGCCGGCGTGATCAAAGCCGCCGCACTTGATTTGTGCATCCGCACCAATCAGAGGAATGACCTTAATGTAAGAGAAAGGATCTTCGCCGCCACCGAGGTTTTCATAGTAGCTGGCATAGCTGTCGCTGCCCCACCAGCCCTTGCCAAGTGTTTGCTCCATATATTCCATTGTAACCTTTTTTGCAGCCTTATGGCAGGCAATGGTCATGGGCATCAAACCGGCGCCTTCTGTCTGGTGATGGGGAATCAAGTAGATGTTCTTATGGCCGGCATCGATCATAGATTTCAGGACGTAGTAAAGATAATTTACATAAGCATCCTCATCAATATGGAAATGGCTGGGCTTCGGCTCACAGACAGCATAAGATGCAACGCCATACCAAATAGGCGGGCAGACAACGATTTCTTTTTCCTTTTCCAGTTCTCTCAGACAGCCGGTAACTACCATTGTGTCCGTACCGCAGGATGCGTGGCGCGCGTGGTATTCCAGCGTACCAATAGGAATAATAAAGGGAACATTTCTATTTACAGCATCCTGAATTTCATCGTAAAACATATCAATTAGTTGCATACAATATACTCCTTTCACAGAATCCCCACAGAAAGAATTCTGTGGGGATCATTGTGTCATAACCGATTAGAAGTGCAGCTCGGGGCAGATCTCGGGGATCTCGGGGGAGAGTACTTCGTAACCGCCTTCCTTAACAGCGATACCCTTTTCCCAACGAACGCCAAAGGTGTCGCCGGAGATATAAGTATCCACCTGGAAGGTCATATTGGGCTGCAGGAAGTAATCGGAGCTGGTCTCGCACCAGGGAGCCTCAACCTCGATAATGCCGGTGCCGTGGAGAGGGCCGTAAACATAATTGTCCTTGTAGCCGCAGTCAACAAACTTGTTGTAGAAGCCCTTGGCAATGTCAGCAGCGAATACGCCAGCCTTGACCTGCTTTTCAGACCATGTGTGCATTTCACGGCAGAACTGAACGATCTCCTGGCGGCGGCCTTCCAGCTTGCCCAGGCAAATGGGATAGCCGATGGCAGCAGAGTAGCCGTCGATCTTGGCAGACAGGTTCAGCTGAACGATGTCGCCCTTCTGGAACTCGCGGTAGGAAGAACGGGAGATGGCGTGGCGTGTAGAAGCCTCGGAGAAGACATACATAGGCAGGCCTTCATATTCGGCACCATTCTCGTAAACAACGCGCTGTGCGATACCAACAGCCTGCAGCTCGGTCATACCGGGGCGGATCTCCTTCATAACAGCCTGGGTAGCCAGATCAGCAATGCGATAGCCCTCACGCAAGCAAGCAAGCTCGTTCTCGGACTTGATAGAGCGCAGCTCCACCATAATCTTGCCGGCATCAACGATCTCTGCCTCGGGGAAGGCTTCCCGGATGGCATTGAAGATCGTAACGGAAGTGTCCAGATAGGAAGCAACACCAATCCCGATCTTCTTGCCGGTAACACCGATGTACTTGAACACATCATCAAAAGTGTCAGGCTTCAGCTCGGGATAGGCGGGGTCAGCGCCTTCGCGGTATGCAGTCAGAACAAAGGTCTTGTCCAGCTTGTTGCGGTCAGCACCAAAGATAGCAGATTCAGGACCAACCATCAGTGCAGCGCGGCCGTCAGCAGAAATTGCAACACCGCTGCGCTCAAACAGAGGCCAGAAGCCGGAGAAATATCGGGGGTTTGCGTAGTCAGCCTCGTTACCATTGACGATCAATGCGTCAAGGCCTTCGCGGCGCAGGATTGCAGCACAACGCTGCACTCTTTCCTTATATTCGTGATCAGGAATACAAATTCTTGCCATAATAATAACTCCTTTATTTAAATTTGTTACAAGAAAATTGTAACAAAAGGAATTTGCCTTGTCAATGGAATGGGAATTCATTTTGGAAAAAATAATTTAATCGTTTAACTATTGTAAAACCAACGAATTGTATGTATAATTGTTGAAAGAAAAAGGGGGAATGTTCGTGGCAACGATCAAGGATGTGGCAAATAGAGCCGGCGTTTCAACGGCAACTGTGTCTAATTATCTGAATAAAACCAAACCGGTAAGCCAGCGCATTGGTAAGAAAATCGATGAAGCGGTTCATGCGCTGCATTACAATATGAACACAACAGCCCAATCCCTGAAATCCCGCAGATATCAAAGTGTGGGTGTTATACTACCAAATCTGAACGACTCCTATTATGTGCAGGTTTATCAGGGAATAGAGTCTGCATTTCGCGGAACAGGGTATCATTTGAATCTCTCCTTTTCTTATGACCTGCCAGAATTAGAGGAGCAGGCAGCACGGGATTTTCTGGCCAGACAGGTGGGTGGATTGATTTTAGTTACCTGCCGTCCCGATGCTGACGAATTTTATCGTGAATATTTTATTCAACAGGGAAGGCCTGTTGTATTAATTGACAGAAAAATTGCAGGGCTCAATTGCGACTTCATCAGCTTTGATAACAAATCGGCAATCAGTTCTGTTTGTAAAACCCTCTCAAATTCCGGGAAGATAACGCCTGTTTTATTAGCTGGTCCGGAGAAATTTACTTGTGAGGCTCTTTGCATTTTTGGTTTTCGTGAGATATTTCCGGATGGCAGAATTGTTTCAATATCCCTTGAAAAAGAGGATGCCTTTCGAAAGACGACCGGTCTTTTAAAGAACATCCAGCCGGATGCGATACTTGCTACTTCAGAATTAACAGCGACAGGAATTGTTGAAGCTATGGAGGTTTTGGGTTATTCCCAGAAGGAAATTCCTGTGATCACCTTGGGTGAGGAACATTGGAACAGACACACCCATTCCTTTGCTTGTTGCAGCGTTAACAGACCGGCGATTCGTCTCGGAGCAAAAGCCGTGAAACTGCTGTTAAGCAGGATTCATAATCCGTCGGCTGAAAGCACAAGCACTGTTTTGGATTGCGACATCCAAGAAGTAAGAACGCAGGTTGAAAAACTTGTTGAAGGACATAAGGACCGCCTTTCGCTGAAAGAAACCCAGAAGATTCGGCTACTGCTTCTGGATACACCTGCAGTACATAGCTTTTGCAGACTGCTTAAAAACTTTGAAAATTCAACAGGTATTCAGGTCGCGCCGGTGTTAAAACCGCACAATACTCTTTATAACACGATCGTGGACAGATCCAGCGACTATGATGTTATAATGTATGATATTCCCTGGTTGCCCATATTGGCATCCCAAAAGATTTTACAGGAGATGAAGCAGGTAGACACCGCTTCCTTCTTGCCAGGATCAATGGATTATTATGGGAAATTTAACGGAAAGCATTTTGGTGTTCCGTTGATGTATGCGCCACAGATGCTATATTTCAGAAACAGCTTGTTTGAAGATCCGGAGCTTCGCACAAAATATGAAAAAATGTATGGGATGCAGCTGAAGCCGCCCAGAACATTTACAGAATTCAATACTGTAGCAAAATTCTTCACCCAGGATACAAAGGAGATTCCATACGGTTTTTCTGTTGCCGGCGCCTATACTGAATGCCTTTCTCCGGAAATTTATATGCGGCTTCGCGCCTATGACAGTCAGGTTGTAGATGAAGCCGGTAACGTGGTATTTGATAATCCAAAAACACTAAAAGCCTATAATAATTTTTTACAGGCGGTCCAATATGCAAAGCCGGATTACCTGCATACAACCGATGTGGACGCGGCAGAAAGCTTTTTGCGTGGTGAGACGGCAATGCTGATCAGCTATCCCGGTTTTTTGGTAAATGCTTCTGATCTGCGAAGAAACAGCCGCCTGGAATCTATTGGCTGTCAGTATATTCCAGGACGATCACCTGTGTTGGGTGGTTGGGGACTTGGAATTAGTAGCCGCACGCGGCGCGTTGATGCAGCAAGTCGTTTTTTAGATTGGGCGACCAATGAATCAATGGGTAACTATTTTTCAATGTTGGGTGGATATACTGCTGTTTCGGCAACATATACGAATGACGAACTGGTAAATCTTTACCCTTGGCTGCCACGGTATCGTGAAATTTACCCCTATGCAAAACCGATGCTTCCCAATATTTCTCGGGGTAGCAAGGTCGTATCGCCAAATGATATTGATGCGGTGATTTGCAAGTGGCTCTATCGACTCTTGGAGGGTACAGTTTCCGTTGAGAACTCTATTAAAGAGACACAAAAAGAGTTAGAGGAGCTGGTAAATGACTGCTTAGAATGACATAAATCGCCTTCAGGTGTCGGTCTTTCGAGTCCCATTCACCACAAAAAAAGACAGACCTTTCGGTCTGTCTTTTTTTTTGTGCGAAAGAGCGACTAAAAGTAGTATATGTAGGGGTAAAAACGACCAAAAGTAGTATGGATTTACTATTTGCCCCCTATCTTTCGGCTTAACTGATAAAAATAATCATTATATGTGTAGTAGTCATCGCTTTGACAAACAAAATCTTCACAAAAGTCGAGGGAAGCAACCGCCCGTTCTTCAAAGGGGTCTGTTTGGTCAAACAGGTCAAGCATATCCTCTTTGCTTGTTATTGTTATGTCTTTTGTGCAAATGAGCTGATTTTCTTTATTTCCGTAAGGACACATATTGCCGTAACGACAGGTCATACAGCAAGCCAGCTTAACATCTTCGGGAAGCTTCATTTGTAAATCAGCAAGCGTATCTGTCCAGAGATAATCTGCACCATATCCGTTGTATTCTATTCCGTTATACAACAAGTTGATTTCTGATTGTGGATTTGCTATAACCTCGCTATCGTCGTATGTAATCACTATAGGAACCATTGTTTTACCGTTGGGTGTAAGCAAAGGGAAATTGGCCCGTAGTACCTTTTTCATTTTGCGTTCTCCTTTGCGGTTTTACAGGATGCAATTAAAAGTCTGCGGATATTGCCACAAAGTTTCTCTGTGTGTTGATAAGTTGTAGTATCTATCCTTTTGGTTTCAAACATCAGTTTTAACCAATAGCTTGTTTCATTGGATTCTTTGAGTGCAATCTCTAACTTTGCCACAAAGTCTTTCTTGCTC
>JAZLAB010000092.1:0-68197 GCA_045612985.1 Faecousia sp.
GTAATACCACTTACCAGGTTCATAGCGGTAATGGTGGGCTTTCCGGCCAAAGTGATCGGGGAAGTAGTGTTCGCACCAGTGTTCAGCGTGCCGATGGTGCCGCCGTTGACAGCCAGGTTGCAATAATTGGTTGCATCCAGCGTGGTGATATTGCCGCCATTGATAATAATGTTACCGGTCAAAGCAGCGGTAGTGTTAAACTTATTGTCAAGCTTTGTGATCGTACCGCCATTAACAGTAACTGTGCCCTTATTGTACGAACAGACTACATACGCATATTCGCCGCCATATACGTTGATATGGCCGGAATTGGATTGAATCTCAACACCGGTAGTACCTAACACCTTGCCGCCATAGAAGTTCATGGTGCTGGTGCCGTTATTACAAGCATTACTAAAGGCATTGCCGCCAGTTGCATTGCTAAACTGACCGCCGTAAACATTAAGTTCCGCATTGTCTGCGCCGATATGCACTACAGCGCGGGCATTGGAACTACCGGTAACATTGCCGTTGCCCATGATGTTTACCGTACTACCATTATCAGCATAAATAGCTGCTAATCCGCCGGTGGAGGACAGGGTCTTACCGTTCAGGTGCAGACAAAGTGTGCCACTTCTATTAACAAGGCCATTGTTACCATTTACTTCGCCAGTCAGATAGTAGTGACCACCGTTAACCTCAGCAAGGTCTGCCTTCGGCTTCCATTCAACATCCTCGCCACACTTGGGACAGTAGTCATAAGTTCCTTCATCAAAGTTCATTTTATTAGCTTCCGAAACAATATCCTGCCATGTAGGCTCTGTTTCGTTTGCTTGTGCTGCTACGATGCCCACTGCAACCAGCAGTGCGATCACCAGCAACACGGATAATACGCGTTTTTTCATTGGGTTTCCTCCTAACATAATATTAGAATTAAACTTTGTCGGTTTTCCGACATTTGGTTTGTCGGTTGCCCGACGGTGCGGGATCTTGTTTGGCCAAGCAGTAAGGCTTTCACTGCTTTTCATAACCGGGCATTGCATCGGTTACTCTTGGCGAAAAGCCTACGTGTCGCGCCAAGTTGGCCTCTGGCTATGGCGGCCGCCGGAGGTTACACTTGGCAGGACAGATCGGCCTTCTGCCGATTTGGCTTCCACAAGATTCCTTTTCGGCCGAGAAAATTTTTTGAAAATTTTCTTGACCTGGTACAGTGTACTTCGAGATTTTGGACAAATTCCCATCCGGTGAAATCCGAAAGCTTTTTCCCAAAAGATATGTACGCCGGGCACTAAAGCGGAAAACCCTACTGCCCCAACGCAAATCGCAATTCCGGCTTTTGCGTTTTTCTTCGAAAAATTGCCCTTTTTTTCACAAAATGGGTGCAAAACCCCTATACTAAGTACATTATACCATCCGAATTGTATCACAACCTCATCCAAATTGCAAGCACTTTTCCACTATTTTCTTTGATTTTATTCTAGACTTTTCTTCCCTGCCCCTGCTCCGTCTTTTGGAGCGTAGGGGACGATGTCCACATCGTCCCGAACATATATAACGCCCCCGCCTTGCAAATCAAGGCGGGGGCGCTAATTTTATTCATAAAATCGGTCCATTTTCCATTTCGCCGGGTTTTCGTCGATGTAACGCCAAATCTCCCAGTAGTCCTGCTCGTTGCGGATGATGTGGTCATAATAGGAACGTTGGAAAATGGATACACCAATTTCCTTTGTTGTTAGCGTCTTGAGCGATCGAATGATGCTTGCTATTGCATTCTCTTTCGGGCGGATGAGGGTATCCGCCCCTACATCATTGTCCGATAACCCTTTTGTAGGGGACGATGCCCACATCGTCCCGGAATCAAGCTCGATAATCATATGAATATGGTTTGGCATGATCACATATTTGGTGATTTCGGGAACATTGCAAATATACTTTTCAACGACTTGGCCGCAAGGTTTCGGGACGATGTGGGCATCGTCCCCTACAATATCACACAAAACCTTTCTTTTGTTTTGGGTGCAAATAGTTATGAAATAGGCGCCGTTTTGGCTGTAGTCATAATCCTGCAGGCGAAGCCGTTTTCGTTTTGGCAACTGCTCCATTTCAGCACAGCTTTGCGCCGGCGGGGATGGCGTCGTCCACCATCAAAAGATTCAGCTTTTCCTCACCCTTTTCCGTGTGGACCGCGGAGATCAGCATGCCGCAGGACTCCTTACCCATCATCTTCCGGGGGGGCAGGTTGGTGATGGCCACCAGGGTCTTGCCCACCAGCTCCTCCGGCTTGTAGTATTTGGCGATGCCGGAGAGGATCTGCCGGTCCGTACCGGTGCCGTCATCCAAAGTAAAGCACAAAAGCTTATCGCTCTTCTTTACGCTCTGGCAGTCCTTGACCTTCACTGCCCTAAAATCACTCTTGCAGAAGGTGTCAAAATCCACATTCTCCTCTGCATAAGGCTCGATCTCCAGCGCAGGCAGCGCTGCCTTTGCCTTCTGGGCATTGAAAGCGTCGATCTCGGCCAGCTTCTTTTCCATATCCAGGCGGGCAAACAGGATCTCACCTGCGCCCAACTGGGTGCCGGGCTTTACCGCACCAAAGCCAGAAAGACTCTCCAGGCCGCCGTTTTCTGTTTTGATCTGCTCCAGAATACGCTTGGAGGTGTCCGGCAGGAAGGGCTCCAGCGCAACAGCGGCAAAGCGGATGCTTTCCAACAGGTTGTACAGGACTGTACCCAGCCGGGCCTTCTGGCTCTCATCCTTTGCCAGCGCCCAGGGCATCGTCTCGTCAATATACTTATTGGCGCGGCGCAGCACAGCAAACACCTCGTCGATAGCGTCCGCCACCTTCAGTTCGTTCATCTTGGCTTCCACCTTGCCGGGCATTGCCAGAGCTACCGCCTTCAGCTCCTCGTCCAGGGCATCCGGCGCATCCGGCTGCTGCACAACACCGCCAAAGTACTTGCCCTGCATTGCAATGGTCCGGTTGACCAGGTTGCCCAAAACATTGGCAAGCTCTGCATTGATCCGCTCGATGATCAGCTCGTAAGTCATAATGCCGTCAGCGGCAAAGGGCATTTCGTGCAGCACAAAATACCGCACCGCATCCACGCCAAACAGCTCCACCAGATCGTCCGCATAGATCACATTGCCCAGGGATTTACTCATTTTGTCGCCCTTGACCAGCAGCCAGGGATGGCCGAAGACCTGCTTGGGCAACTCCTGCCCCATACTCATCAGGAAAATGGGCCAATAAATGGTGTGGAAACGAACGATGTCCTTGCCGATCAGGTGCAGATCCGCAGGCCAGAACTTTTTGTAATGCTCGCTGTGGTTGCCGTCGGGGTCATAGCCGCAGAAGGTAATATAGTTAGAAAGGGCGTCCAGCCAAACATAGGTTACATGGCCGGGGTCAAACTCCACCGGGATACCCCAGGTGAAGCTGGTGCGGGAAACGCACAAATCCTGCAGACCGGGCTTTAAGAAGTTGTTGATCATTTCGTTCTTCCGGCTCTCCGGCTGAATGAACTCCGGATGGCTTTCAATGTGCGCCATCAGCTGATCGGCGTACTTGCTCATTTTAAAGAAGTAGGCTTCTTCCTCTGCGTCCACACACTCTCTGCCGCAGTCCGGGCATTTGCCGTCCACCAGCTGGCTCTCCGTCCAAAAGCTTTCGCAGGGGGTGCAGTACTTGCCCACATACTTACCCTTGTAGATATCGCCCTTTTCATACATCCGGGCAAAGATCTTCTGCACCCGGGTCTTATGCTCCGGGTCAGTGGTACGGACAAAGCGGTCATAGGTGGTATTCATCAGATCCCAGATATCCTTGATCTGAGCTGCCACATTGTCCACATACTTCTGGGGCGTGATGCCCGCAGCCTCTGCCTTCTGCTGGATCTTCTGGCCGTGCTCGTCTGTGCCGGTCTGGAAATACACATCGTAGCCCGCCTGCCGCTTATACCGGGCAATGGCGTCGGCAAGGACGATCTCGTAAGTATTGCCGATGTGGGGCTTTGCCGAGGTGTAGGCAATGGCCGTTGTAATGTAATAGGGTTTTTTCTGTGTCATATACTCTCCTCCTTGAATATAAAGAAAATCGTCCCTGCATATAGCAAGGACGATAGATTCTACCGTGGTACCACCTTGTTTCTCGTCAACGCACAAGCCACACCTCTTTATTTTCTGCAAGCAGAAAATTCCGCCAGTGGCTTGGCATTTCCTCTTCCCCACAAAAGCCATCCGCTTTTGCGGGGGCCCCATTTGGGCCAAGGAAAAAGACGACTCATAAACGCGATAACGGGCGCACCCGAAACCGCCTACCTATCGACGGCCCAGCTCCAAGACCATGTTCCCCTTCCTCTGCCGTGCCCATTTCCACCAACTAGGGCTCTCTGTCCGGTTCGTGCCGGGTACTCTTCTTTTCAACGCTTTGTTAGCATTATAGCCTTAAAAGGAAGGATTTGTCAAGCAAAATCGGCGTTTGTGTTTCTGGTCAGCAGCAAAGCCACCGCCACCGCGCTGACGCCGCCTGCCAGCTTGCCGATAATCATTGCCGGAAGCATTTCCGGGGCAAACCCGGCAGTAAAGCCCATATGGTCGCCGAACACAAAGGCTGCCGACACCGCAAAGGCGATGTTGACCACCTTGCCCCGGCCGTCCATTTCCTTAACCATATTGAAGGTAGCAATGGAGTTGGCCAAAGTGGCAACCAGACCTGCCGCGGCGGTATCGTTGATGCCCAAAAGTCTTCCCAGCTTCAAAAGGGGCTTTTGCAGCAGCTTGGTAACCACAAACACCAAAGGAAACGCTCCCGCCAAAACAATTGCGATTGCGCCCACTGTCAAAAAGCCGTCCTCAATGGGGGCAAGGCCGGGGATGATCACAAAGCCGGTCAGCTCCTGCACCAAGGCTGCGGTCAAACCCACCGTGATCAGCGCCAAAACGCCCTTACCAAACCCGGCAAAGCCTTTGACCATCCATTTTTCTGCTTTCCACAGACCCAGCGCAATCAGCGCTGCGATCAAAACGATGGGGATGAGATTTCGCAGCACCTTTATGATTGGGAATCCCGCCACCAGACCGCCGGCCAGAATGCCCACCGGAATGGTAACAATGCCCGCCAGTACGCCCTTTGCCAAGGCCGGTCTGTCCTTGGGCCGTAAAATCCCCATTGCGATGGGAATGGTAAAGACGATGGTAGCCCCCAGCATTGAGCCGCCCAACACACCGCCCAGCAGCGCCGCTTGAGGGTCGGCTGTCAATTCCTTGGCCAGCGCCGCGCCGCCCATATCGCAGGCCAAAATCGTGCCTGCAAACATCGCCGGGTCTGCGCCCAAAAACTCATAGACCGGCACCACCACCGGCCGCAAAAGCTTTGCCAGCACCGGCGCCAAAACGATGATGCCCACCATAGCCAGTGCCAGCGAGCCCATCGCCAAAATACCTTCTTCAAATTTTTCTCCCAAACCGAATTTGTTTCCAAAAATCCGGTCCAACGCACCCAGCGCCGCAAAAACTGCCATAATGGCAATGAGTATTTCGTGTACTGACATCGTTATTTCTCCGGATCGATGATGGCCACGATAGCTGCATCCACCGGCGCTTCCATTGAAAACTTTGTGGCAGCTGTGCCGGTTACCAAAAGCACCTTATCTCCGGTGCCTGCGCCCACATGGTCTGCTGCAACGATCAGTCCCTTCAACGTGTCCACCACCAAAAAGGTCTGCCCCTGCAGGCAGGTGGCTTTTCGGGTGGCCCAAACAGCGCCTGTAATTGTTCCCATTATCATATTGATTCCTCCAAAATTTCCTTTGCCAGAGGGGTCAGCACCGCCCCGGGGGCAGGTTTTCTCCCCGCAAGGCGCATCTCCTTTGCCTGCTGGGCGGTAATTAACTTTCGCTGGGCGCCGTCGGTAAAGACCACGCCCCAATTTTTCAGCTCACGCCGCTTGGACGCCAGGGTAGCAGACAGTCCCCGGCTCCCCTTTGCCTCCGGCAGACCCGGTGTGTAAAGCAGCACCGGCTTACCCTCTGCCAGCGCCTGCAGCACCCTTTCGTCAGAGAAGTTTAGCAGCTGCCCCAAGCTTAACGAGCCGATGACCACCGCATCGTAAGGAGGCGTCTGGTCATAGGTATATCCCAGGGAAAATCCCGGCTCTTTTCCAACCAGCAGCGCTTTCATTTCAGAATCCTCCCCAAATCTCCGGGAGCAAAGCCGCAGGCGTTGGCTTCGTCATAGTCCAGATGGACGAAATCGTCAAACTTGTCGCTGACCCGGACCACCGTATCGTCAAAGATCAGCGGTCGGTCGGTGTAAACCTGCAAACGCACCACCTGCTTGTCCTGTACCCCAAAATGGGCCGCCGTTTGGGGCGTCATATGAATATGCCGCCGGGCGGCGATCACCCCCTGGGAAAGCTCTACCTTGCCCATCGGCCCTATGAGCGTTGCCCCCGGACTGCCGGACACATCTCCCGACAGACGCACCGGTGGCGTAATGCCCAAAACTCTGCCATCTGTCAGAGAGATCTCCACCTGCCCCTCCGGCCGTTCCGGACCTAAAACCGCCACATTTTCAAACTTGCCCTTCGGCCCAACCACGCTCACTCGTTCATTGGCCAAAAACTGTCCCGGTTGGGAAAGGGGGCGCTTTGGTGTCAGTGGGTGGCCGAAAAGGGTGTGGGCCTGGGCTTTTGTGATGTGGACGTGGCGACCGGAGGCCTCCAACGGCACGAATATTCTCTTAATTACCTGCTGGGCCAAACGCTCCATATTTTTCCCTCTTTCACTTTCCGGCTTTTTCCCGGATCATCAAAATATACACCATACTGCTCATTCGGTTCAGCGCCCGTATAATATCCGTTCTTTCCGGCACTGCCGCCACCGCCTTCAGCTCCGCTTTCCGCACAGCGCACCGCAGACGGTTCAGCTGTAAGATCGTCTGTCCATCCGCTGCGGTGGGCATAAAGTGGGGCTGATCATAAAATTTCTGGGGCAGGTGGCTGTGGCTACGCAGCTGGTCCTGGGTAAGGCCGCAAAGCGTTTCCTCCGGCGCCGGCTCGTTTAACACATCGCAGGCCACCAATTTCCGGGCAAGATCCAAAAGCTCCTGCAGCGGCGCTTTTAGCTTCGGCAAATCCAGCTGACACAGCAAAATTTCCGCTTCCAAGCTGTCCATTGCGCCCCGGAAAATGATCCGCGGATGGGTTTTGCTCACCAAAACATCCCCATTGAGGTGGGTCATATGCTCCGGCTTTTCCCCCTGAAAACCCGGCGGCGGCAAAACCTCAATATGCTCCCGGGAAAGAAAATCTCTGGCCTCGTCGGTAAGTCTGTCGCCCTCTCCCAGATAGAAGATCCGCTTGCCGCCGCTGTTTCGCAGGTTATCCTTTACCGCCTGTAAATGGTATAGCATTACTTACTGCTTGCCGCGCCACCCTGGGTCAGTCTGCCACCGGGCAGAATGGCATCCACCTCGGTATGGGGCCGGGCAATCACGTGGACACTGACCAGCTCGCCTACCTTTTCCGCCGCTGCCGCGCCGGCATCGGTGGCCGCCTTTACCGCGCCCACATCACCCCGGACCATAACGGTAACCAGACCGCCGCCGACCTGCTCCTTGCCCACCAGCTGCACATTGGCAGACTTGACCATCGCATCCGCAGCCTCTACTGCGCCTACCAGACCCTTTGTTTCGATCATACCCAAAGCATTTGTGTTCATAATTTTCATCCTTTCCTATCCAGTTGTTGTAAAATTTTCGTTGCAAGAATTTCCACCAGGTTGTCATCAAAATTTTGTTCCGGAGATGCTTTCTCCGTATCCCAGGCTACCCGGCGAATGTTAATTAAATCCAGGGGCGAGATGTTATTGGAGGAGCTGCTGCCGCCAACTGCGCCGCAACCCAAAGTCAGTGCCGGAAACAGTCCTGTGGTCGCGCCGATGCCACCCAGGGCTGCCGGGGTATTCACCAAAAAACGGGAAACCGGCACCTGCAGGGCAAATTTTCTGATCACCTGCTGATCCTGGGCGTGGATGGCAAAGGTGTGGCCGCTGCCCTCGTGCTGTAACACTTGCACTACCTTCTGCAGCACCGCATCCTCGCTGTCCATCACAAAAAAGGCCAGCACCGGGCATAGCTTTTCCATAGAGTAAGGTCGTGTTGGGCCTGCCTCCTGCTCCCGGGCCATCAAGATCTTTGTGTTTCGGGGAACAGAAAAGCCTGCCAAATCGGCCAAATAGCTGGCGGATTTGCCCACCACATCCGGACTTAATGCGCCGTTGGGCTTAAACAGCCGCTTTGCCAGCGCCGCTGCCTGTTTTTCGTCCATCAGGTAGATGCTCTGTTTTTCTGCCTCGGCAAGCACCTGCTGCTCCAGCTTCTTTTCCACGATGATGCTCTGCTCCGATGCGCAGACCGTTCCGTAGTCAAAAGTCTTGGAGCGCAGAATGCATTTTAGTGCGTGAGCCACATCTGCGCTGTGGTGGATATAGGCCGGGCCGTTTCCCGCCCCCACACCGATGGCCGGTTTGCCGGAGGAATAGGCCGCCTTTACCATTGCCGGGCCACCGGTGGCCAGGATCAAATTGGTTTTCGGTGCGCTCATCAGCTCCCGGCAGCCATCCAGGCTGGGGACGGTCAGACTCAACACGCACCCTTCCGGCGCGCCTGCCTCCTGGGCCGCCTTCGCCACGATCTCCACCGCCCGTAACGTACAGCCCAACGCCTTCGGATGGGGCGAAAATACGATGCTGCACCCGGCTTTCAGGGCGATCATTGCCTTGTAGCATACGGTGGAGGTGGGATTGGTGCTTGGCACAATGGCCGCGATCACACCCACCGGCACACCGATTTCCCATAGCTTTTCCCCAGTATCTTCTTTTAATACGCCCACCGTTTTCATATCCTTGATTGCCTGCCAAAGGGTTTTGGAGGCAAACTGATTTTTCACGATCTTGTCCTCGGCATTGCCAAAGCCGGTCTCCGCCACCGCCAGTTCCGCCAGCTCCAGGGCGCTTTTGTAAAAAGCTTCGGAAACCGCCTGGACGATTCTGTCCAGTTGCTGCTGGTCCATTTGGGAAAGCTTTTTTTGCGCCTCGGCAGCTTTGGCTGTCAGGATCCTTGCCTCCTGCCGGGCCTGCAGATCTTTATCCAGCTGCATAATCCGCTCCTTTCGGTCTGCCCGCCACTTCCGCCACCGCCGCGGCAAATGCCGCGCAGGCAGCCTGACAGGCTGACTGGGTCCCGCTGAGTAATCCGCCCCCAAAATTGGTCTCGCTGGGGGGCGTATATAGTTTACATAACTTTACATCTGCCGCCTTCAGCGCCGCGTCCATTGCATACATACTTTCCAGCGGCGGCGCAATGAGATAGGCAAGGGGCGTTCCCTCCGCCACGCCGGCCTCTTTTGAAAGAAAGGCGCCGCTGCGACTGACTGTATAGGCAAGGTACGGCACATCCTTTACGCTTTCAAAGCCGATGTGCTGCAGCGTTGACAGCGCCGCCTCCATACCGCTGCGTACTGCCCCGGGGGTCGCCCCCGCCAAAATGCCGATGACCTCACCGGCATAGGGCGTAGAAGCGTTAGCTGCCCCGGCATAAAAGCTCCGGCCGTAGCAGACCTTCACATCGGAGGCCTTTGTGGCTTCGTCCAGGGCAATATAGGTGGCATCGTCGCTGTCCGTGGTGAGCATTGCCAAAGCCGGGTAACCTTTTGGCGCGCCCAAGCCTTTTACCAAAGCCGGAGAAGCATTGGCCAGATACTGCACCGCCAGCACCTTCACCGGAATCATAGCTTCTCCTCCAAATGCAGGCCTACACCGGAGACTTTTCGTTTTAAAATCGTCTCGATGAGGTCTGCAATAAATGCGCCGGCTTCCACCGCAGGCGTACCTTGGGCGTGAATGTTGGACACCACCGTCCGGGAGGATTCCAACGCCCCGGTATGGGGCTTATAGGTGATATAGGCGGACATACTCTTGTCTGTTACCAGGCCGGGCCGCTCCCCTACCAACACGCACACCAGCTGGCAGCCGGTTACATCTCCAACTGCGTCGCCTGCCCCCACCCGGCAGTAGCGGACGAAGATGCCTTTGCCGGTTTCAATGCCCTTTAATTTCAGACCGTCCCGGATTGCCGCCATACAGTCCGCTGCATTGGCCAGAATCGCTGCGGAGGAAAGGCCGTCGCCCACCACGATCTGCACCTGGGGCGCGCCGGAAACAGCATTGCGAATTTTCGTCTGATTTTCCTCGTCAAAGCACCGTCCCAGATCCGGACGAGTCAGATATTCGTCTTTGTCTTTGCATTTGGTCTGCACCGGCACCAGGTCGTGCTTTTGGGCATAGTCCTCCGGCACTTGGGAAAACACCGCATCCTGGGCCGCCGCGTGATCTGCCCGGAAGCGAAGCATCGTCAAGGTCTTGTACCGGGGACCTGCCCGGCCGCTACCCAGCCGCGCCGGTGTTTTTTCCTTCAGACGGCGAAATTTTTCCCCATCCGCCGCATCCTCCACCAGATACAGCTTTCGCAGATCCAGCTGGGAAACATCCTCCACAAAATCCCCGTCCTGATAATGGGTCTGCTCTGCCTCCGGCCCGGGATTTGCAGGCTTATAATCGCTTGCTTTGACCATCGGCTCGTTTCCCATATCCTGCAAAATTTCTGCAATGAGGCTTGTCAGTTCCTGTTTGTTCATATCCGCACCCCCTTAAAAGAGCAACGAAGATCCGTCGCCGGCCTTTTTCGTCAGCTTGCCATTTTCCATAAAGCCCATCTTTTCCAGCCATTTTTGAAACTCCGGAATTGCCGTCTTGCCGGTCAGCTCCCGCAGCGCCGCCGTCTCCCGGAAGCCGGTGGTCTGGTAGTTGAGCATAATGTCGTCGCCGTGAGGAATGCCCATAAAGTAGTTGCAGCCGGCCATGGTCAGCAGCGCCGCCAGATTTTCAATGTCGTTCTGGTCCGCTTTCATATGATTGGTATAGCAGCAATCGCAGCCCATAGAAATACCTGTCAGCTTACCCATAAAATGGTCCTCCAGACCGGCCCGGGTTACCTGCCGGGCATCGTACAGATACTCCGGCCCGATAAAGCCCACCACCGTGTTGACCAGGAAAGGGGAAAACCGCTTGGCAAAGCCATAACACCGGGCCTCCATGGTTACCTGGTCCGTATCGTAGTGGGCATTGGAAGAAAGCTCTGACCCCTGACCGGTTTCAAAATACATCACATTGGGGCCTTCCGCTGTTCCCTGATGGAGCAGCAGGTCCTTTGCCTCCTGCACCGTCTGGGCAGAAAAGCCAAAGGCCTCGTTGCCCTTTTGGCTGCCGGCAATGGATTGGAAAATGAGGTCGCAGGGCGCGCCATCCTTCACCGCCTTCATCTGGGCGGTAATGTGGGCCAGGACGCAAATTTGGGTAGGTATTTGCCAGTGTTCCTTGATCTCCTGAAAGCGCCGCAGCACCTTTCCCACCTGCTCCGGGCTGTCCGTTACCGGATTTAAGCCGATCACCGCATCTCCCGCGCCAAAACTTAATCCCTCCAGCACCGACGCGGTAATGCCATCCGGGTCGTCGGTGGTATGGTTGGGCTGCAGCCGGCAGGAAAGGGTCCCCGGCAGGCCAATGGTAGTATTGCAGTGAGCCGTTACCGTAATTTTGTTGGCTGCGTAGATCAGGTCCAGATTGCTCATCAGCTTTGTAGTTGCCGCCACCATTTCCGCGGTCAAGCCCCGGCTGATGCGCCGGATGTCCGCGCCGGTGGTGTTTTCGTCCAAAATCCACTCCCGCAGCTGGGCCACCGTCCAGTTTTGAATTTTTTGATACACCGCTTCGTTGATATCGTCCTGAATGATCCGGGTAACCTCATCTTCTTCATAAGGCACAGCCGGATTTTCCCGCAGATCGTGCAGCGTTACCGCCGACAAAACCACCTTTGCCGCCACCCGCTCCTGGGCGCTTTCCGCCGCCAAGCCTGCCAGGCTGTCGCCGGTCTTTTCCTCGTTTGCCTTTGCCAGCACTTGCTTTAAGTCCCGGAAGACATATGTTTTTCCCAACAATGTTGTTTTTAACTTCATAACGACCTCCGCTCAATGGGTGTTTCCAACACCAATGTTTTGATCACCACCGGCAGCGCCGGTCCTACAGGCTTTCCCACATCCAGATAGCTTTCCGGCGCAAGACGCACTCTGTCAATGCATAAACAAGGGGTGTTTCCTCCGGTTTTTAAGCACAGCTGTTGACCCAAAGCCTTTGCCATATCCGCCTCCAGGCAGATAAGAATATTTTTCCCATCTACCCCTTGTAAAATTCGGTCGGCCAACATCTTCACCTGGGCATAGCTGACCTGAGCATAACCGGGCATCGAAAGCACCACCGCAGGGGCATCTGCCTGCTGCATCCGCTGCCGGATAAGCTGTGGAAGCTCCGGCGCGTCCTGCTCCTTGAGGGAAAATACCGCCACCGGCAAGTTTTTCAGCGGCAGCTCTACGCCCCGGTAAAACACCGTACTGCCGGAAAGCCTTGCGCTGTGGCTACCGGCTCCGATGACCGTTGCCCGGATGGTCTCTTTTCCCAGCATATAATCGCCCCAGCATAAAAGGCTTTTGCGGATCGCCGCGCCCAAAGCGCCGCCCATATCCCCAAACTGTTCCTGGGTATGCGGCGTTTCAATGCAGTCTGCCACACCGCCGGAAAAGGAAATGGTCAATTCCCCTTCGGGGATTTTCCAGGGCTGTCCCACCTCCCGGGTCAGCAGTTTGTCCAACAGCTCTGTTTTGGGCCGCAAGCCCGCAGCCATTTCCAGTCCGGCTGCCAGTTTCTCCGTCAAATCCGCTATTTGCTTTTCCACGGGAATCTGTCCAAGTTGAATGTCCGTCAATTCCCGAACCACCGGGGATAAATAGTACACCTTTCCGTCTTGTGCGCGTTTCAAAAGCCGTCCGCCCACATTCAGACAACCGGTTTGGATGATCTGTCCGTTTTCGATTAAGGCCAAATTGCTTGTGCCGCCGCCGATGTCCATATGCAGCACCCGCTTTCCGGTGCGAAGGGAATACTCTGTCGCTCCGGCGCCCTTTGCTGCCAGCACACTTTCCAGATCCGGCCCGGCGGTAGCCGCCACAAAATCCCCGGCAAAGCCGGAAAGGGCCTGAAGCACCGCCTGGGCGTTTTCCTTGCGGGAGGTCTCTCCGGTAATGATAATGGCACCGGTATCCACATCCTGCCGGGAAATACCCGCCTTTTCATACTCCTGGCTAACCAGCTGCCGGATCGCCTGTCCGTCCACCCGGCTCTCCTCCAAAAGAGGCGTAAAATGCACCGGGCTGCGATAAACGATTTCTCTTTCGGTGATCTCCATTTCCGGCACAGCAAAGCTCCCTGCCAGATTCTTCACCGTCAGCCGGGAGAGGACAAGCTGGGTGGTAGTCGTCCCCACATCCAGCCCCACCGAAAGCAGCCGATCAGACACGTCCGGTTACCTCCTCCAAAATCCGCCGCACCATAAAATCCTCCACTTTCATAGGGTTGGTGCTGCAGCAGGGGTCTGCCAGCACATCCCGCACCAGCCGGGCGGTGTTGTGCCACACCTGCCGGGGGTCAACACCGGCATCCTTTAAGGTTTGGGGCATTCCCATTTCCTTTCGCAGACGGATGAGCGCATTTTTCAGGTTTCGCACCGCCACCGCATCTGCCGCCCCGGACAGACCGGCGCTCCTGGCCAGATCTGCATATTTTTCCGCGCACACATTGGCATTGCAGTCCATCACTGCTGGCAGCAATATGGCATTGAGCCGCCCGTGGGGAATGTGGAACATTCCCCCCAGGCTATGGGCCAGCGCGTGGCACAACCCCAATCCCGATTGACTGAAAGCAAGACCCGCCATCGTCGCCGCGTTGTGCAGCCGCAGCCGCACCTGCTTTTGTCCTGCATAGCTTGCCGGCAGCAGCGCCAATGCCATAGAAAAGGCCTCCTTTGCCAGCGCCTGGGTAAAGAAGCTGCCGTTTTTTGCCACATAAGCTTCCATCGCGTGGCAAAGCACATCAAAGCCTGTGTCTGCAATCAGCCCTTTGGGCAGCTGTTGCAGCAGGTCGCTGTCCAAAATCGCCACATCCGGACAAAGCTTTTTGTCCACCAACGGATGCTTTGTCTGCTTATGGGTCAAAATGGCAAAATCCGTAACCTCTGAGCCGGAGCCGGAGGTAGTGGGAATGGCCACAAATTTTGCATCGCAGCCGGAAAAATAGGCCATTGCCTTGGCGCAGTCCATCGCGCTGCCGCCGCCCAAAGCCACGATCACATCCGGCATAAATTGCCGCACCAGCGCCGTTCCCTCTGCCGCCAATTCCACAGAGGGGTCCGGGGCAACCTTGTCAAAAATCTCCCATTTTTCCGCCCCGGAAAGCACCGCCAGCTCCCTGGCTGTTCCCTTTTCCATAAAATACGGGTCCGTTACCAGGAAAAGCCGCTGACATTTCAGCTTTTGCAGGTAGGACACACTTCCCGCCCCGGAAACGATTTTGGTCTTACACGAAAATTCTTCCAACACATCACCGCCTTTTACCTGCATTATTTCCAAAACCTTGTAATTTATGTACAAAAACCCGGTGCTTTCCGGGTTTTAAAAAATAATAGTAGGAAAACCAAAACAAATGTGCTATTATAAAGGAAGATTGTAACGTGTCCGGTACAGGAGGTGTTTATCGTGCGAATTTTGGGGATCGATCCGGGCTACGGCATTACTGGCTTTGGTCTGATCGAAGCGCAGCGGGGAAGCACCCAGCTGCTCAAGTGCGGCGCGATCACCACCCCGGCGGGGGCAGATTTTTCCGCCCGGCTGGAAATGATCTATGAAGATATGCGCGCCCTTTTGGACGCTGCCAAGCCGGATGCCGTTGCCATCGAGGAGCTTTTCTTTGGGCAGAATGTTACCACCGGTATTGGTGTTGCCCAAAGTCGCGGCGTGATCTTGCTGGCCATTCACCAAGCAGGTCTGCAGGTGTTTTCCTATAAGCCAATGCAGGTCAAGCAGGCGGTGGTGGGCTACGGCAACGCCACCAAGCATCAGGTGCAGGATATGACAAAGCGGCTTTTGCATCTGGAAAAGCTTCCCAAGCCGGACGATGCTGCCGATGCTATCGCCATCGCCTTGTGCCACGCCCGGTCCAGCACTTCCCTTTTGGCCCAATTTCAGCAAAGGTAGGTTTGCAAAATGCTATATTATGTTTCCGGCCCGGTTACTGTTTTAGAGCCCGGCCTGGCAGTCATTGACTGCGGCGGCGTCGGCTACGGCTGCCGCATCACCGCTTACACTGCGGCCCAGCTAAAGATCAACCAAAACGCAAAGCTTTATATCTCCGAATCTATTCGGGAGGATGCCTTTGACCTTTACGGCTTTGCCAGCCGGGAGGAGCAGCGGTGCTATGAGCTGCTGACCTCTGTCAACGGAGTTGGTCCGAAAGCGGCGATCTCCATTTTGGCTGCAGGTCCGCAGAATTTCACCCTGGCCGTTATGACCGGAGATGAAAAGCTGCTTACCGCCGCCCAGGGCATCGGTAAAAAGATCGCCCAGCGCATTATTTTGGAGCTGAAGGACAAAATGGGCGGCAGCAATCTGGAGCTGGACTTCTCCGCCGGCGCAGTTTCTGCCCCGATAGCCCAAAACAGCAATACCGGCCTTGCCACTGCCGCGCTGCAGGAGCTGGGCTACTCCCCCGCAGAGATCGCCACCGCCCTGAAGGGTGCTGACCCCACAGCCTCCACTGAAGAATTGATCCGCTTTGCCCTCCGGGCAATGGTGATGAAAGGATAATCTTTATGAGTTTAGAGTTTTCTGAAGATTTAACTTCCCCTATTATTTCTCCTACTTTTGCCCCGCAAGATGCCGGGGAGATCGGTCTGCGCCCCAAGCTGCTTTGCGATTATACCGGTCAGGAAAAGGCCAAGGGGAATCTGTCTGTTTACATTGAAGCCGCCCGGCAAAGAAATGAGCCGCTGGACCACACGCTCCTTTACGGCCCTCCCGGCTTGGGCAAGACCACCTTGGCCGGTGTCATCGCCAACGAAATGGGCGTCAACATCCGCATCACCTCCGGCCCGGCCATTGAAAAGCCCGGCGATCTGGCGGCCTTGCTGACAAACCTGAACCCGGGAGACATTTTGTTTATTGACGAGATCCACCGGCTGAACCGGGTGGTAGAAGAAATTCTGTATCCTGCTATGGAAGACTTTGCCATTGACATCATTGTGGGCAAAGGCCCCAGCGCCAACTCCATCCGTCTGGACCTGCCGAAGTTTACATTGGTCGGCGCCACCACCCGGGCCGGTCAGCTTTCCGCGCCGCTGCGGGATCGGTTTGGTGTGAGCCTGCGGCTGGAGCTGTACTCTACGGAGGAGCTTGCCAAGATCGTTACCCGCTCTGCAACCATTCTGGGAATGGACATTGCGCCGGAAGGCGCTTTGGAGATCGCCTCCCGTAGCCGTGGCACACCCCGTATTGCCAACCGGTTTTTGCGCCGGGTCCGGGACTTTGCCCAAGTGGTAGGCGACGGCACTATCACCAAAGAGGCAGCTGACCTGGCCCTGTCCCGTCTGGAAGTGGACAAACTGGGTCTGGACACCATTGACCGTCGGATGCTCACCGCTATCATCCAAAATTACGGTGGCGGCCCGGTGGGTTTGGAAACTTTGGCGGCCACCATTGGTGAAGAAGCCATCACTCTGGAAGATGTGTATGAGCCTTATTTGATGCAGCTGGGCTTTTTGACCCGCACCCCTCGCGGCCGCTGCGTAACCGCGCTGGCCTACGAGCATTTGGGCCTTGCCTTTGACGGGCAGTCTCAATTCAAAATTTGATTATTTTGCACAAATGTTGAAAAAAATCCATTATTTTTTCATAAACTATTGACAAATTCACCCAATTTGTATATAATGCTTCACGTGGTAAAATACCACAAAATATTATCTGACCCTGCGTTATTTCCAGTCAATTCGATGGGTTTTCACGGGGCATTAAAACCGAAGAGAGGTAAACACAATGTACGAAGACAAGACTTTAGTTTGCAAAGAGTGCGGCAACGAATTCGTTTTCACCGCTGGTGAGCAGGAATTCTACGCGGAGCGCGGCTTCCAGAACGAGCCCCAGCGCTGCAAGCCCTGCCGTGACGCTCGCAAGAACAGCGCCCGTGGTCCCCGTGAGTTCTTCACTGCTACCTGCGCACGTTGCGGTGGCGAGGCAAAGGTTCCCTTCGAGCCCAAGTCCGACCGTCCCGTATACTGCAGCGAGTGCTTCGCTCAGATGCGTGCTGAGGCTGAATAATAAGCAAACAAAAAAAGCACCACCGAAATCGGTGGTGCTTTTTTTGTAATTATCGAATCTTCTTTCCGTCCAGAACGGCTTCTACCAGCTTGT
This sequence comes from Faecousia sp., assembly GCA_045612985.1. Lineage (GTDB taxonomy): Bacteria > Bacillota > Clostridia > Oscillospirales > Oscillospiraceae > Faecousia. Next base: position 17,384 of record JAZLAB010000092.1, read on the forward strand.
CGCCGTGGTAGCGTAGCGTCAGCAAAAAGAAGGGCGCGTCCTGCCACAAAAGGTCCAGAAAGATCTTGTCTCCCTCCCATTGGGGCAGCTGGTCCAAAAATGCCCGGTCCACCCATTTTAGCTCCCCTTCGTCGCATTCCTTCAGCTGTCCTTCAAAGCCGTCGGCGGTAAACAGGTACATAAATTCCCCTTCGCAGCAATCATTTAAGAAGGTAACCACGCCCCGGCATTTCCAGGAGGTAAGGGTCAGGCCGGTTTCCTCCTTGGCTTCCCGCAGAAGGCATTCATCCGGCGACTCCTCTTTCTCAAATTTGCCGCCGATGCCGATCCATTTATCTTTGTTGATATCCTTTTCTTTTTTGACCCGGTGTAGCATCAGCACTTGGCTTCCCCGGGTGATATAACAAAGGGTGGTGTTAATCATACGATCTCCTATTTCACCAGCGCAATGGCCTGGTGAATGTTTTCTATTTCTACTGCGGTGTGGGCAGGCTCAAACTCTCCGTCCAGTGTCCAGGACACAGGATTTACCATCTCCACAGACACCTTTTTTGCGCTGCAGAAGGTGATCATTTTGCAGTTATATTTTTGCTGCTGTACTGCCTGGATGCATTCCCGGAGTTCGCTGAAATTCTTCGGTGCGCGGACAAGCAGGATCTCAAACCGTCCGTCGCGCATATCTACTTGTTTCGGATCCAGCGTCAAAATGCCACCAACACTGGTGGAGTTGCAAACCGCGCCGAAAAGAACATTGTCCTCAATGACGCCCGTTTCCGTTTCCATTCGGACCTGCACCGGGCGCAGCTGGGACAGCTCCTGGATGCCCTCCAAAAGATACGCCGTATGGCCCAAGGCGTTTTTCACATTTTGAGGTGTTGTATAGCTGGCCTTTGTAAACGCGCCAAAAGAGGCAACATAGGTAAAGAATCTGCCCCCAAAGCAGCCTACATCATAGGTCTGGCTTTTGCCCTTTATAATGGCCCTGGCCGCCTGCACCGGGTCAGCTTCCAAACCCAGGCTGGTGGCAAAATCGTTGGTAGAGCCTGCGGGAATATAGCCGATGGGCACATTTGCCTTGCTTTCCAATACGCCGGCAACCGTTTCATTGAAAGTGCCGTCGCCGCCGCAGCAGACGATGAGGTCCATATCCTTTGCCCGCTGGGAAACCACCTTCCGGGCATCCCCCTGACCGGTGGTGATGTGAGTGATCACATCATATTCGCCCTTGTTCAGCTCCGTCAGGATCTCCGGCAAAAGCTTGTTGGCCTTGCGCATACCGGCAGCAGGATTCATAACAAAGAAGAGTTTTTTCACGCCATTTCACCTCTTTACAGAGGTATTATATCCCTAATTTTTGGAAACTGCAACCGAAACCTGACGAGTTTACGAAATGTTAAAATCCTCTCCCAGCGAAGCGGCGATCAAGATTCCCAAATTGTCCCGGTAGATTTCCTCAAATTGAGAAAGGGGCAGCGGATTGACCCCTTCTCCCACCTCTATGGTGTAGCCGGGCTTGCGGAAGCGCTGGATAAACCAGTCCTTATATCCGGCAAAGCTGGAATTATAGGGCGCATCTGCCAGTGTATAGCCACTAAGCCGGGCAAACACCTCCCCCAACGCTTTTGCACCGGGTACTTCATAGTCTAAAAACTGCCAGTAGATCTCTTTTCCCTGGGAGTGGTAGGCCAGCACCAGCTCCGGGTCGATAAACTCCGTATAGCCTGCCAAGGCCCGGCTTTCCAGTTGGTCTAACGGTGCTCTTCCCACATAGTCCCGGGGACCGGGACGGGTGTAGCCCTGGGTGAATTTGATCTCCCGGGCCTGCAGCCAACCGGCAGGATACTGCAAATTCAGATCCACCCCCAGTAGATTTGCTTTCCACCCGTCGGGAAAGGGAATCGCCGGATAGCGATCCGCCAAATTCCGCGCCAGGTTATATTGAATTTCTCCCGGCGCTATTGCGCCCACCACCAAGTCCACCCCATCCGGGTCTACCATCGGCACCATATAAATGGTGGCTGCATCGGAGATCCTTTGGGCACTGACCCCAAAAAACTCACCGCCGGACTGAATGGCTTCCGCCAATTCCTCGGCAAATTTTAAAAGCACCAGCGCCGTGATCCACTCATTGGCGTGGTGGGCAGCGGTGTAGATCACTTTCCGCGGCCCTGTACCGACCACCAAAGTGCGCACCGGGCGCTGAAAAGCCGTTGTTGTCAAAAGCTCTGTGCGGCAAAAGGGATATGTCCTTACAATGTTTTGTATCATTTGGTCGCAGCTGGCTGCGGTAATGGGTACAGATGTATCTACAATCATAAAAAATCGCCTCCGACTATTCTATGGGTCGAAGGCGATTTTTGTTCTTTATTCATTTTGCTTTAGCCAAATAAGCAAAACGGCAATATCTGCCGGGCTGACACCGGAAATTCTTCCGGCCTGGCCGATGGACACCGGTTTGATTTCCATCAGCTTTTCTCTGGCCTCCATGCGCAGACCGGCAATGGCGGTGTAATCCATATCTGCCGGCAGCAGGGTCTGCTCTTCCTTGCGGAATGCTTCGATCTGCTTTTCCTGCCGGGCCAGGTATCCTGCATACTTGACCTGGATCTCCACCTCCTGGGTAACCGCCAAGGAAAGCTGGGGTCTGCCCGGATCAAAGGGGGTAAGGTCTTCATAGGTTACCTGGGGTCTGCGAAGCAGGTCTGCCAGCCGGGCAGAATTTGTTACCGGCGCGGATTCCCGCGTCGCAAGCATTTCGTTCAGCTCCTTACTGGCCGGTACGCCGCAGGCCTCCAACCGGGCAATTTCCCGACGGACCGCTTCGTACTTTTCCTCCACAGCCTTCAGCCGTTCCTGGGGTACTAACCCCACCTGGGCGCCAATGGCAGTCAGCCGCTGATCTGCATTGTCCTGCCGATGCAGCAGCCGATACTCACTGCGGCTGGTCATGATCCGGTAAGGCTCTTGCGTTCCCTTGGTTACCAGATCGTCAATGAGCGTGCCGATATAACTGGTATCCCGGGTGAGGATCATCGGCTCTTTCCCTTGAATTTTCAGCGCCGCATTCACACCGGCCACCAGGCCCTGCACTGCTGCTTCCTCATAGCCGGAGCTGCCGTTAAACTGGCCCGCACCGTAAAGGCCGGAAATACATTTGGTTTCCAGTGTGGGCAGCAGCTGGGTGGGGTCTACGCATTCATATTCAATAGCATAGGCCGGGCGCATCATTTCTGCGTTTTCCAGACCGGGAATGGTGCGCAGCATCTGCAGCTGCACATCCTCCGGCAAACTGGAGGAAAAGCCTTGAATGTACATCTCCTCTGTGTCCAGGCCGCAAGGCTCGATAAACAGCTGATGCCGCTTCTTGTCTGCAAAGCGGACGATCTTGGTCTCGATGCTGGGGCAGTACCGGGGTCCTACCCCGGAGATCGTCCCATCATACATCGGACTGCGGTGCAGATTTTCCCGGATAATCCGGTGGGTTTCTTCATTTGTATAAGTCAAATAGCAAACCGCCCGGTTTTCCAGTTCGTGCTCCGTGCGAAAGGAAAAAGGCTCGGGGATCTCATCACCCGGCTGGACCTCCAACTGGGAAAAATCAATGCTGCGGCGATTGACCCGGGGAGGTGTGCCGGTCTTAAAGCGGCGCAAATTCAGACCCAGCCTGCGCAGATTGTCCGCAAGGCCGATGGCCGCGTGCATTCCGTCCGGACCGGAAGGCTGCACCGACTCACCAATGACGATGGTGCTGTCCAAAAATGTACCGGTGGCAATGATCACCGCTTTGGCCGTATACTCTGCGCCCAAAAGAGTGCGCACACCGGAAACAGCGCCATTTTCTGCCAACACCTCGGTGATCTGGCCTTGCTTTAGTTCCAGGTTTTCCTGTAGCTCCAAGGTATGCTTCATAACCGATTGATATTTCCGCCGGTCTGCCTGGGCACGCAAAGAATGGACCGCCGGTCCTTTGCCCCGGTTGAGCATCCGGTACTGAATGCAGGCCTTGTCCGTGGCAACACCCATCTCGCCACCCAGGGCATCCAGCTCCCGGACCAAGTGTCCTTTTCCGGTGCCGCCAACGGCAGGATTACAGGGCATATTGCCCACCGCGTCCATATTCAGTGTAAATAAAATCGTGTGCAGGCCCAGGCGCGCAGCAGCCAAAGCTGCCTCAATACCGGCGTGTCCGGCACCGATCACCACCACATCACAGCTGCCTGCATGATAATGGTTCATAGGTTTACTCCCTTTCTTCCAGCCAAAAACGCACCATCTCGGCGCAGGAGCGGCTCATCTCCCGGCTAAAATCGCTGTTGTGCTTCCGGGCACAAAAACGCTTTACCCAATCCGCCAGCTCCTCCGGGGTCTTTCCCTGTTGCGTAGCCAACATATTGGCCATTTTGGCGGCCTTTTCTGCTTTGTAGCCATTCTCGTGGACCATATCCTCCAGGGAAAAGCGGGGCGGCTTTTCCCGCTGGGCTTGCTGCTGGGTGGGATATCCAAAGCAGAGCATTGCCGCCGGCACCACATACTGGGGCAAGTCCAACAATTCCCGGTGGTATTCAAAATTCTCTGTAATGTCGCCAATATAGCAGCTGCCGATGCCTAAGCTTTGAGCGGCAACCACTGCATTTTGGGCGGCGATCAAGGTATCCGCCTGGGCCAGAAACAGATCGCCCAGATCCGGCTTGCGCACATCCTCCACGAAGCTGCAAAACACATCGTACCACCGGCGAAAATCCGCGCAGAAAATCAGCACCAGCGGCGCGGTAGCAATAAAAGGCTGGTTGTCGCAGCTTTTGGAAAGGGCCAGCTTTTTTTCCGGTTCGGTAATGTCCAAAATGGTATACATCGCCATATTGCCAGCGGTAGGCGCTTGCAGAGCCGCCTGTAAAATGGCTTTCTTTTCCGCTTCTTCAATAGGCTTATCCAAATAGGCACGAACAGACTTTCTTTCGTGCAGCTGACGGATCACTTCGTTCATTGGTTTTCCTCCGTCTTTTTCTTCTCCTCCGGGGGCAGCGCAAAAGGCTTGCACACCACCTCACAGCGGTTGATAGGCGTTCCCAGGGCGTGAAATTTTTCTTCATAGCCGGTCATAATGCCCACAATGCCCTTTTCGTGAAGATTCCGGGTCAGATTTTTCACTTCCAGACCGCAGATGGCAAATTCTTCCACACTGTATTCAAAGAGCGGGGCGTTGTCTGTCTTGAAATGGAACTCGCCACCGGTGCGTACCACCCGGCAGTACTTGTCCAAAAAGCCTCTGTGGGTCAGGCGGCGCTTGGCATTTTTCTTCCGGGGCCAGGGATCGGGGAAATTGATAAACAACCGGTCAATCTCCTCGCCGGCAAAGATCTCCTCGATATTTGCCACATCCATATCGATGTAAAACACATTTTTAAGGCCCATATCCCGGGCCTTTTCCATAGCAACCACCATTGCCTCCCGGCAGCGCTCCACAGCGATGAGCAAGACCTCCGGGTTTGCCTGGGCAGTCTCGGCAGTAAACTTTCCCTTGCCGCAACCAACCTCCACCCATAAAGCAGTGCCATCCGGCTTTAAAGAGCGCCAGTTTCCCTTCATTTCTTCCGGGGCGACGATACGATAAGCCGCGCATTTTTCCATTCTGGGCTCTAAATTCTTCATTTTACGCATACGCATGGCAATTTCCTCCTGCGCCATATCTTTTCAGCTTTTTATTATAACAGAAAGGGCAAAAACAGTCAACGAAGCCTTTATCCCCCCAAGGGGCTTGCAAGACGATAGAAAATAAGGTATGATAATATAAACACAGAAAAAAAGGGGGTCGCACTATGTCCGACCATCATCACGAACATGACCACGCCTATATGCACGCCCACGGCATTGCCCATCACCACGGCCACGTTCACGAAAATCAAAAAGCAGTAATCAACCGTCTTGCCCGAGCCATCGGCCACCTGGAAAAGGTGAAAAGAATGGTGGAGGAAGGCTATGATTGCTCGGAAGTTTTGATTCAGTTGGCTGCAGTACGCTCCGCGCTGGACAACACCGGCAAGGTAATCCTCAAAGACCATATGCGCCACTGTATGGTGGATGCCGTTGCCGCCGGCGACGAACACGCCATTGAGGATCTGTGCCAGGCCATTGACAAATTTATGAAATAAAGAACCACCGGTTCAGTTACAGAACCGGTGGTTTCCAATCGCCTAATTAAGCATTTGCCAGCTTATTCAAGTCGCTCTGCAGCATGCAGATGCCTACGATGCCCAGGCCAACCAGACCCAGGATCAGGTACAGCACAGAATTGTCGGTATGTGCAATGCCCTTTTCTGCGCAGCCCTCTGCCAGCTTCTTCTCACACAGGAAGATGCCCAGGAAAGGCAAAAACAGCATCAGCACGATCTCCAAAACGCCGCTGTCTGCGGGGTCTTTTACGCTGACCGCTTCCTTTGCCAGCATGATCATCCAGTAGATACCGTAGATACCGCAGGTGATCAAAGTCAGCAGAATGCAAGTTACGATATTTCTTTGTTTAATAGCCATGATTTCACAGCCTCCCTTCGACAAAATTATACCACAGTCAAAAAATGTCTGTCAATTACTTTTTCATCATAAGCAGGAGAAACCTATGGAAAATAAAGGCTTTTATAAGCGGGTGGGGGTTTTGCTGCTGGGATTTGCCACAGCCCTTGCCGTTACCATCCTATTATATGTCCTTGCCCAAAAGAACATCGCAATCCCCTGCCTGTTTAACCGGCTGACAGGATTACAGTGTCCCGGCTGCGGCAACACCCGGGCGGCGTTGAGCCTGCTGCGTTTGGATTTTTCCGCTGCCTTTGGCTATAATCCTATGTTTTTGCCGGAATTTTTGTATATCGGCTGGGTGCTCTTTTTTTGCTGCCGTTCCTATTTGAAAGGCAAAGGCTTTGCCTATCGCACCGGCGCCCATTGGCTGGATATCACCCTTTTGACCGCCGTTTTGCTATGGTGGGTCGTAAGAAATTTGATATAATTTTACCCCCGGAGAAAACTCCGGGGGTCTACTTTATTCTTTCGCTTCTTTTTTCGCTTTGGCTGCCTTTTTCTTTTTGCTTGCCCTTACGATCAAGGCAATGCCAACGCCGATCACAGCAAGCAGAATTAAATAGGGAGATGCCACGATCACAAAGATCACGAACTCCTTCAGACCGTTGCCGACACCCTTCAGACTTTCCATAAAGCCGCTGCCGATCCGTTCAAAGAAGCCCTCCGGCGCTTCCTCGGTATACTCTCTGACTTCATACAAGGTCAGATACACCGTGCTGTAGGACACCTGGTTGTCATACAGCCGCAGCTGGGAGGTAACCTGCTCCAGTTCTGTGCGAACCTTGGTCAGACGCTCCTCGATCTGCAGGATCTCGGTCATATTCTCCGCCTTTGCCAGCAGCTCCAAAAGCCGGGTCTGCTCCGTTTCCAATGCTTTCATCCGACTCTCTACCGCCACATAGGACAAGGTTATATTCTCTGTGGTTTCTGTGGTGGCCGTTACATTGGAGGCCTTTTCCACATCCTTTGCAAACTGATCCAGCGACTGGGCAGGAATGCGGATGGTCAGCTCTGCGTGGCGGGCATCGGCATCATAGTTTTCGATCTCCCGATTTTCCATATAGCCGTTCAGGGACTTTACCTGCTGCTCTACCTGGGAAAGGAGCGCATCCAGGTCTTCCGTTTCTGCCGTGATCCAAAGCTTACGAATTAGCTTCTGATCCTCCGGCAGCGCTTCCTGCTGGGATGAGCCGGCATCCTCTTGGCCGCTGCCGCTGACCAGAGAATCGCCCCGGTCCATATTTGCGCCATTGTCGCTTGCCATTTCCTTTGCGCCGCAGCCGGCCAAAAACAGCATCGTAAGCGCCAACAAAATTGCCAATAACCGTTTCATAAATACGCCTCCTTATTTTGATTTCTAATTTCACTATAGCACAGCCTTTTATCCAATGCAAGAAAAAACTACCGGTGCAGCGCACCGGCAGTTTTTTAATGAATGCTGATCTTCTCTCGGGGGGTATCTAGGGTGCGGGCGCTGCTCTTGCCCTCCGGGCGAATTTCCCCGGCAAGGAGCAAGGAGCGCTTTGTCAGCGCCGGGCCGATCAATTCGTACACCAGCACACTAAACAGCACCACATTGCGCACAAGGTCGCCGTGGGACAAAGCGGTTGCTGTCATTGCCATTCCCAACGCAACGCCTGCCTGGGGCAGCAGGGTGATTCCCAGGTGCTTTGTGATCTGCGGCGCGCACTTGCAGCTGTGGCAGCTTCCGTAAGCACCCAGATGTTTACCGGCAGAACGGGAAAGGATATAGACAATACCCACTAGCAGTATGGCGGGACTCGCCAGGACCTTCAAATCAAGCTCCGCGCCGGAAATCACGAAAAACAACACATTAAGCGGTACTGTCCATCTCTCCACCCGGTCCATAAGTTCCTGGGAGGTGTCGCAGACGTTGCAGAAAACTGTACCGGTCATCATACAAACCAGCAGCAGGGAGAAGCCGCAATGGACCGGACCGATAGAAAACTCTATCGTGGATAAACCAACCGCAAGCAGCACAAAGGCAACAGAGATCGTCATACGCTTACTGCGGGAATGGAAAAAGATCTCCAATTTGTCCAGGAGCAGACCCAATACCGCGCCCAGGCCCAAAGACAAAAGGATCTCCAAGGCAGGGGCTACCACCATACTCAAAATATTTACCGCGCCTTTTTCCAATGCCGAGGCGATCCCAAAGGACACGGAAAACAAGAACAGGCCCACAGCATCGTCAATGGCGACCACCAACAGCAAAAGTCTGGTCAGCGGGCCGTCGGCCTTATACTGCCGGACAACCATCAAGGTCGCTGCCGGAGCGGTTGCAGAGGCGATGGCGCCTAAAACCAGCGCTGCCGGTAAAGACAAAATATGCGGAAACAGCAGGTGCAAGCCAATGAGGATTCCATCTACCAAAACCGTTGTGATCACCGCTTGCGTAACACCGATAATAACCGCCTTACTGCCCATATTTTTAAGCTGGCTTAACCGAAATTCGCTGCCCATAGAAAAGGCTATGAATCCCAAAGCCGTCTGTGTCAGGATGCTCAATCCCTCCAGCTGCCCCAAGGACTGAAAGCCAATGCCTTTTATGCCTAACGCGCCAATGCAAAACGGGCCTAACAGCAAACCGGCGATCAAGTACGCCGTAACGGCCGGCAGTCGCAGTAATTTTATAACACGGGACAGCAGCAAGCCGCTGATCACCGCAATGGATAAACAAATCAAACTATTGCCCAAAACACAACCTTCTTTACCCCTATTGTAGAAAAACAACGAAAAAACCTATAAATAACGGCATTTTTCTCCGTTTCGTATCATACCACTCCCGATGTCTGGTTGCAAGACGAAATAATAGCCAAAATTTATAGCATCTGCCCCCGAAAAACTGGAAAAAAGTAACACCCCAAAGGCTTGTGTCCTTTGGGGTGTTTCGATTTACTGTTTTACTTTCAGAGTTTTTCTTTCTTCCTTGGTCTTGCAGAATTTCTCCAGCACAGGCACCAGAATGATGCACACGAAGATAGCGGTGAAGCCGCCGTTATACAGGCAGAATGCGCCGTGAAGCTGGGGAACGATGGTAACCAGGGCGTAGTGGATCATAGCGCCTGCAAAGCTGTACTGCCAACCATACTTGTCGGTAATGGGGCTCAGACCGTTGGCATAGCACAGGCCGACGCAGATCGCCGCGGCGTTCACCGGCAGTGCAAAGTCGCCGCCCAGGAATAGGGAAACATACTTGGCTGCAAAGGAAGCTACCACATAGCCAGCCATAATGGGCCAGACATTGCTGGGGCGGGAGCCGGAATTGCAGGTGCAGAGCATACAGAAGATCAAACCGAACTGCACGCCGTTAAAGTTGGCGCCGATGGCATTGTAGTAAGCCAGAATGAACAGGCCGAACACACCCACATTCATCAGGAAGACCCCGTTGCCGCAAGTACCGGAAACATTGGCCACCTGATTGGGGTTTTTCAGAAGATTCCAGTAGTCCCTGGGCGTGCAGCCCATCAGCAGCGCCAGAACGACACACAAGCCAAACAGCGCAATGCAGAAAATATTTACCGCAGCCGCATTTGCCAGAGCAATATCCCCCACCGGCGCAGGCAGCGCAATACCAGGCACTTTGTAGAAGATCGCATGCAGCAAAAATGCGCCCATACCCACAGGCAGCGCCGCGGAATACAGGTTCATACCCTTATGCACATTGGGAGAATGGGGCAATCCGGCAATTACGATCACACCCATAATAACACCGGCAATCAGCGCAAAGCCCAAGCCAAGCCAGTTAAAGCCGATGATCTCCGCGCTGGGATAGCGCACCAACATATCAGAAATGAAGGGGGCGACACCGGTGGTAAACAGAGCTGCGTTGAGCACTGCCCCCAGCTTCTGCTTGCTGACCAACGCCACCAGCGCAGTGCCCACCATCGTGGGCCACATATTCAGCACATTGATGCCCCAGGAGCAGAAGCCCAAGGTCAGGAAAAATGCCAGGGTGGATACATTATTGACGGTTGCGCCGGTAACACAGAACAAAACAGTTACGATCGCCGCCACCAGACCCATATTCAGGAAGGTTCCGGCAAGGCCGCCTACGCTAAAATAGTTGGTAGATACCTTGGCAGGATTCTTCATAATCTCCCACAGGCCGGTAAACATACTGTTTCTGTCGGGCATACAGACAGCGGCAACCAAAAAACACAAAGATACAAAAGCGAAAAACAGTTTCAAAAATTTACTTTCTTCCAACAAACTCAACTTTTTCATAAGTACACCTCATATTGAAAATGGGCAGTCCGAGGTTGTATTCGGACTGCCCAGGCGATCGGCTTATCTCTCTTACACTCCCCTGCGGTTTTCCGCAAATTCGCCAGTTATGTAAGAGGTTTATTCTTTTAGGCCTTTTCGGCAGCCTCAACAACGTGCTTCATCAGCACAGTTGTGGTAACAGCGCCGACACCACCGGGAACGGGAGTGATGGCGCCGACAATAGGTTCGACCTCGTCGAACACACAGTCGCCGGACATACCGCCCTTACCCTTGGAGGTGATCTTCTCGGGATTCCAGTTCATAGAAACATCGATGACGATCTGGCCTTCGCTGACAAAATCCTTGGTCAGGCTGCCCAGCACGCCGGCAGCAGTAACAATGATGTCAGCCTTCTTGCAGATCTCGGGGACATTGACGCTACGGGTGTGGCAGATGGTAACGGTGGCGTTCTTGGCCATCAGCATCATAGCGGCAGGCTTGCCAACGACCAAGGAGCGGCCGATGACAACAGCATTCTTGCCCTTGCAGTCGATACCATAGTGGTCCAGGATTTCCATACAAGCAGCGGGAGTACAGGGGGCATAGCCCAGATCCTGGCCCTCAAACACGCCGGCGTTGGACATATGGGTCATAGAGTCTACGTCCTTCTTGGGGTCCAGACGGGTGCAGATCTCGTCCTGGTCTGCTTTCAGATGCTTGGGCAGAGGACGGAACAGCAGAACGCCGTGAACGGATGCGTCTGCGTTGACCTCGTCGATGACCTTCAGCAGCTCTTCCTTGGTGGTCTGCTCGGGCAGGATGTAGTTCTTAACAGCAACGCCCACCTCTTCCGCGCGCTTGGTTGCGCCGCGCTCATAGGAAAGGTCGGAGGGGTTTTCACCCAGACGGATGATTCCCAAAGTAGCCTTGACGCCCTTTTCCTGCAATGCAGCAGTACGCGCCTGCAGCGCAGCGACCAACGCTTCGTTTACTTCTTTACCCAGTAATTGCTTTGCCATAGTAAAATTCTCCTTTGATTTATGTGTGGAAAGCCTTCCCCTGGAGGGGACACCCCAAGGTGGCTTCTCTTGCCCCCTTGGGACAATTCACCATCAGGGGGACCGCATCAGCGGTGGATGAGGTGTTATATTTTCCACCTCATCAGTCAGCTTTGCTGACAGCTTCCGCCTGGGGTGCTGAGCATCCGTATACCACTATGTGGCAACGGTTGCTAAGTCCTCAAGGCGAAGCCTTTACACGCCGAAACCGGCCTTAACAGTGTTAAAGATCTCGTCGGCCATTGCGCCGTATTTATCCAGCATACCCAGCGCCTTGCCGTTCATTTCCTCGGCAACCTCACGGTTTTTCAGGGTCTTGGTGTTGATAAACACATTCAAAGAAGCAGCCTGCAGAGCGGCCTTGCAGATGGTTGCGCCGCAGCCGGCATCGGAAACAGCCAGGCGGCTGCCCTTGGCAGCAAACACAGCGATGTACTCAATGGCCTGGCAGCACAGCTCCATGATCTTCATAGGAGTGGAGCAGGCGATGATGGTAGCTTCTTCCATAACCGCATCCCGGTTGGGATCGTCCTTGGGAATACCGTAAGCCTTTGCCAGGGGCAGGAAGTTAACCTCATCAGCTTCCACTTGGTCCAAAAGCTCCTTCTGCAGCGCGTCGCACTTTGCCTTCAGCTCAATAATTTCAGCCTCTACATCGGCATACTTTTTCTTGCCGACGGTCAGAGAGCCAACCATATTGCCCAGAGCAGTGCCGATGGCACCTACCAGAGCAGCAGCGCCGCCGCCACCGGGAGCCGGTGCGTCAGATGCCAAAACTTCCACAAACTTGCGGCAGGTTTCCATTGTCATATCCATAAGTAAATTTCTCCTTCGTCGAAATCCAATTGACAATTGACAATTGATAATTGACAATCAAAAAACTGTCAACTTTCAACTGTCAACTGTCAACTTGCTGTAAATCCCCCAAAAGCACAGGCGATTTCTCGCCTGTGCTTTTTAAGGACAACGAAAACAATTAGAACAGGCCACTAACCTTACCGGTCTCGGTGTCAACGTCAACGCGGCGGTATGCGGGGTCAGCAGCAGTACCGGGCATCATGGAGATAGTACCGGCCATGGGGCACAGGAACTTTGCGCCGCCGTACTCCAGAATGTCGCGGATGGTCAGCTTCCAACCGGTGGGAACGCCCTTCTTGGTGGGATCGTCGGACAGGGACAGGTGGGTCTTAACCATCATAGTGCAGTAGTCAGCGTACTTGGGATCGGACTCAAAACGCTCTGCCTTCTCGGTTGCCAGAGGCAGCCAAACAACACCGTCTGCACCGTAGACTTCCTTAGCGATCCGCTCAACGCGCTCACGCAGAGGCATCTCCAGATCGTACAGGAACTTGATCTCGTTCTTCTGCTCACAAGCCTCAACAACGACCTGTGCCAGCTCAGCAGCGCCTTCGCCGCCGTAACGCCAGTGGTTAGACTCTGCGCAACGGATGCCGCGCTCAGCACACATCTTCTTCAGCAGAGCAACTTCTGCGTCGGTATCGGTGTAGAAACGGTTGATACAGACAACGGGAGTGATGCCGGACTTCTTGATGGTGTTGACATGGTGGAACAGGTTGCAAGTACCCTTTTCCAGCAGCTCCAGGTTCTCTTCCTTGTACTCCTTGGGCAGGGGTGCGCCGGGGGTAACCTTCGGGCCGCCGCCGTGCATCTTCAGGGAGCGAACGGTAGCAACCAGAACGGAAACGTTGGGAGTCAGGCCGGACAGTCTGGTCTTAACATTCCAGAATTTCTCGAAGCCGATGTCAGCAGCAAAGCCGGACTCGGTTACGTGGTAGTCAAACAGCTTCAGAGCCAGACGGTCAGCGATAACAGAGGACTGGCCGATAGCGATGTTTGCGAAGGGACCGGCGTGGATCAGCACAGGCTGATGCTCGACGGAGTAGCACATGGTGGGGTTGATGGCGTTACGCATCCAAGCGGTCATAGCACCGGCAACATCCAGGTCCTCACAGGTAACAGGAGCGCCTGTCTTGGAGTAAGCAACGACGACCTTGCCGATACGCTCGCGCAGGTCCTTCAGGTCCTTGGCAACAGCCAGGATAGCCATCAGCTCGGAGCCAACAGCGATGCCGAACTTGCTCCCCATCATAAAGCCGCCCAGACGGCCGCCGATACCGATGATGATGTTACGAAGAGACTGTGCGCAGAAGTCGATGATCCAGCCCATCTCTACCCGCTTGGGGTCGATGTCCAGGCGCTTCAGGCCCTTCTTTGCCAGCCACTCGTCGGTGTTGTTGCGCTCGTGCTGCATACGGGCAGTCAGTGCGACCATAGCCAGGTTGTGAGCGTTCATAATGTCGTTGATATCGCCGGTCAGGCCCAGAGAGAACTCGGTCATAGGCATCAGCAGAGCGTTGCCGCCGCCAGCTGCAGTACCCTTAACATTCATAGTGGGGCCGCCGGAGGGCTGACGCAGAGCGCCGCCGGCATTCTTGCCGATGTAGCCCAGGCCTTCGATCAGACCCAGGGAAACGGTGGACTTACCTTCACCGAAGGGAGTGGGGGTAACAGCAGTAACCTCGATGAACTTGCCATCGGGCTTGTCTGCCAGACGCTTCATAACCTTGATGAAGTCGATCTTGGGGGTCTTGCCGTAGGGGATGATCTCGTCCTCCAGCAGGCCCAGCTTCTGACGGAAGTAGTCGACGGAGGGCAGGGTCTTTTCTGCCTCTTCTGCGATCTGCCAGTCAGCAAACTTGGTGGGGTCCAGCTTTACCAGGCCCTTCTCGTCCACATACTTGCCATTTTCGTCAAATACGATTGCCATAGTGTGTTTCCTCCTTAAAATGTTTGGTGTCTTCCGACACAATGATTAACTTATTTATCTTCTTCGACAATAGCTGCGTCTCTAATGAGGCGCATCACCTTGCCGGTAAGGACACTGTTAATGACAGCCTGCTCCAAAGCGGCGTCATACTGCTCCTTCAGCTGCTCCATCGTGATGTTGTTCTGACGGCAGATAGCAGCCAGTGTCTGGGCGATCTCCTCTTTGTCTGCCTCCAGGTTTTCGATCATCACGATCTCGTCAATGGCGGCGCGGCAACGAAGGGCCGCTTCCGCAGAGGGTTTTACATCCTCCCGAAGGGCATCCTCGGTGGTGTTCATAAACTGGCAGTACATTTCCAGGGTCAGTCCCTGCTGCGCCAGCTGTGCGCGCATATTGTTGAGCTGATCTTCCACCGCATCGGTAAGCATCTTGTCGGTAATGTTCAGCTCCAGGGTCTTGGCAGCCTCATTTAACAGCCGATCCTGCAGATCCATCTCACCCCGCTGATCGGTATAAGCCTGCAGGCTCTCCTGCATTTTCTGCTGCATCTGGGCTAAAGTGTCGCACTGGCCCACCTCTTTTGCAAAGGTGTCATCCAGCTCGTATTCGGTCTTTACCCGGATTTCCTTGATCTTGCACTCAAAGCGGGCCTGCTTACCGGCCAGGTCTTCGGAATGGTACTGCTCCGGGAAGGTAACCTTCACCGTAACCTCCTCGCCGGGGACTTTGTCCAGCAGCTGCTCTTCAAAGCCGGGGATAAACATCCCGCTGCCCAGCACCAAGGTCTGGTTTTCGGCGGTGCCGCCGGGAAACTGTTCCTCACCGCAGAAACCTGCATAATCCAGCACGATCTCATCGCCGTTTTCTGTGGGGCGATCGTTAATCACTGCGATCCGGGGGTTCTGCTGACGCAGCCGCTCTATGTTCCGGTTTACCTCTTCCTCGGTAACGATGTGCCGGCTGTAGGAAGCGCGCAAACCCTTATATGTAAAACTCATAAATCCTGCTCCTTCGTGTGGGTTTTCTTCGACCATATTTTACCACACTGCATTCAATCTTGCAAGCACGAAAGAATTATACAAAAAGTTCTTGCAAAAACCAATATAGTTATGATATTTTATTTATAGTTTCTATCTATAGATCGGAGCCAAGAGAGGTTAAGAGATGAATTACAACTACTTACGCTACTTTTCTGTGCTGGCCCAGGTGGAGCATTACACCCTGGCTGCCGCCCGTCTGGGCATCTCCCAGCCTTCCTTAAGCAGCGCCATCCACAACCTGGAAGACGAGCTGGGCGGCGTGAAGCTTTTTGAAAAGGTGGGCAGAAATATCCGCCTGACAGAGGAAGGCCGCTACTATCGTGAGCAGGTGGATGCGGCGCTGCAGCGACTGCACACCGCTTCCCAGACCCTCCACGAAAGTAAGGTCAGCGCCCCGGTGGTGATCCGGCTGGGCATCGTTTCCGGCGCGCTGGACAATCTGGTGGCCCAGGAGATCACCGAGTGCACCAAAAGCAACCCCCGGATCCGCTTCCAGCTGACAGAAAGCTCTGCCGACAGTCTGATGGATATGGTGCGGCAGGAGCAGCTGGATATGGCGCTGGTGGACACCACCAACCGGGATCGCAGCTTGCATTTTCGCAAGCTGTGTCAGCAGAATTTCTATGTGGCGCTGCCTGCAAACCACCCCTTTGCTTCCAGGGAAAGCCTGATGTATCAAGACCTGCAGGGTCTGCCGCAAATTGCCTTCCACTATAGCTTAAACCATTCCTTTGAGCAGTGGGCCTCCGGCGCAGAGGATAAGATCGTCTGCGCAGTCAATACAGCCCAAATGGCCTTAAGCCTGGTGGCCGCTGGCTTTGGCTTCTGCTTCCTGCCGGAAAGCTGCGTGCAAAACCGGGAGGACATCACCTTCGTGCCGCTGCAAAACTGGCACCAGGCACTGTATATGTGCATTTTGTATGACAAGTGGCTGGAGCCGCCTATCTGGGCCTTTTGCGAGCGGCTGGTCAAATCCTTCCGCAGCCAGCCCACTCTGGAAAACGACAACTGGTATACTGACATATAAAAACAAGGCAAGCATCCGCTTGCCTTGTTTTTTACTTATCCAATCTATACAGCCGCTTGGCGTTTTCCATCGTTACCTGGTGGACTTCCTCCACGGAAATTCCCCGGATTTCCGCCAGGCGCTCGGCCATCCGGTAAAGGTAGCCTGGGTCGTTGCGCTTGCCCCGGAAAGATTCCGGCGCCATAAAGGGACAGTCCGTTTCCAAAACGATTCTGTCCAGAGGTATGCTTTCGGCCGTTTCAACCGCCTTGCGGGCATTTTTAAAGGTCAGTACGCCGGTAAAGCCAATATACCAGCCCATATTCACCAGCTGCCGGGCCATTTCCGCAGAACCGGAATAGCAGTGGAATACGCCCGTTACATCCTTAAATTCTTTGGCCACACGCATACCGTCATCGTGGGCATTTCGTTCGTGGACGATCACCGGCATCTGTAGCTCCCGGGCCAGCTCCATTTGCATCCGGAAGGCCTTAATTTGGATCTCCCGGGGGATGGTCTCATAATAGTAATCCAGACCGATCTCACCGATGGCCAGCACCTTGGGGTGCTTTGCCATTTCCCGGTAGGCATCCAGCACAGAATCGTTTACCTCATCGGCAGTATCCGGATGGGTACCAACGGCGGCGTAAACAAAGGGATACTTTTCCGCCATCGCCACACAGTCCTTGGAGGAGTCCAGACAACAGCCCACATTCATCATATATTCTACGCCCTTATTCTTCAGGCCTAACAGCACCTGCTCCCGGTCTGCGTCAAAGGCCGGGTCATTCATATGGGCATGGGTATCAAACAGCATTTTTATCCTCCTCGATGACGGCCACAAAACAGCCGTCTAAAACTTGCAAACGGGGGTCATCCAAAGAAAAGGCCGTATAATTGGGGTAACCACGCAGACCCTCTCCTGTGCATTTGACAAAGGCCTCCTTCAGCACCCAGAACTGCAGCAGCGCCTTTCTTTTGTCCTGTGCTTTTTCGTACTGCTGTCGCTCCGGCGCAGAAAGGATCTTTTCTGCCAGGCGCAGATCGATGTTGCGGTCAAGCTCCTCGGCATCGACGCCCACCGGCCTGTCAGACAACACGCAAAACACCCGGGTTTTGGTGTGGGAAATGGAAAAATGCACAGCGCCGTCTGCAAAATAAGGCTTTCCCCGGTCTGTGCGGCGAATCTGCGGCAGCATCTGCCCGGTTTTCTGCCGGTACATCTGCTCTAAAAGCTGTAATCCTGCCTCGTGGCAATCCAGCGCGCCCAGCGCCATAGACTGTAGCTGCACGATCCCACCTCCCTTTTTCATTACTATACCCCAAAAGGAAAACCGTGTCAAATGTTCTCATTTTTCAAGGGCGCGCATAGCCTTTAAGGAGGTGATGGATATGAGTACGCAAACGCCCCAGCTTCCCCACAAATTAACCTTAAACGACCGAAAAAGCCTTACCTTGACCGGTGTAACCGAGGTGGTCAGCTTTGACGATACGGCTGTGGTGCTGCATACAGCGCTTGGCACCTTGGAGGTGCAGGGACAGCAGCTGCAGCTGAAGACCTTGTCCATTGACGGTGGACAAGTGGCAGTGGACGGACACATCAGCGCGCTGATCTATGAAGAGCCCCGGTCTAATGACGGTTTCTGGAGGCGGATATTTCAATGATCTCCCCACAAACGGCATTTTTGCGTTTTTTGATCGCGGTGTTGATGGGCGCAGGACTCGGGCTTTACTACGGCTTTTTGCGGCCGCTGCGCCCCAAGCACACCCATCTTTCCGACCTGCTGTTTTTGCTGGCAGCCGGCTGGGCGTGGGTCTATTTGAGCTTTGCCGTGTGTCAAGGGGATCTGCGGTTAGTTTACAGCATTGGTCTTTTATGTGGCGGCATTTTATGGGAAATGACCGTCGGTCGACTTTTGCGGCCGGTTTTTCGGTATTTTTGGCGCTCTATTCGGAAAATTCTGGCATTTTTCGCAGCGCCTTGGGTATATATTTCTAAAAAAGTTGTAAATTTATTAAAATTTCTCTTGGCAACCGTTAAAAAACAAGGTAAAATAACAAAAGATAATCCAGCGAACGGAGGTGCCGGGAATGGGAAAAAGCGAAAATCCCTTTGGCCACATCAAAGTCAAATACCGGCGCAGCTCGACGCTGGTCAAATGTGTGGTGCTGACGACCGTTATCGTGTGTACGGTGGCCCTGCTGGTCCTGCGGTTTGCGATCCTGGACGCCCGGGAAAAGGAAGAAAGCCTGAAAAACGAGGCCTCCGCCATCCAGCAGGAAAATGACAGCATCCTAAAGCGCATTCAAGAGCTTGGCACTGTAGAAAGCATCAAGGACTTGGCCGGTAAATTGCTGGGCCTTGTGGACCCGGATACCGTAATTTTTATACCCGAAGAATAATTGGAGGAAGCAACTTTTATATGGAGTTAACCGTCGGAGCCGTTTTAGAGGGCAAGGTAAAATCGATCACAAATTTTGGCGCATTCATCAGCCTGCCGGAGAACAAGACCGGTCTTGTACATATTTCTGAGGTGTCTAACACCTATGTCAGCGACATCCGTCAGCACCTCACCGAGGAACAGGATGTGAAGGTGATGGTCATCGGCATAGAAAACGGAAAGATCAATCTTTCCATCAAGCGGCTGGAGGCAAAGCCTCAAAACCGCGCTGCTGCCGGCAACCAGAACCGCGCGCCCCGCACTGCGCCCACCCCGCCCCCTGCCCCCAAGACGGCAGACCAGCTTTTCGAGGAAAAGCTGAAGGCCTTTATGTCGGAGTCAGACAGCAAGATCTCTTCCATTCGTCAGTATTCTGACCACCGGACCAAGAGCCGCAGAAGATAAACTCCCAAAAACTGCTGCCCAAGGCAGCAGCTGTCTTATTACAAATTTGGAGATAGATGTTATGTCAACCGTTGTAATCACCGGCGGCTCCCGGGGCATCGGCGCCGCAGCCGTTGGACTATTCTCACAGCGGGGCGACCGGGTGTTTTTCCTGTATGAGAAAAACCACGCTGCCGCCCAGGCTGTTGCCGAAAAAACCGGCGCCACCGCCATTTGCTGCGATGTATCTGACGGAAACGCCGTGAAGGCTGCCTTTGAAAAGATCGGCGATACCGATATTTTGATCTGCAATGCCGGCATCTGCCATTACGGCCTGATGACCCAAACAACGGAAGCAGATTGGGACCGGGAATTTGCCGTCAATGTCAAGGGTATGTACCACTGCATCAACGCAGCTACCCCCAGCTTTTTGAAAAAGCAAAAAGGCTGCGTCATCACCGTCAGCTCTATGTGGGGGCAGCAGGGTGCTTCCTGCGAGGTGGCCTACTCTGCCACCAAAGGCGCGGTGATCGCTATGTCCAAGGCCCTGGCCCAGGAATTGGGACCCAGCGGCGTGCGGGTCAACTGCATTGCCCCCGGGGTGGTGCTGACGGATATGTGCGCCGGCCTCAGCGAAGAAACTTTGGAGGATCTGCGGCAGCAGTCCCTGATCGGCAAAAACGGCAAGCCGGAGGACATCGCCCAGGCGATGGCTTACCTTGCAGATGCAGAATTTGTAACCGGTGAGGTTTTAAGCGTCAACGGTGGAATTATACTTTAGGAGGAAATCGATTATGAAAATTGCGATCGGTTGCGATCACGGCGCATTGGCGCTGAAAAACAAGCTGATCGACCATCTGACCAAAAAAGGCTACGAGGTCGTCAACTTCGGCACAGATACTCTTGACAGCTGCGATTACCCGGACTTTGCCGCCCCCGCTGCAAAGGCAGTCGCCAGCGGCGAGTGTGAAAAGGGCATCGTCCTTTGCACCACCGGCATCGGTGTTTCCATCACCGCCAACAAGATTCCCGGCATCCGCTGCGCTCTGCTTTCCGATGTAATGTCCGCCCGGATGACCCGGGAGCATAACGACACCAATGTGATGGCCCTGGGCGCTGGCGTGGTGGGCGAAATGCTGGCCCTGGAGATCGTGGACACCTGGCTTGGCACAGAGTTTTCCCACAACGAACGGCATCAGCGCCGGATCGACAAAGTGATGGCTCTGGAAAAATAAACCGAAATAAAATCCCTCCTGCAGCGCAAACTAGCTGCAGGAGGGATTTTTTATGAAAAAAGACGAGAAAAAGCCACTTTCCTGGGAGGTGGCCGACCCCAAGCCCCCGGTAATTGAGTCCGGCCATATGGAAAACCGCAAACAAAACCAGAGTGTTATGGAAACATCAAACCGTCAAAACACAGTGTTTTACTAAATAATCATTGGACAAAGCCTTCTCCTTGAGGAGAAGGTGGCCGAACAAAGTGAGGTCGGATGAGGTGTAACAAACCTTCACAGCGAACCAAGCCAACAATGTGTCGGCAGTCTTAACACCTCATCCGTCAGCTTCGCTGACACCTTCTCCTCCAGGAGAAGGCTTTCGAAAAGAGCAGGTGCGAAAGCACCTGCTCTTTTTGCTTATTTGGTCTTCTTGTACTGGTAGCTGGACCAGCTGGAGTAAAGCTTCTCTCCGTCCACCGTCTTGTAGGCGCGGATGCGTACATAGTAGGTGGTCTTCGCTTTCAGACTCTTGAGGGTGGCCGTTTCGGCGTTGATGTCCGAAATGGTGATCTTCTTGGAGGATTTAAAGCTCTTGCTGGTGGAGTACTCGATCTGGTAGTCGCTACACTGCTCCGTCTGGGGAGTCAGCTTCACCACCAACGACTTGGATTTGGCAGTAAGGCTGCTGATGGCAGGTGCTTTGGGCACGATGGTAAAGTACAGCTTCTTTGTGCCGGAGTACTTGCCGGTAAGCTTTACCGTTACAGTGTACTCACCTACATCCGTTCTGCCGGATTCATAGGTTACAGTGTAATCCGTATCCTTGGTCAGCTTCTTACCCTTGTAATCCTTGACCGTTACGGTAGGTGTCCGGGTGGCGCCACTATAGGTGTACTTGGTAGTGGACAGCTTAAAGGACTTGACCTTATAGATAGTCTTCTCGCTGGAGATTTTACCGCACTCGGCGCACTTTTTCACCACTTTACCGTTTTTGGAGGTGGTGGCCTTGGTGGTCTTGGTCACATAGTCGTGGGTAATGCTGCGCTTTTTGCTGCAGCGGTTACACTTGGTATCACAGTCATTGGAATACTTGTGTCCAAGCTTGCTGCCGCTGGTCTTGCCGCACTCCTTACAGGTCTTGGGCTTCGTACAAGTTGCAGACTTATACTGGTGCTTAATACTCCGGGTCTTGCCGCAGCGGTTGCAGCTGGTATCACAATCGTTTGTGTACTTGTGTCCAAGCTTGCTTCCGCTGGTCTTGCCGCAGATCTTACAGGTCTTTGCCTTGGTACAGGTTGCAGACTTATATTGGTGCTTAATAGACCGGGTCTTGCTGCAGCGGTTACACTTGGTATCGCAGTCATTGGAATACTTATGTCCAAGCTTGCTGCCGCTGGTCTTACCGCAGACCTTACAGGTCTTGGCTTTTGTACAAGTTGCAGAACTGTATTTGTGAGAGATCGTCCGCTTCTTGCCGCACCGGTTACACTTGGTGTCGCAATCGTGGGAGTAGCTATGGGCAAGCTTGCTGCCGGTCTTTTTACACACAGAACACTTGGTGGCTTTGCCGCAGGTCTTTCCGGTGTAGTTGTGGGAGGTCTTGGAAATAGACTCGGTCTTGAGTACCTTGCCGCAATGCTTACACTTATAGGTCTTTGTGCCGGTGGCAGTACAGGTGGCCTTCTTGGTCACTGTGCCACTGTCAGACTCGTGGGGAAGCGTTTCACCCTCGGTTTCACCGCAGACGGTGCAGGTCTTGGGTGTGGTGCAGGTTGCGTTGGCATACTCATGGCCCAATGCCGCGCCTTCTGTTGCACCACAGACTTTACAAGTCTTGGGTTCGGTGCAGGTAGCATCTGCGTAGTCGTGACCCAATGCTTCGCCTTCTGTTGCAGCACAAACCTTACAGGTCTTGGGGGTGGTGCAGGTTGCCTCGGCATAGTCGTGGCCTAATGCTTCACCTTCCGTTGCAGAGCAAACCTTACAAGTCTTGGGTTCGGTGCAGGTGGCTGCTGTATAGTCGTGAACGATCTTACGGATCATACCGCAGGTGTCACAATATGTATCGCAAGCATTGTCGTAGTCATGGAGCGCAACGGACTTTTTCTGTCCACAAATATAACACTGGTACCAATGTCCATTTTCATCTGCGACATAGGAAGGCATATACGCATGTGTAATAACTCTTACATCATCGCAGACATTACAAATCGTGTCACAAGCATTGGTATAGGCATGGCCTAGTGCTGTTCCTTCTGTTGCACTACAACGCTTACAGGTCTTGGGTTCGGTGCAAGTTGCATCTGCATAGTCGTGGCCCAGTGCTGTGCCTACTGTTGCGGAGCAGACCTTACAGGTCTTGGGTTCGGTGCAGGTTGCCTCGGCATAGTCGTGACCCAAGGCTGCACCTTCGGTTGCGGAGCAGACCTTACAGGTCTTGGGGGTCGTACAAGTTGCAGCTACATAATCGTGGCCCAGTGCTTCGCCTTCTGTTGCAGAGCAACGCTTACAAGTCTTGGGGGCGGTGCAGGTGGCATCTGCATGATCGTGGCCCAGCGCTTCGCCTTCGGTCGCAGCGCAAACCTTGCAGGTCTTGGGTGCGGTACAGGTTGCAGGTGCATAGTCGTGGCCTAAAGTTTCGCCTTCAGTTGCACCGCAAACCTTGCAGGTCTTGGGCTCGGTGCAGGTGGCAGCTGCATAGTCGTGACCCAGTGCTGTGCCTACTGTTGCAGAGCAACGCTTACAGGTCTTGGGGGTGGTACAAGTTGCAGCTGCATAGTCGTGGCCAAGCGCTACGCCTTCTGTTGCGCCGCAAACCTTGCAGGTCTTGGGTTCGGTGCAGGTCGCCTCGGCATAGTCGTGATCATCGTGGATATGCTGATAATGAATCGTCGCGTTAGTCAACCCTGTATTATAGCTACCGATATCAATTGCATTCCATTGACTTTCCGTTCCGGCATAGTAAACATTTCTCAGGCTGTCGCAGTATCTGAACGCAGAATCGCCAATGGTGGTGACGCTGCCCGGAATGGTGATGCTTTCCAGGCTGTCGCAGTAACGGAACGCATAATTGCCAATGGTGGTGACGCTGTTACCGATGGTCACGCTGGTCAGGCTGGAGCAGTTTTCGAACGCCCAATTGCCAATGGTGGTGACGCTGTCTGGGATGGTGATGCTGGTCAGGCTGGCGCAGGAACTGAACGCATGTTCGCCAATGGCAATGACGCTGTCCGGGATGGTGATGCTGGTCAGGCTGTCGCAGTCTCCGAACGCAGAATAGCCAATGGTGGTGACGCTGTCGCCGAGGGTCACGCTGGTCAGGCTGTCGCAGTCTCCGAACGCATAACTGCCAATGCTGGTAACGCTGTCCGGGATAGTGATGCTGGTCAGACTGTCGCAACCATCGAACGCATGACCGCCAATGGTGGTGACACTGTCACCGATGGTCACGCTGGTCAGGCTGCTACAGCCAAAGAACGCATAACCGCCAATGGTGGTGACGCTGTCCGGGATGGTGATGCTTTCCAGGCTGTAGCAGCCTTCGAACGCAAATTCGCCAATGGTGGTGACCAGATAGCCACCTAATGTAGACGGGATTATAATTTCTCCGTAAGCATTACTATCGCAATCAGTAATCGTTGCTGTACCGTTTACGATCTCGTAAGAATAAATATCTTCAAGAACACGAATTTCGCCACAGATATTGCAAGCAGAGTCGTATTCATTGTCGTAACTGTGCGTGCATCCCCCTAAATAATGAATCGTCGCGTTAGTCAACCCTGTATTATAGCTACCGATATCAATTGCATTCCATTGACTTTCCGTTCCGGCATAGTAAACATTTCTCAGGCTGTCGCAGTCTCCGAACGCATACTCACCAATTGTGGTGACGCTGTCCGGGATGGTGATGCTCGTCAGGCTGTCGCAGCCCCAGAATGCATCACCGCCAATGGTGGTGACGCTGTCGCCGAGGGTCACGCTGGTCAGGCTGCTACAGCCAAAGAACGCATCCCCGCCAATAGTGGTGACGCTGTCAGGGATGGTAATGCTGGTCAGGGTGAAGCAGTATTCGAACGCTCGACCGCCAATACTGGTGACACTGTCCGGGATGATGATGCTGGTCAAACTAAAGCACTCACAAAACGTACAATCACCAATGGTGGTGATGCTGTTAGGGATAGTGATGCTGGTCAAACTGGAACAAGTAATAAACACGCACTC
This sequence comes from Faecousia sp., assembly GCA_045612985.1. Taxonomy (GTDB): domain Bacteria; phylum Bacillota; class Clostridia; order Oscillospirales; family Oscillospiraceae; genus Faecousia. The sequence continues at coordinate 42,339 of JAZLAB010000092.1, forward strand.
ACCAATGGTGGTGACACTGTCTGGGATGGTGATACTGGTCAGGCTGGTGCACTCATAGAACGCATAGTCGCCAATGCTGGCAACGCTGTCCGGGATGGTAATTTCTGTCAAACTGTCGCAGGTATAGAACGCTTGATAGCCAATTATCTTTGTATTGGTATGAATGTTGCAAGCTGTTATATCAGTTGCTGTTGTATCAGCAAAATACAGATAAGGATTATTGCTGTTTCCTAAATATTTTGCATTATCATAAATGTTATAATTTAGTCTATCGCAGCCAGAGAACGCATACCTACCAACACTGGTGACGCTGCCCGGAATGGTGATGCTCTTCAGGCTGGTGCAGTTATAGAACGCAGAACTGCCAATGGCGGTGACGCCATCCGGGATAGTAATGCTGGTCAGGCTGGTGCAGTCTTCGAACGCAGAACTGCCAACAAACCTTGTGTCAGGATGGATATTGCAGGATGTTATGGAGGTTGATGTCGTATTTGCAAAATACAGATAGGGATTATAGCTATTTCCTAGATACCTGCCGTTACCATAAGTATTATAGTTCAGGCCGTCGCAACCATCGAACGCATGACCGCCAATACTGGTGACACTGTCCGGGATGGTAATGCTGGTCAGACTGGTGCAGACTGCGAACGCAGCACCGCCAATGGTGGTGACGCTGTCCGGAATGGTGATGCTCTTCAGGCTGGTGCAGTTATAGAACGCAGAACCGCCAATGGTGGTGATGCTGTCGCCGATAGTCACGCTAGTCAGGCTGGTACACCACCAGAACGCATCATCGCCAATGGTGGTAACCGGATAGCCGCCCAATGTGGAGGGAATTGTAATGCTACCACTAATAGATGTGCTAACATCGGTGATGGTCGCCTTACCGTTGGAAACGGTATAGGTATAGTATCCGTCTTTCGCTGCCTGGGCTTCGGTGGGCAGCGCCAGCAGGCATACCAACGCCGTTGCCAGCACCAAAACGCAGGATAATAGCGCCTTTCTGATCTTCATAATTCCTATATCTCCTTTGCGCGAAATATATGGCAAATAACTTATCTTTTATTTTACCATATACTGCCCGCTCTTTGCAAGCTAAATATAGAAAAAAGCCACCCGGAAAGCGTCATAGCAGGTTACATACTTTAAAATTTCACCCATCTCAAAAATAAGAAAGAATAAGTGATATTGCGAGACAGGTCTCACAGTGATATTTTTGATAAATCAAAAGTGATATTAAAACCTTGCGGTTTTAGTGATATTTTATTCGCCCATAAGCTGCCGAAGGCAATATAACTTGTCGTAAGACAAATATCACTGCATAGCAATATCACTCGCCGTTAGGCGAATAAAACTGCCCAAGTGTCCCTAAGGACACTTGGGCAATGTCTGCGTGCTTTTTTTACACTTGTTTATACATAGTGCCGGCATCGTCCTTGCGGACATTGTCTGCCACCTGTATAACCTCCACCGCGATGGTCCTTTGGCCCATTGCGATTTCGATCCGGTCGCCTACCTTGACCTCGTAGCTGGCCTTTTGGACACGGCCGTTTACTTGGATACGCCCATTGTCGCAGGCTTCATTGGCTACCGTCCGCCGTTTGATCAGACGGGACACCTTCAGATACTTGTCAAGACGCATAAGCTTTTCTTACTTTGCGACGACGTCCTTCAGAGCCTTGCTTGCCTTGAATGCGGGCAGGCGGGTAGCGGGGATCTGGATGGTCTCCTTGGTGCGGGGGTTGCGGCCAACGCGAGCTTCGCGAGCCTTAACCTCGAAGATACCAAAGCCGGAAACCTGCACCTTTTCGCCCTTAACCAGGCTGGCGGTGATGGTGTCGACGGTGGCGTTGATGACGCGCTCTGCGTCCTTCTTGGTCAGACCGGTCTTTTCAGCGACTGCAGCAATCAGTTCTGTCTTGTTCATAGTTATTTCCTTCTTTCATATAAAGTTGTAAATTACTTGGGACTTTATCATAGCATACTGCCTAGAACTTTGCAAGTACCCTCGCAATTTTTTGTAGATTTTTACAAATATAGGGTCCGTATTTTGTGCATTTAACCCATTTTTTGCGGTTTTTTGGCAATTTTCCGGCAGCATCTTACAGCTTGAGCAATTTGGCGATTTTGTCGCCTTTTGGCAGCAGCTGGCAATCGGCAGCGGTGAAGGATTTACACAACACTGCAGCCACGCAGTACACCGCTACGCCAATGGCAATGGGCACGCCGCAAAGCAGTACCCGGCTGCCCGCCTGCCCCAGAATCTGAAGCATCAGCTGATAGGCGCCAAATACTGCTACGCCCATAATGGCTGCCGGCAGCAGCGGCCGCAAAAGGTTTGTGGTCAATGCCGGTTTTTGTGGCACCATTTTCCGGATGGCGATAAGATTCAGCACCGCGATGGCCGCGTAACTGAGCACCGCGCCGATGGGCGCGCCCAGAATACCCAGATTGGGGTTGCCTGCCAAAATATACACCACTGCTAATTTTACCACGCCCACCAGCAGCATATTCACCACCGGCACAAAAGCGTAGCCGTGTGCCTGCATCAAAGAGTTGGTGTACTGGATGATAGAGTATAGGAACACACAAGCGCCCAGCGCCACCATCAGGCTTGCGGCCAGCTCCAGCTTAAGGCCCGTGTAGCCGCCCAGCAGCGCCATTACCGGCTTTGCCAGCACGCACAGACCCACACTGCAGGGCAGGCTGATCAGGCCTGTGATCCGGGCAGCGGATTCTTCCGTTTCCCGGACACCCCGGTTGTTTTGCAGGGTCAAATGGGAGGTGATGGCCGGGATCACGCTGATGGAGATGGGAACGATAAAGGCGCAGGGCATATTGAAGACCGTCTGGGCGAAGTTATAAATGCCCTTAAAGCCAGCCGCCACCCGGTAAGGCATTTCCCCGGCTGTTACCGACGGATCAATGGCCAAAATGTCGGCCTTCATTGCCTCCACCAAGGGCTTTGCATACTGGTTAGTTTCGATTAGATGCACCAGCCGGTTCATATACAGACCGGACTCTGCCACCGTCAGCAGCTGCAAGCCGGCAGCGCCGATGGTGATGGGAACGGCAATGGAAAGCAGCTGCTTTGCCGTTGCCTTGTAGCCGGCGGGGGTTTCCTGGGTTTGGGGCATCTGGGCGTAGTCCTTCCGGACCTTTCCAAACAGATACACCGCAGAGATCAAACAGCTGACGGTAACACCCAAAATGCTGCCTGCGGCAGCAAGGGCAAGACTATTGGTAGCGCGGATGATCAGATAGGCTGCGCCAAGACCCACCACCAGCTTTGCCACTGCCTCCAGCACTTGAGAAAAAGAGGTGGGGCGCATATTCTCCTGTCCCTGGAAAAAGCCCCGGTAGGTGGAAATGAGGCCCATAAAGATCGTGCAGGGACCCAAACACAAGATTGCCGTCCAGGCAGCGGGCTGCTCCAAAAGATTGGCAAGCCACTTGCTTCCCAGCATCATAAACAGCGTGCTGGCAAGGCCCAGGCTGATAAAGATCATTTGGGCGGTCTTGTAGGTTCTGCGCACCTCGTTGTAGCGCTTCAGGGTGCTTGCGCTGCTGATCATTCGGCTCATCGCCACCGGAAGGCCGGCGGTGGAGATCAAAAGCAGCACCGAATAAATGTCATAGGCGGTGCTGAAATATCCATAGCCCTCGTCGCCAATAATGGCTTTCAGGGGAATCTTATAAAACGCGCCGATCACCTTCACAATGGCTGTGGCGATCGCCAGCAACGCCGCGCCGTGAAGGAATGTTTGTTTTTTCGAAGAATCTGCCATCGCTTACTCCTTCTGCCCCATCAAGCGGGGAATTGCGTAGTTCATCAGTTCCTCCACCACATTTTTCAAATCAATGGTGGGGAATGCGCCGTTTTGGTACAGGATCTTACCCCGGACCATCGTCATTGCCACATCGCCGCCCTTGGCGCTGAACACCAGGCCGTTCATTACATCGTGGCAGGGCATCAGATGGGGCGCGGAGAAATCCACCAAAATCAAGTCTGCATCCATTCCCTCTTTGATCATACCGGTCTGCTCGGCCCGGCCCTGGGCGCGGGCGCCGCAGGTGGTGGCCATCATCAGCGCAGCCGCTGCCGGCAGCGCATTGGCATCTTTTCCCTCTGTCCGGGCGCTGAAGCTCGCTGCGCGCATCACCTCGAACATATCCAGATTGCCGCACTCCACCGCGCCGCCGGTACCCAGCGCCACATTCATCCCGGCCTTTACCGTTTCCAGAATGGGCGTGGAGGGCAGGCCTGCCTTGGCATAGGCAATGGGCGTTGCCACCGCAGATACCTTCTTCTTGCCAAGAAGCTTTCTTTCCTCATCGGTCAGCGCCACACAGCCGGCGGCTGTTGCGCTTACGCAGAACAGATTGTGGGCATTGAGCAGCTCCGCCGGGGGCAGACCGGTCCGGTCCAGACAGTCCTGGGCCTCCGCATCCGTTTCGCAAAGGTGCAGCTGCAGGCCCAGGTTTTCTTCTTTTGCCCAGGCTGCCAAAGCCTCCCACAGCTTATAGTTACTGATATATTCCCCGTACAGACCGGCGTCTATGCGAATGCGGCCGTCGTCGTGGCCGTGCCATTTCTCGGCCACCCGGCAGCTTTCCCGGCACTGTTCGTCGGTTTCAAAATCAAAATCCTCCTGCTGGTCAATAAACCGGTAGCAAGAAAGGGCCAGATTGGCCTTGATGCCGCTTTCCGCCACAGCCTGGGCAGTGGCTTCCGGATAGTAATACAGATCCGAAACGGAGGTAATGCCAAAGCGCAGGCATTCGGCGATGCCCATCAGCGCTGCCGCTTTGGCGCTGCGGCTGTCCATCAGCACCTCCCGTTGCAGCTGCTGCTCCAGAGCCTCCGCCCGGGAAGCATCGTCCAGCAGCGCCCGCAAAGCGGTGGTTGCCAAATGGGTGTGGCAGTTGGCAAAGCCGGGCATCAGCACCATACCGGTGCCGTCTACGATGGTGGCCGGCTTTTCCTCCGGCGGTTTTTTTGCAAGATAAGTTATTTTTCCGTCGGTAACACCCAGGTATGCGCCGAAAAGCACATCCATCTTTTCATTCATGGTTACAACGGTTGCATTGGAAATTAAGGTGTCCAAGATCTGCACCCCTTTTCAGATTTTATAGAAGCTCAAACAGCTGTCGCTTTTGCTCCAGGACGCTGTCCAGCTGGGTAATGTACTGCTCCGGGAATTTGGGATTGTGAAAGCGCTGCAGTGTGCCGTCCGGCAGGTTGACTTTGTTCATACCGCCACCGCCCAAAGACAAAATGGTGTGCAGCTCCTCCATCATATAGATATTATACAAACAGTCCAGATTATCCCGACTCCAGCCAATATTTTCAAAACTTCCGGACATATATTTCTGCCGGTACAGATAGTACGGCTTGTAGCCGTCAGATGCCAGCATTTCGTTGGCATAGGCCACCATTCGGGAAACCTCCCTGCCGGAGGGTAGATTTTCCTGCTTTTCAAAAAGGTCCGCGCCTTTTTTCAGCGCCAAGGTATGTACAGTGATGTTTGCCGGCTGCAGCTTCCGGATCGCATCCAGGCTGCGGCAAAAGCCCTCGTATGTATCCTGAGGCAGACCTGCGATCAGGTCCATATTAATGGCATCAAAGCCGGCATCCTTTGCCTGCTGGAAGCTGCGCAGCACATCCTCGGCGGTGTGGGGTCTGCCGCTGGCGCGCAAAACCGGGTTTTCCATACTCTGGGGATTGATGCTCATCCGGTTTGCACCGTGGTCTTTGATGATCTGCAGTTTTTCTGCATCCAGTGTGTCCGGTCTGCCACCCTCGACGGTAAATTCCAGGCAGCCGGAAAGATCAAAATGCTGATAGATGTTATCCAGCAGCTTTGCCATCTGGGATGCGGAAAGTGTGGTAGGCGTACCGCCGCCCATATAGACGGTGCGGATCCGCTTGCCGGATTCCTTCAAAAGCTTTCCGGTAAGGGCCAGCTCCTTGTCCAGCGCTTGCAAATAAGGCTCTAACAGTTCTGTCCGCTTGCCCACGCTGCGGCTGACAAAGCTGCAGTAGGCGCAGCGGGTGGGACAGAAAGGAATGCCCACATACAGCGACACATCCTGCTTTCCCATTTTTTCATAAGCCGCCACCGTTGATTTGGAGCAGGCAATGGCCAGCTCCCGCCGGGGCTTGGTTACAAAGTAGACCTCTTTCAAAAGCTTATGGGCAGAAGCTTCCGTGCCGCCCTCCAAAAAATGCTTTGTGGTCAGCTTGGTAGGCCGCACCCCTGCCAACGCGCCCCAAGGGGGCGTTTGGGGCAAATGGCCGCAGGCAGCTTTATAATAGCTTTGCTGCAAGATCCGGCGGCGCAGGCGCACCGTTTCCTTATCTGCCGGCAATCGGGCAAAGCCTTTTGTGGTTTTGCCGTCCAATGTAATTTTCGTTACTGCCGTCAGCCAGGTTTTCCCCCGGTGCAAAGCCGAAACCGCCTCCCCGGCGGTTTGGGCAGGAAACAGCGCCATTTGCAGCTGCTCCACAGCATAAAGGTCGTTATGACCGATCAGTTTCAGTTCCACTTGTCATCATCTCATAAAAGGATTGGTTTTTCTTTCTCTTTCCAGGGTGGTCTGCTCTGCGTGGCCGGGCAGCACCTGGAAATTTCCCTCCAGCGCTGCCAGTGCCTTCAGCGACTGGAGCATTTGGCTGTAAGAGCCGCCGGGAAAGTCCGTTCTGCCGCAGGTGCCGGCAAAAAGAGTATCGCCGGAGAAGATCACATCCTCACACACAAGGCAGACGCTGCCCGGGGTATGTCCCGGGGTGTGCAGGACCTGAAATTCCAGCTCCGCCACAAAGAGTCTTTGGGGATAGTCCTCCGTTTCCGGAAGGGGACCTGCCGTCATATGGCTGGGCAAGGTCAGGTCCTCCCTGTGCAAATACACCTTGCAGCCGGTTGCTTCCCGGATGGCGCGCACCGCGCCAATATGGTCAAAATGGCCGTGGGTCAGCAAAATCGCCGCCACCTGTTTTCCCCGGGCGTTTACCGCCGCCAAAATGGTGGCAGCATCCTCGCCGGGGTCGATGACCACGCACTGCCGGGCATCTTCCTGCCAGGCCACATAGCAGTTGGTCTGCAAAGAGCCAACCTGTATCCCTAATATTTGCATTTTTAACCTCTTCTGGGGCTGTCCATCAGCTGGTCCGTGTCCAAAATCAGCGTTACCGGACCGTCATTGACAGACTCCACCTGCATATCTGCGCCAAACTGTCCGTGCTGGGGCGGATAGCCCAGCTCGGCACAGTCCTGCAAAAACTTTTCATAAAGCCGGTTGCCCAGCTCCGGAGGGGCAGCCTCAATAAAACTGGGGCGGCGGCCCTTGCGGCAGTTGCCGTAAAGGGTGAACTGGCTGACCACCAGCACCTGACCGTTTACCTCTTCCAGACCGCAGTTCATCTTCCCCTGGGCATCCTCAAAAATGCGCAGGCGCAGGGCCTTTTCTGCCAGATACCGGCAGTGCTGCTCTGTATCCTCCGGGCCGATGCCCAGCAAAATCAGAAAGCCCTGACCGATTTTTCCCACCGTCTGTCCGTCAATGGAGACCGAGGCGGATTTTACTCTTGTTAAAACAGCTCGCATTGTTAGTTTTGTCCTCTCCGCGTACCCATCACATCCCGGATATTCAGCAGCCGGTTGCGGATGGATTCCAGCTCCGCTACATTTTTCACCTCAAAGCGCACCGTAAAGACACTGTGTCCGTCGGGCATATCCTTGCCGCTAAGCTCCTTGACCCGGGTGCGGATAGAGGTCATCGCCATTGCCACATCCAACAAAAGGCCATCCCGGGTGATGCAGTCCAGCTCCAAGGTGGTCTCGAAGGGCTGGTCTGCCTCCGCATCCCAGCGCACCTGCACCCAGCGGGCCGCCTGGCGGGGATCTTTTCTGCCGGCAGCATTGGGGCAGTCTTTGCGGTGGATGGACACGCCAAAGCCCTTGGTGATAAAGCCGGTGATGGCATCGCCGGGGACAGGGGTGCAGCACTTGCTGAACTTGATCATACAGGAGTCGATGTCCTCCACGATCACGCCGTTGACACTGTGGCGACCGCCCTTTGCCGCTGCATCCGGATTCAGACGCAGAGGGATGGTGTTGGCCTTGTCCGCCTTTGCTGCCCGGTTGATATCGTCCCGGATACGGCCCACCGCCTTTGTGGCGGTCAAGCCGCCGTAGCCAATGGCGGGATACATATCATCCCAGTTGTCAAAGGCCAGCTTTTTCAGCAGGCTCTGTTCCAGCTCATCGTCCATAGCAGCCGGCAGCGGCAGCAGCAAACGGCGCATTTCCGCCTCAAAGCTGGCTCTGCCGTGGAGGATATTTTCCTCCCGCCGTTCCTTTTTGAACCACTGCTTGATCTTTGTTCTTGCCTGGTTGGATTTACAGATGTTCAGCCAATCACGGCTGGGACCCCGGCCGGCTTTGGAGGTGATGACCTCCACGATATCGCCGTTGCTGAGGGTGGTATCAATGTTGACGATCCGGTTATTGACCTTTGCGCCCACCATTGCGTTGCCGACGCCGGAGTGAATGGCATAGGCAAAGTCAATGGGGGTAGAGCCGGCAGGCAGAGAAACGATCTTGCCCTTGGGGGTAAAGACAAACACCTCGTCGTCGAACATATCGATCTTCAGAGAGTTAACATAGTCCTCTGCATCGGTGTTCTGCTGACCTTCCAGAAGCCGGCGGACCCACTCAAAGTCCTTTTCGCTTCCGCCCCCGTCGCCCTGCTTGTATTTCCAGTGGGCAGCAATACCGTATTCCGCCGTTTCGTGCATCTCCCAGGTGCGGATCTGCACCTCAAAGGGAATACCCTGGGTGCCGATGACGGTGGTATGCAGGCTCTGGTACATATTGGGCTTGGGGGTGGAAATATAGTCCTTAAACCGGCCCGGCACCAGGCTGAACAGATCGTGGATATGGCCCAACACATTGTAGCAGTCGGGAATGGTGTCCACCACTACCCGGAAGGCATAAATATCATACAGCTCATCCAGGGTCTTTTCCTGCTGATCCATTTTCCGATAAATGGAGTAAACGTGCTTGATCCGTCCGTAGGTTTCGTTATGGATGCCCATATCCAGCAGTCGTCCGGTAATTTTCTCCTGAATGGCGCGCATAAAGGCCTTGTCGTGCTCTTCCCGGGCCTTCAAATAGGACATAATGTCGTTGTAAGCTTCCGGCTCCAAATACCGCAGTGACAAGTCTTCCAGTTCCCACTTGATCTTTTGCATACCAAGCCGGTGAGCCAGAGGGGCATAAATGTCCATCGTCTCCCGGCACTTGATGACCTGCTTTGCCTGGGACTGATACTGCATAGTACGCATATTGTGCAGCCGGTCAGAGATCTTGATCAGCACCACCCGGATATCCTGGCTCATTGCCATAAACATCTTGCGCAGGTTCTCCATTTGCTGCTCTTCAGAGCTGGAGAAATTGGCCCGGGTCAGCTTGGTAACGCCTTCCACCAGCTGGGCCACCGTCTCGCCAAACTGCTTGGCAATATCGTCATAGGACGCATCGGTGTCCTCAATGCAGTCGTGCAGCAGCGCGCCCAAAACCGCATCGGTATCCAGGCCCATCTCCGTTACGATCTGCGCCACCGCCAGGGGGTGGATGATGTAAGGAGATCCGTCTTTTCGTTTTTGCTCCTTGTGCTTGTCCTGGGCATAGCGGATCGCCTTCTCGATCAGGGAGATATCCCGACCGGGCATATACTTTTCCAGGGCCGCATAGAGCGAATCATAATGCTCAGAAAAACTTTCCATACTTTAGCTCTCTTTCACAGCGTTTAATCGCTGCATTGTCTGACTTTGATTCAAATCTGATTTGCCCTCCTGGGGCAACAGACGAATGATAATTTCCTTATGCTGCCGGGAAACTTCCAGCAGCGAAACATCTGCAAAAATATCCAGACAGGTCATCAGCTTTCCCAATCCAAGGGGTAGTCCGGACCAGCGGACGATCTTCCGGCAAAGACACACCGGATTTTCCTCCAGATAGCCCTCGGGAATGCTTGCCAGATACCGCCAGACCATACCCAGTGTCTGCCGGTCCGGCAAAAGGTCCTGGGCTTGCTGACAGGTGATGTTGCCTTCCCGCAGCGCCCGGTAACCGGAGGTATCCACGCTGCATTCTGCGTTGCAGGCAGGACGGATGTCCTGAACATTTAACTGTACCGTCTTTTCTCCCCGGTATTCATTGATCTGGGGCAAAAATGCCACATCCACCGTATCCCCCAGGGCAACCGATGCAGTTTTGGCGCTGACCGAGAACCAGATGCCCTGAAGGGTATGTCTTCCCACCCGCAGCCGCAGCCGCAAATGTCGGCCGTTGGCCACAGTACCGATCCAGTCCACCACCGCGCTGCGCACTACCAGCACCGGCTTGGGACAGCCATTGCCGCAGGGCTCCAGCCTTCCCAGAGATTCCACATTGGAAACGGTCAAAAGCTCCGGGCCTACCGCGCAGTCTGCTTCCAGCACCGTCCGGGGAATATCCTGGGTATAATAGGCCTTTGCCAGCCGGGAGATCTCCTCCCGGAAGGCGCCGATATTCTGTCTGGAAATGGTAAAGCCTGCTGCCAGCTCGTGGCCGCCGTAGCTTTCCAGCAGCGGTGAAAGAGTAGATAGTGAGGAGAACAAATTGAAGCCGCCGTAGCTGCGGGAGCTTGCCTTTCCGTGATCTCCGTCCAAACAAACCAGGAAGGTGGGGCAGCAGTACTCCTCGGCGATCCGGCTGGCAACAATGCCCACCACGCCCTGATGCCAGCTTTCCTCTGCCAGCACGATGGCCTCCGGCAGCTGCTCCTTCGGCAGCATCTCCACAGCCTGCTGATAGATCTCCGACTCCACCGCCTGCCGCTGCTTATTCAGCTCACACAGGGCCTTTGCCAGCTGCTCTGCCTTTTCTTCGTCCTTGGTCAAAAACAGCTCCACCGCCAGATCGATCTGACCCATACGGCCGGCTGCATTGATCCGGGGTGCAAGGGTATAGCCCACAGAGGCTGCCGTCAAGGTTTCCTTTTCACAGCCTGCCTGCTTCAGCAGCGCCAGAATGCCGGGCCGTGTGGTCTGCCGCAAGGACTGAAGACCCCGGCTGACGATCACCCGGTTCTCTCCCCGCATAGGCATCACATCTGCCACAGTACCCAAACAGACCATATCCGCATACCGCTGCAGAATTTCCTCCTGACTTCCGCAGATGGCAGAGGCCAGCTTAAAGGCAACGCCCACGCCGGAAAGATCCCGGTGGGGATAGCTACAGTCCGGGCGGTGGGGATCTACCACCGCTACCGCCTCCGGGAGTGTGTCCTTACACTCGTGGTGATCGGTGATCACCAGGTCAATGCCCAGCTGCTTACAAAGGGCGGCCTCTTCCACAGCAGTAATGCCGCAGTCCACCGTAACGATCAGCCGGACACCCTCATTATGTAGCTGATGGACGGCAATGGGATTCAGGCCGTAGCCCTCCTCCAGCCGTCCCGGAATATAGGGAACACACTCCGCGCCGCAGCTGCGCAAAAAGTCCGTCAACATACAGGTGGCGGTGATGCCATCCACATCATAGTCGCCGAAAACGGCGATCTTCTCGCCCCTGTCCAGGGCAAGGGCGATCCGCCCTGCCGCCAGGGCCATATCCTTGAGCATATAGGCATCCGGCAGGGTAACATCGCAGCCAAGGTAGTGCCCGGCCTTCTGTACGGTATCGATGCCTCTGGAGGCCAGAATCATCGCAACCATCGGCGGAAAACCCCCGGCCACCAGCACATTGACCGCATCCATTTTCGGTTCTTTTACAATCCACGTTCCGTATTTCAAAGCATAACACATCCAATTATATCATTTTCCTTATATTATAACAAAAACCCTCGAAATACACAATAGGAAGTTGAAAAAAACCCGCTTTTTCACGACGGAAAAGAACTACTTACAAAGCTTTTGGCCGCCGACACCAGCACCGGTGCCAGAAGCATCCCAACAATGCCCCAAAAACGGTAACCCAAATACAGCGCCAGCAACGTTGCAAGGGGGTCAAGGCCCAGCTGCCGACCCACCAGCCGGGGCTCTAAAACACTCCGGGTGGCCAGGGTCGCGCCGTAAATACAAAAAAGACCCACCGCCTGCAACGTCCTTCCCCGAAGAACATTCACCAGCGCCCAGGGCAGCAGCACCGTGCCTGTACCCAAAATAGGCATCGCATCCACCAGCGCGATCAAAATCGCCCAGGCCCAGCCGTAGGGAATGCCCAAAAGCAGAAAGCCTGCGGTAACGATCAGATAGGTAACTGCCAGGAGCTTACATTGGGCCTTAAACCACCCACCCAGGGCTTTGCGCACCCGCTGCAGCGCCGGCAAATACTCCTGCCGCCACCGTTGGGGGATCCGGCTTCGAAGCTTTTCTTTCAGCTCCGGCAGCCGGGCAGAAATGAAAAAGGCCGCCAGCACCCCGGTACCTACTCCAAAAGCGCCGTCGCTGAAGCGGGTAACAGCTGTGCTGACAAGGCCCGGGATCTTCCCGGTTACCTCCTGCAAAAGCACCGAGCCGTCATCAAAAAAATTCAGCACTGTCCGCTGCAGCACAGGCCGGACACTTTCCGGCGCTCTTTCCGCTGCGCTTACCAGAAAGTCCTGGGTCAGCAGCATTCCCTGCTGGGCAGTGCTTTCCAGATCCGGCAAGCTGCGCACAAGATTTCCCACCTCCCGGACCATCGCCGCCCCCAGCAGAGAAACGATCCCCAGCACCGCTACGATCGCTGCCGATACGCCCAGCCCGGTTGCCAGCCATCGGGGAAACCGGAGCTTTTTTGTGCAAAGCTGCACCACCGGCTCTGCCGCAAACGCAAGAGCTGCCCCCAGCAAAAAGGGCAGCGCCACCGGCAGAACATATCGAAAGCCAAGCCACAGCGCAGCAATGGCTGCCAACAGAATCAGCGGCTTTTTCAGGGAAGATGGGGTCATAATTTCTCCTTTCGTAAGCTTGCATTTTTGGAAAAGCTATGCTACAATGTCCGTAACTGAAAGACATTTTTCGTTTGCAGGAGGATATCGCAGGAATGAAAGAGCATCAATATTACATCGTAGAGGCATCTGCCTTGCCGGAAATTTTCTTAAAAGTTGCAGAAACAAACCGCCTGTTGGAAAGCGGTGAAGTTTCCACCATCAACGAGGCAACCAGGATCACCGGCATCAGCCGCAGCGCCTTTCATAAGTACCGTAACGCCGTCCGCCCCTTCCAGAATATGATGACCGGGCGAGTAGTAACCTTCCAGTTTGTGCTTCACGACCAAATGGGACAGCTTTCTTCCCTGCTGGCGGTCTTTTCTGCCCACAACGCCAACATCCAGACGGTCAACACCATCGTTCCCTCCAACGGCAGTGCCTTGGTTACCATCTCTGCAGAAACTATGACTTTGGACATTTCTCTGGAAGCATTGCTTCGTGAGATGCGCCGGGTTCCGGGCGTCCACAAGGCAGAAGTGCTGGCAGGCTGATTTTTAGTATTTCCACTCCCTCAACAGAATATACGAAAAGCGGTAGAAACTTTCGTTTCTACCGCTTCTTTTAATACAGTTTTTTCAGTAGCTTTCGCAGTGGCGCGAAAAGCACCAAAGCGATCACAAAATTGGCTATCCCGTGAATCGCGTCAAAACCCAAACCGGCCATCCACCACCGGACAGCAAAATCCCAACCGTTTATAAACACATACACCGGCGCGCACAAAAGGCCAAAGGAAAGCCCAAAAAGGCCGGACAGCAGCGCCCACCAGATGGGATGCTTCAGCGGACGCATCCAGCAGGCAACCACTGCCAAAATCGTCCAAACATACAGATAGTTGATGTTCCAAAGATTGATGCCGTAAAGCAGCACTTCCATCAGCACATACAAATAGACGGGATACAGCGCCTTGTAGCCGAAGGTTACCGCAAACAAAATCACCATCAGGGAAACCGGCTCAATGTTCGGCAGACCGCTCATCGCAACCTTGGCGCCGAAGGTCAATGCCCCCAGCACGCCAAATAAGGCGATCTCCTTTAAATTCAGCTTTGCTTTACACAAGGGTATATACCAGCTTGTAGACCTGTCCGTCTACCACAGGGGTGGTGTCGATGCCCTGCATCGCGTACTCCTCGCCCTCGAAAATAGCCCAGTAGGCTTTGTTGGTGTCCTCGATCTTTTCTCCGTCAACCTCTGTGATCATCAGACCGTAAGGACCGTCCTCACCGGTGATCAGGCCTTCATCCAGCAGGACCTTGCCTACAAACTTTTCATCTGTTTCATAGGTAAAATCTTTGCTTGTTCCGTCGGCGTGGACGACGGTAACGGTAAACTTATTTTGCGCCTTTGTTTCCTTTTCGGGAATGGACTCCTCCGGCTTAACAGCCACAAAGGAGCAGGCGGCCATAGACAGCACCATTGCCAGGGTCAGTAAAATTGCAAGTAGTTTTTTCATTATTTTTCCTCCTGAAAATAAAATACTGCGGCACCCAATTTGGGTGCCGCAGCCGTTTTTCTGCGACAAACGCATCTCCCATAACACGCAGGAGACGGAGAATCCGTTTTCGTAGGTCTTCTGACTTGTGCGTACCAGATGAGGTTGCGTCCATCTGACAAAGCTGCCCAGCCTTCCCGGAATTGCTTCCAGTGACCGGTTTTCACCAAAGACAGCTTCTCGGCACTTACAGCGGCGGTACCGTTCGGGATTTGCACCCGATTATCTTGTTCAGCAGACCTGGCCACACGCCAAACCTGCCACGAAAACAGTATTTCGTTGTCGAAGGCATTTTAACACGCCATTTTCCCTGTGTCAACAGTAAAAGCAGTGTCCCCGGCAGCAAAACAGCTGCACCGCCCAGCAAAGACAAAGCTGCCACCAACCACCGGGAACGGTAAAGCCCCGGAAATTGCCGGCCTGCCGCCGATAGGCAGCGCCGCCGTTTTGGATTTCCTCCAGTGTCTGCAAATATTCCGGGTTGTTAGGGTCCATTGACACGGCTCTGCGGATATGCTCCAGCGCCGTTACCTGATTGCCCAGACCGTCATTGGCCAGGGCAGAAAGATAGTACCACCGGGCATCCTTGTTGGCAGCATTTTGCAGCACATTCAGCGCCTCCTGATACCGTCCGTAAAGGATATACTGATAAGCAGATGTTTGATACTGATCGCCGGCTGCGCCGGTGTAGCCTTGCTGCCAGCCGCCGCCAAAAGGACCGTAGCCACTGCCATAGCCGCCATAGCCTTGTCCCCCGGCAGTACGCTTATAGGCGTCGGGGTTTTTGATCTGCTCGTAGGCGGCATTCACCTGCTGCATTTTCTTGGCCGCCTCGGCATCCCCGGGGTTTCGGTCCGGGTGGTATTTCTTGGCAAGCCTTCGGTAGGCCTGTTTAATTTCATCGTCTGTGGCGTCGGGGCTTACCCCCAACACCTTATAAGGATCTTGCACCATTGCTGTCCTCCACAGAAGCCTTGCGCCCCTGTCTTCTTCTGTATTCTACCCATACACCGCTGTAAAGAATGTTGTCCAGCAGCTTTTTATCCTGCACCAGCGGAAGTCGTTCATAGTAATCCGTACACCGCCCCATTGCCAGCACCAGGTACTGTTCCCACCGGGCCCAGTCAAGGCCTGTACCCATTGCCAGGAAGGGGTTATATTGCTTTTTGCGGCTGTCTTTGCGATAATCCACCGCCGCATCTGCCAGATAGATGTACCGGCCCAAGGCCATACCCAGCTGACGCAGCGTCTCGCTCCACATATCCTCCTGGTAAACCAGCAGCTGCCCCATCAATTTTCCAAAGCAGCTGGCCGGCAGATCCGGGTTGTCGCAACCGGCTTTTTCCAATTCCTTCAATTCCCCCAAGCACTGCTCGATAGCATCGCACTGGCGGCTATAATGGGTCCGGATTTCCGGCAGAGCCTTACCCAGCACACCGGCCATCGCTTTGGCGCTTAACTTGCCCTCGTCCTCATAGTCGTCCATACAGTTATAGTAGGCCAGCGCCACATTCATATCCGCCGCGTAGCGGATAAACTTGCTGTCTGCCCAGGCCCGGCCCGGGTGCAGCGCACAAGCCCTTGCGCCGCCGGTCTCCTCCGGCTCGTAAAGGCTCATCAGCAGCAGCGCCAAAAAGGCCATATCGTAGCTCAGTCCCAACCGGGCAGCTTGCCCGGAGCGCTGGCGGATCGCCCGGCAAATGCCGCAATATACTGCGCTGTAACGCTTTTTCTGCTCTTTTGAAAGCTCCGGCAGGTTGGCCATTACATATCCAAACACGGCGATCCCTCCAATCTTTTTCTATCATACCACAAAAAGACGCCTATGTGGTAACAAAAATATAAACTTTATCCGTTTTTTTCCATTAGATATCGATTCAGCGCGCCGCCGTAAAACACAATGGATATGCAAAAATACAGCCACAGCATACTCAACGCCACCGCGTAAACAGAGCCGTAAACATTGGAAAGGGTGGCAAACCGGTCCACATAAATGGAGTATAGGTTGGAAAAGATCAGCCACCCGCAGGAAGACAGCAGCGCTCCAGGTAGCGAGTCCATAAATTTATTGCGCTTGTTGGGCAGCACCATAAACATTGCCGTAAACAACGCCGTCTGCACTGCCAGCAGCAGGAAAAACCGCAGATCCAAAACCCCCATAAAGAAGGGGTTTTCCGCCCAGGGAAACCACTGCAGCAGTGTCCTTCCGAACACGTGCAGCACCAGTGTCATTAATAGCACCAGCAAAAACAGCACCGTATACACAACACTCATCAGCCGGGTGCGAAAATAGCCACGGTTTTCTTCCACGCCGTAAACAGCGTTCAGCCCCGTGTGCAGGCCCTGCATCCCCCGGCTGGCAGACCAAAGGGCCGTCAGTGCCGAAATGGAAACCACCGTTCCGGAAGTGCCCTGATAGGTGTTGACAATGAGCTTTTTGGCCTCCGGCAGCAACGCCTCCGGAATGAGTCCACGCAGCAGCTCGATCAGGTTGTGGACCTCCAGCCCTGTGTAGCGCAGCAAACTCATCAGCAGCACCAGCGCCGGAAACAGCGCCAGCACAATGAAAAAGCAGGCGTGGGACGCATAAAGGGGTATGCGAAGCTTGACGATATGACCCACGGCATTTGTAATTTTGCCAAGAATGCCGCCTTTGGGAAATTTTTTCATCCCGTTTCCTCCTTTTTCGACAAGAAATGGCGCAGGCGCACCCCGTTTTTGGGGTGCGCCTGTGTACCTTTTTTATTCTGCAGAAATCAGATAGTAGTATACCGGCTGACCGCCCCGCAGCAGATTCACATCTGCATCCGGGCAAGCTTCCCGGAAGATGGCTTCTGCCTTTTGGGCCTGCTTTTCCTGAATATCCTCACCGTAATAAATGGTGATATAGTCCTTGCCTTCCTCCCGGACCTTTTCTGCCAACGCCTTTAAAAGCACCTTCACATCCTTGTTGGTGCCAAACAGGGCGCTGCCGTAAATGGCCAGATAATCACCCTCGTGAATGTCATAGCCGTCAAAGTCGGAATTCCGGGCAGCATAGGTGATCTGCATGGTGTCCACCGTAGAAAGAGCCTCGGTCAGAGCCTCGGTGTTTTCCTGCTCTGTGCCTTCCGGATTGAAGCTGAGCATTGCCGTAATGCCCTGGGGAACGGTTTTGGAGGGGATGACCACCACGTGCTTGGGAGTCAGCGCAACCACCTGCTCGGCTGCCATAATGATGTTTTTGTTGTTGGGCAGCACGAACACTGTTTCAGCAGGCACTTTGTTCACCGCCTCCAGGATATCCTGGGTGCTGGGATTCATAGTCTGACCGCCGGAAATAATGCCGACCACGCCCAGATCTGTAAACACTGCTGCCAAGCCGTCGCCAGCGCAGACGGAAACCACGCCGAAGGTCTTTTCCGGCTCTGCGATCTGGGGAGCAAGCTCCTGCTCGCTCATCACCTTTTCGGTGTGCTGCAGGCGCATATTTTCAATTTTCACCGTAACGAAAGAGCCGTACTCAATGGCCTCGTGCAGAGCCTTGCCCGGGTCGTTGGTATGCACGTGGACCTTGATAATCTCCTCATCGTCCACCAGTACCAGACTATCGCCCAGGCTATCCAAAAATGCCCGCAGCTGCTCCGGGTCTTTGTTGTTTTCCCGATCAATAATAAACTCGGTGCAGTAGGTAAAGGTAATGTTCTCGGTATCGAAATCAGAGAAATCTGCCTGCTGCTTGGTATCGCCGGTGTCCATTCCCTCGGGAACCACCACATCCTCGCCCTGCAGAGAGCTGAGCATTGCTTCCAGCACAAACAGCCAGCCCTTACCGCCGGCATCCACGACGCCCGCCTTCTTCAGCACAGGGTTCTGGTTAACAGTGTTGGCCAGGGCCACCTTTGCCTCTTCAATGGCAGCGGCGTGGACAAACTCAATGTGGTTATTTTCCTTGGCTGCCTTATGGGCCGCAGCAGCTGCCAAACGGGAAACGGTCAAGATCGTACCCTCGGCAGGCTTCATAACCGCCTTATAGGCAGCATCCACACCGGCCTGCAGCGCCTCTGCCCACAAAACGCCGTCGCACTCCTGCTCGCCCTTGAGCCGCTTGGAAATGCCCCGGAACAGCAAAGACAAGATAACGCCGGAGTTGCCTCTTGCGCCCCGCAGCATTGCGGAAGCGGCAGTGGCAGCTGCCTTTTCCAGTGTGGGGTCCTCTGCCTTGCGCAGGTCTGCGGCAGCGGCGTTAATGGTCATGGACATATTGGTGCCGGTATCACCGTCCGGCACAGGGAATACATTCAAGTCATTGAGCTGCTGTTTGTGAATCTCCACACTGGCAGCTGCGCTGATCACCAACCGGCGAAAGTCAGCGCCGTTAATTGTCTGTCTCAATGGTAACCTCCAAATTATCCAGGACTCAATCGTTCATGGAATCGATATACACGTTGACGTTGCGGACCTGGGTGCCGGTGCACTTGTTGACCACATAGCGCACCTCGGAAATAATGGATGCGCCCACCGCGCCCAAATTCACACCGTTATCCACAATAATATGCAGATCGATGGAAATGGATTCGTCCTCGTGGAATTCCACCTTAACGCCCTTTGCCATAGATTCTTTCCGCAGCAGATGGTAAACGCCATCGCTGACAGACCGGGCGGCCATACCCTTTACGCCAAAGCAGTTGCTGGCAGCAGTGCCGGCGATATCTGTGTATACACTGGTGCTGACATTTACAGAGCCATTTTCATTGCTGTGATTGATCATAAATCAGTACCTCCTTGCAGTTTTGGGTTCTTATACCATGCTTGCTTCCCAGCAATCCGGTGCCTGGATACCCATCATCTTGACGACGGTGGGCGCCACATTGGCCAGGCCGTAGCTGCCGGGGATGATTTCCCAGTTTTTGTCCTTATCGTAAATGATAAAGGGAACAGGGTTCAGAGAGTGGGCAGTTCTGACAGAGGTCTTGCCCTTCTTGGTCTCGGTCATCTGGTCGGCGTTGCCGTGATCAGCGGTGATCAGAACGGTGTAGCCGTACTTGTCCGCTGCTTCCAGAATCGCCTTCAAACCGCTGTCCACGCACTCCATTGCGTAAATCACCGCTTCCATCACGCCGGTATGGCCCACCATATCGCCGTTGGGGAAGTTGCAGCGCAGGAACTGGAACTTGCCGTCTTCCATCGCCTTGACCATCGCCTCGGTGATCTCCCTGGACTTCATAGCAGGGGCCTGCTCGAAGGGGATCACATCGGAGGGGATCTCCAGATACTCCTCCAGCTCCTCGCTTACCTTGCCGGAACGGTTGCCGTTCCAGAAGTAAGTAACGTGGCCGTATTTCTGGGTCTCGGAAACGGCAAATTCCCGGATGCCCGCCTTGCACAGCACCTCGGTCAGGGTGTTGGAGATCACAGGGGGCTGCACCAGATAGTTTTCCGGAATGTTCAGATCGCCGTCATACTGGAGCATACCGGCAAACTTAACGCCGGTGTAGTCGCCCCGGTCAAACTTGTCAAAGTCCTTCCGGTCGAAGGCCAGGGAGATCTCCTGGGCCCGGTCGCCGCGGAAGTTAAAGAGGATCACGCTGTCGCCGTTTGCGATCTTGGCAACCGGCGCGCCATCTCTTGCCACAACGAAAGCAGGCAGGTCCTGGTCGATGCAGCCGGTCTCCTCCCGGTAGGTCTTGATGGCCTCTTTTGCAGAAGCAAACATTCTTCCCTGACCCTGCACATGGGTGCGCCAGCCATTTTCCACCATGCCCCAGTTGGCTTCATACCGGTCCATGGTTACCTGCATTCTGCCGCCGCCGGAAGCAATGGCGTAGTCGCAGCCGTCGGTGCCCAGTTCAGCCAACACAGTCTCCAGCTGATCCACATATTCCAGCGCAGAGGTGGCAGGCACATCACGGCCGTCCAGCAGAATATGGCAGTAGGCCTTCTTTACGCCCTCTTTCTTTGCCTGGCGCAGCAGCGCGATCAGGTGAGAAATGTTGGAGTGAACATTGCCGTCAGAAAGCAGACCGATAAAGTGCATCGCCTTGCCTTCTGCATTGGAAACCAGATCCTTCCAGGTGGCAGATACAAAGAGCGCGCCGTTTTCGATGGACTCGCCAACCAGCTTTGCGCCCTGGGAGTAGACCTGGCCGCAGCCGAGAGCATTGTGTCCAACCTCGGAGTTGCCCATATCCTCATCGGAAGGCAGACCGACAGCAGTGCCGTGGGCCTTCAGGTAAGTATGGGGGCAGTTCTGCAATAAGCTATCCAAAGTGGGGGTCTTTGCCACCACAACAGCATCACCGCTGCCGCCGTCGCCCTTGCCCACACCGTCCATAACAACTAAAACAATGGGTTTTTCCATAGTGTCCTCCAAAAAAGTGCATTTTATGAGTCATACTATTTTACATCATTTTCGTCAAAGATACAACTGTTTTTTGAAATTTTTTGTAACCGACATAAAAACGCCCCCGGTGAAAGGGCTTTCACCGGGGGCGTTTTCTATCAATTTACAGTTCCTTGGGCGCGCAAAAACAACTCACCGATGCGCCGCCGCATTGCCTCCGCTTCCGGAGTAGTGGCGCTGCCCTCTGCTTCGATCCATTGAGCCGATGCCTGCTGGGCCTGCTTTAAGGTCTGCAGATCGCAGCTTAAGGAGGCCGCCCGGAACACCGGCAGTCCCGACTGGCGGGAGCCGAAGAAATCACCGGGGCCTCGCAGCTTCAGATCCTCCTCGGCGATCTCAAAGCCGTCGGTGGTCTTGCACAGGGCCTTCATTCGGGCAAGGGTCTGGGCATTTTTATTCCGGCTGGTCAAAATACAATAGCTTTTTGCGCTTCCTCTGCCCACGCGGCCTCGCAGCTGGTGCAGCTGGGAAAGGCCAAACCGGTCTGCATCCTCAATAACCATCAAGGTGGCGTTGGGAACATCCACGCCAACCTCAATTACGGTAGTGGCCACCAAAACATCTGCTTCCTGCCGGGCAAAGGCGCTCATTACCGCTTCCTTTTCGCTGCCCTTCATCTGGCCGTGGAGCAGCGCCACACGCAGATCCGGGAACACCGTCTTTTGCAGCGTTTCTGCCCAAACGGTGGCAGCCTTTAAGTCCAGATCACCGTTTTCCTCCACCGCAGGACACACCACAAAGCACTGATGACCTTCGGTAACCTGCTTGCGGATAAAGGCGTTGATTCTGGCCCGGTAGCTTTCGTCCACCAGGAAGGTATCCGTCTGCTGACGGCCGGGAGGCAGCTCGTCCAAAATGGACACCTCCAGATCGCCGTACATAAGCAATGCCAGTGTTCTGGGAATGGGGGTTGCGGACATCACCAGCACATGAGGGTCTTTGCCCTTGTCCAGTAATGCTGCCCGCTGGGAAACACCAAACCGATGCTGCTCGTCGGCAACCACCAGGCCTAAATTGGAAAATTCTGTGCTGTCCGACACCAGCGCGTGGGTGCCGATGATCAGATCTACCTGCCCGTCGGCAATGGCCTGTCGGGTGTCCTTCTTTTGTTTGGGTGTCAAAGAACCGGTGAGCAGACAACTGCGAATGCCCAGCGGCGTCAATAGCTTATTTAAGGATTTGTAATGCTGCTCCGCAAGGATCTCCGTAGGGGCCATCAGCGCTGCCTGTTGGCTATTTTTAACGGCAAGGTAGGCTGCCGCAGCCGCCACCATCGTCTTGCCGCTGCCCACATCGCCCTGAACAAGGCGATTCATTGGTCTGCCGCTACACAGATCCTTTGTGATCTCCTCTATGGCGCGGCTTTGGGCCCCGGTAAGGGTAAAGGGCAGCGCACCGTAAAAGCCGTTTAAATCCAAATCTTTATAAGGCGCGACAGACTTTCCTGCCCGGGCGGCGCGCATCAGCGCAAGACCGGCGGAAAACACAAAGAACTCCTCAAAGATCAGTCTCTTTTTGGCCAGCGCCGCTTCCTCCATAGAGGCCGGCTCGTGAATGGCATAGTAGGCCCGCTCTGCCGGCAAAATGCCAAATTCATTGCGCACCGACTCCGGCAAGACCTCTGCCGGCACGTCGCAAATGGCCAGTGCCTGCCGCACCGCCTTTAAAACCGAGGCGTTGGAGAGGCCTGCGGTCAGGGGGTAGATAGGCAGCACCCGCCGGGTAAGGATCGGCTGGCTGTCTAGCTCCTCAAACACCGGAGATGTCATATTATAACCAATAAAATCACCGGACACCGCGCCGTAAAAAATGTATTCTTTTCCGTACTGGAGCTTGTCCGTAGTAAATTTCTGGTTAAAGAAGGTCAGGGTCAGCCGGGCGGTGTAGTCCGCCACCTGCACCTTGGTTACATCCAGACCCTTGCGGATATGGGAGGTCCTGGGGGCAGACATCACCATCGCCTTGAAGCAGGCCGGCTGGTCCGGCTGGAGCTTTTCAATGGTAACGATCTTGGTCCGGTCCTCGTATCCTCTGGGGAAATGGCAGATCAGGTCCTCCAAAGTGCGAATATTCAGCTGGTTAAACTGCTTGGCCTTTGTGGGGCCGACACCTTTTAATATGGTAATGGGGTCTGTTAGCTTTGCCATATCCGCACCTCCTTTTTCTTAATTATAACATAAAAAACAAAAAAGAAAATGAAAATTTAACGACATCTGTGCCACTTAAAATCAAAAAAGGCTTCCCCTCGAGGGGAAGCTGGCAAAAATCTTTGATTTTTGACTGATGAGGTGAAAATAAACCGGTTTGTAAATCACACCTCATCCGTCAGCTACGCTGACACCTTCTCCTCAAGGAGAAGGCTAATGAAAAAACGCCTTCCCAAAAAAAGGAAGGCGATATTTTCAGAGAACTTAAGCCATCTTGCTCAGCCGCAGGGTCATGCTGCTCTTTTTACGGGCAGCAGTATTCTTGTGCAGAATACCCTTGCTGACAGCCTTGTCAACGATCTGAACAGCAGCCTTGTAAGCAACTTCAGCAGCAGCCTTGTCGCCGCCTTCCAGGGCAGCCTCGTACTTCTTAATGACGGTCTTCATCTCGGACTTGTCGGCCTTATTCTTCTCATAAGCGATTCTGGAACGGATGACATCCTTCTTAGAGGACTTAATGTTGGGCATAGTTACACCTCCTATTCGCATTTTCTCACGCAGCTACCAATTATAGCGGAACTTGTCAATAAAATCAATACCTTTTTTAAAATTTTCCAAATTCGCATAATTAACAGTAAATATTTTCTTTGTCAAGAGAAAAATTTCACCGGGATTTTTTCCTCTTGGCAAGTTGCCAAAGGTCGAAAAAGTGGAAAGTCTGTCGCCCGGTGTCGAAAAAACTTATGTAAACTAAAAATGCATACAATCAACTTTCCCCAGAAAGCCGTCTTCTGTGGAAAAGCCTGTGGAAAATGTGGAAAACTTTTGCTTTTCAACAGCTATTTTCCTGTTTTACCCAGCTGCGCGCCCCTTTCCCTGTGTATAAACCGGTGCATATCAGGATTAAAAATCCACTCTTTTTAGTGTTATGTTGCCAAGAAATTTCCGGCTCTTTTTGGAGCATTTTTATCGAAAAAGTTGACATTTTTACCAAAGGAGCCGTTTTTTGCCCCTGCCTGTCGGCAGCCTTGTCGCAAAAATTTGTGCGTTTTTCACAAAAATGCAACCTGTATGATTTTGGTCCCCGGGGAAATAATGAATCTATCATCCATTTTCAGGAGGCCACTATGCAGGGAAAAGTAGAGATCTGCGGTGTGAACACCGCCCGGCTGAAGGTTTTATCCCAAACGGAAACGGATATGCTGCTGCGCCGGGCCAAGGAGGGCGACGAAAGCGCCCGGCAAAAGCTGATCGAGGGCAACCTTCGTCTTGTGCTCAGCGTTATCCAGCGATTTGACAAGCGGGGAGAGTCCCCGGACGATTTGTTTCAGGTGGGGTGCATCGGCCTGATCAAGGCTATCCAGAATTTCGACCCCACAAAGCAGGTAAAATTTTCCACTTACGGTGTGCCGATGATCGCCGGGGAGGTGCGGCGCTATTTGCGGGACAATTCCGCCATCCGGGTCTCCCGATCCATCCGGGATGTGGCCTACCGGGTGCTGCAGTGCAAGGAGGCGCTGCTGGTCCGGCTGGGGCGAGAGCCCACCTTGGAGGAGATCTCCAAAGAGCTGGAGCTGCCATTGGAGGATGTGAGCGAAGCGCTGGATGCGGTTTGCGCCCCTTTAAGTCTTTATGATCCGGTGTATGCCGACGGCGGCGACCCACTGACGGTGATGGATCAGGTCCGGGACACCAAAAACACCGAGGGGGCCTGGATGGAGCGCATTGCTCTGCGCAGCGCTTTTCAGGCCCTGGGCAGTCGGGAAAAGCAGATCCTCAACTTGCGCTTTGTGGGCGGCAAGACCCAAATGGAAGTGGCCGGTCTGGTGGGCATCTCCCAGGCCCAGGTCTCCCGGCTGGAAAAAAGCGCCCTGGGCGCCATTCGCAAAAACATCAGTTAATAAGTGCCTTCCAAAAGCATATATTTTACAAATATCCTTTGGGAGGCTGGCTATGACGAAATTTACAGACCTGCACTGCAAGGAAGTCATTTGCGTATGCGACGGACGGCGTCTGGGCTTCATTTCCGATGCCCGGATCGAGCTGCCGGAGGGAAAGATCACTGCCATTATCGTTCCGGGTCCCTGCCGCCATTTTGGCCTGTGGGGACACCGGGACGATTTCCTCATTCCCTGGAATTGCATCCGCCGCATCGGCCCGGATATCGTGCTGGTGGATGTGAAGCCGGAGGAATGTCGCGTTCCCCGGTCAAAATTCCTGTTTCCCCTGTAAAATTTTTCAAATTTTTGCGAAATAATGCTTGCATTTGCAAACAGTTTCCTATATAATGAATCGGCACGGGATTTTCCCGTAGTAATCAACACCACACACCCGGTGATCGTACCCCCTCGTGTTCCTTCGGGAACGGGCAGTGCGAGATGATCGGGGTGGAGGAAAAACAAAAGGAGAAACCAAAAATGAGCGTTGTATCTATGAAACAACTGCTGGAGGCCGGCGTACACTTCGGCCACCAGACCCGCCGCTGGAACCCCAAGATGGCTACCTACATCTACACGGAGCGCAATGGTATCTACATCATTGACCTGCAGAAGACCGTGAAGAAGCTGGAAGAGGCCTCCAGCTTCGTTCGCGAAGCTGCTGCCAACGGCGGCAATGTGCTGTTCGTCGGCACCAAGAAGCAGGCACAGGATGCCATTAAGGAAGAAGCTGCTCGCTGCGGTGGCTACTATGTCAATGCCCGTTGGCTGGGTGGTATGCTGACCAACTTCCGCACCATGCGTACCCGTATCGACCGTCTGGCACAGCTGCGCAAGATGGAAGCTGACGGCACTTTCGCAATGCTGCCCAAGAAGGAAGT
>JAZLAB010000093.1:0-20941 GCA_045612985.1 Faecousia sp.
ACAAAAGATAATGTTACCATGCAGATCGACACCGTCGTGTATTTCCAGATCACCGACCCCAAGCTGTACGCCTACGGCGTGGAGCATCCTATGGCGGCAATGGAAACCCTCACAGCCACCACCTTGCGTAACATCATTGGCGATCTGGAGCTGGACCAGACCCTGACCTCCCGGGATATCATCAACACCAAGATGCGCTCCATTCTGGACGAGGCTACCGACCCCTGGGGCATCAAGGTCAACCGGGTGGAGCTGAAAAACATCCTGCCCCCGGCAGACATCCAAAGCTCTATGGAAAAGCAGATGAAGGCAGAGCGGGACCGCCGGCAGGCGATCCTCCAGGCAGAGGGCCAGAAGAAATCCGCCATTTTGATCGCAGAAGGCGAAAAGGAATCTGCCATCTTGCGGGCCGATGCAGAAAAGCAGGCTGCCATTTTGAAGGCAGAGGGCGAAGCCCAGGCCATCCTTGCAGTGCAAAAGGCTTTGGCAGACTCTATGGGTATGCTCAATGAGCAGGCGCCCAATGACCAGGTCATTAAGCTCAAGGCCATCCAGGCGATGGAAAAGGTCTCCGAGGGCAAGGCTACCAAGATCATCATCCCCTCCGAGATGCAGGGCCTGGTAGGTCTGGCAAACGGCTTGGTAGAGGGATCCAAGGAAAGCTGAAAAGTTTAAACAGCCGCACCCGCCCAATGGGCGGGTGCTTTTTCGTAAACAATCCGTTAACAATGGTTTTTGCGGTTGAATTTCTGACTTTTTGTCCTATAATATAGATAGATTATCTGTTTTCAGGAGAAAAGTATGGGATTTGGAATGTGGCTGCGCAATCTGGGCGCAAAGATCGCTGCCGGCTATCGCCGGTTTATGCAGGGCCGCTATGGCGGCGACAAACTGAATATCGCTTTGGTTTGGATCTCCTTCGGCGCGTACATCGTCAGCCTTCTGATCCCCTTTGCTGCGGCAAAGCTTGTGTTAATGGTGGTTTACTACGGACTGTTGGGCTGGGCGATCTTCCGGATGCTCTCCCGCAATACCTATAAGCGCTACCAGGAAAACCGGAAGTATCTGCAATTTATTGACCGGGTCAAGGACCGGGAGCATAGGTATTTCGACTGTCCCCGTTGCCGCCAGCAGGTGCGAGTACCAAGAGGCAAGGGCAAAATCGCCATCACCTGTCCCAAGTGTAAAGAGAAATTTGTCAAAAAGACATAGAAACCCCAAACCGTCAAAACACAGTATTTCCTTAAATAGACTGAATTAGAGCCTTCTCCTTGAGGAGACACCCCAGGGTGGCTTCTCTTGCCGCGAAGCGGCATTTCACCTCCAGGTGGCAGCCCGAAGGGCTGACGGATGAGGTGTAAAAAGCTTGCTGTGCAAGGTGTTTTGACTTACTGCACAACTCGCACTCTACCGTACCATCTGTACGCCGACGAGTGCGAGTTGTTTGTCTTTGGGGCTTCTATGTCTTTTTCGTTGACGAACAGGAAAAAGACCGCTAAAATATATTTAAGAAAACCGAAGGAGGGCATCTTATGAAATATAAGCTCTTACAGTATGATAAAAGCTTGCAGCCCGCGCAGGAGGATATCCGTCTGCGTATGGAAAACTATGAAAAGACCCTTGCCCGGCTCCTTAAGCCGGGACAGACCCTTTCGGATTTTGCCAACGGCCACCGGTATTTTGGCTTCCACCAGGAGAAAGACGGCTGGGTCTACCGGGAATGGGCCCCTGGGGCACAGCAGTTGTATTTAACCGGCGATTTTTGCAATTGGGATAAGTTTGCTTACCCCATGGAAAAGAAGGAAAACGGCGTCTTTGAGCTGCATTTAACGGGAAAGGACACCCTCTATGACGGCTGCGGTGTGATGACCGTGGTGGTAAACGAGGGACAAGTTCTGGAACGGATTCCTCTGTATGCCACCCGGGTGGTGCAAAACCCCACAGACCACAGCTGGAACGTTGTCATTCATCGTATGAAGGACTTTTCCTGGACAGACGGGAATTTCCGCCCTAAAAAGAAACTGTTCATCTACGAGTGCCACATCGGTATGGCCCAGGAAGAGGGAAAGGTAGGCTCTTACCGGGAATTTACGGAAAATGTCCTGCCCCGGATCCGGGATCTGGGTTACAATGCCATTCAAATTATGGCCATTATGGAGCATCCTTACTATGCCTCCTTTGGCTATCAGGTGACCAATTTCTTTGCCGCCTCCTCCCGGTTCGGTATGCCGGAGGACTTGAAAAACCTGATCAACACCGCCCACAAAATGGGCATCGCGGTGCTTTTGGATGTGGTCCATTCCCACGCCAGCAAAAACACCCGGGAGGGCATTAACGAATTTGACGGCACGCCCTACCAGTTCTTCCACGAAGGACCGAAGGGAGAGCATAGCGCCTGGGGCACAAAATGCTTTAACTACGGCAAAAATGAGGTGCTGCACTTTTTGCTGTCCAATTTGAAATTCTGGCAGGAGGAGTACCATTTTGACGGCTTCCGTTTTGACGGCGTAACCTCTATGCTCTATTTGGACCACGGTCTGGGCACAGGCTTTGGCAGCCTTTCGTCCTATTTTTCAATGAATACGGACACCGAGGCGGTTACCTATCTGCAGCTGGCCTGCCAATTGGCCCGGCAGGTAAACCCCAACGCCATTATGATCGCCGAGGATATGTCGGCGCTGCCGGGAATGTGCCTGCCGTTAAAGGACGGCGGCATCGGCTTTGACTACCGGCTGGCAATGGGCATTCCGGATATGTGGATCCGCCTTTTGAAGGAGACCCCGGACGAATACTGGGATTTAAATAACATCTATTATGAGCTGACGCTGCGCAGACCCAAGGAAAAGGTCATCGGCTACTGCGAGTCTCACGACCAGGCGCTGGTGGGAGACAAGACCATTATGTTCCGGCTGTGCGACCAGGAGATGTACTGGCATATGGATAAAAACAGCCAGAGCCTGGTCATTGACCGGGGTATGGCGCTGCACAAAATGCTCCGGTTGCTGACAATGACCTTAGGCGGTGAAGGCTACCTGACCTTTATGGGCAACGAGTTTGGCCATCCGGAGTGGATCGATTTTCCTCGGGAGGGCAACGGCTGGAGCTATCACTACTGCCGCCGCCAGTGGCATCTGGCAGACGATCCCAATTTGAAATTCCAGTATCTGAACGCCTTTGAAAAGGCGATGGTTTCTATGGCGAAAAAGCATCGGGTGCTGACCGGCCGGGACCGGCAGCTGAAAATGGACAACGATGCAAAGGTCTTTGCCTACCAAAAGGGCAGCGGGGTGTTTGCCTTTAATTTCCACCCAGTAAATTCCTATGAAAAGTGCTTCCTGCCTACCCCCGAGCCGGGAACCTACCAAGTTGTTATGTCAACCGACGATTTCTGCTTCGGCGGCCAGGGCCGGATCTATCACCAGCAGTATGAGACCGTAGAGAAAAATGGCGTGCCGGGTATCGAGATCTATCTTCCCAGCCGCACCGCCGCAGTATTGGTAAAAGAGAAATAACAAAACCGGACAGCACCAACGGTGCTGTCCGGGTCTTTTATTTTCCAAGCTGTTTCTTTGCGAGGCTTACATAACTTTCTGCGTCCTGCCGGATGTAGGCAAGCTGCTCCGCCGTCAGCTGCTTAACTACCTTTGCGGGGTTACCCAAAAGCAAGGATCCGGCAGGGGCAACGGTCTTTCCGGTTACCAGCGCCCCGGCGCCCACCATACAGTCCTCCTCCAGCACCGCTCCGTCCAGAACGATAGCGCCCATACCCACCAGGCAGTGATCGCCAA
Source organism: Faecousia sp. (assembly GCA_045612985.1). Lineage (GTDB taxonomy): Bacteria > Bacillota > Clostridia > Oscillospirales > Oscillospiraceae > Faecousia. The sequence goes on from JAZLAB010000093.1 coordinate 3,789, forward strand.
TGGTGCAGCCGTGGAGGATCGCTCCGTGGCCTACGGTGCAGCCCTTTCCCAAAGTGGTCTTTTCGTGAATGACGCAGTTATCCTGCACATTGGAGTCATCGCCAATGATAATCGGGCCGCTATCGCCCCGAAGCACCGCGCCGTACCAGATGCTTACATTTTTTCCCAAAGAAACATCGCCGATTACCGTTGCGTTGGGGGCAATGTAGGCGTTTTCAAAAGCGTTCTTTTCCATATCAGTGATCCGACTCCATTACCTCGCCGGTAACCACATCCACCATCAGGCTGTAGCTTTTTCCATCGTAGGTGAAATGGAAGCTGTAGCAGGGATTCGTTTCTCCCTCGGTTATGTGGACATAAACATCCTCCATATCATTTGTGTTGATATCCAAGTGCTCTGCCACCTTCTTCACCGCCTCATCCTGTGTGAGAATGTCGTTTTTCTTGCCGCAGGCGCACAGAGAGGAAACCAGAAGCACAAAAACAAGAGCAATTGCAAAAACGCGTTTTTTCATAATACCGCCTCCAAAGGTGTTTTTCTACAGTATAGCACTTTTTCAGAAAAAACACAAGAAAACCCCCGGAAATTATTTTCCGGGGATTTCCTTGTTTGCTTACAGTGTAAGAGAGGGAGCGGTATAAACTCTTGCGGCATATTCCTGATCCAGCAGGTAAAGGCCTCTGGGATCCTGGCCGAAGAGGTTGTAGCGGCTTACCATTGCGTCAGCGGAATCTTCTTCTTCCCGCTGCTCGTCGATAAACCAGTCCAAAAACTTCATAGTACGGTAATCCTTTGCCTGATGGGCCTCGTGGTAGATGTCGTTGATCAGGGCGGTGACATACCGCTCGTGCTCTGCGGCGACTTCCAAAGGCGAAAGCAGGTTGTCGAAGGTTTTGTCCGGACGGTCAATGGCCTCCAGGGTGATCTTCAGACCGTTGCTTTGCATATACTGCATAAACAAAAGGGCGTGATCACGCTCCTCCTGGGCCTGCACCATATAGTAGTGGGCATAGCCGTCCAGGTCCTTTTCGTCATAGTAATTGGAAATATCCAAATATAAGTAGGCGCTGTAAAACTCCTTATTGATCTGCTGGTTCAGCAGTTTTGCAATTTTCTCGTTCATAGGACCTCCATAAGCTTTCCGCAGCAGCGGACAATCGGCTCTCCGGCCTTTACTTCCAATGTTTTATGGCAGATGGGGCAGTATACGGTGCAGTCTTTTTCTGCCCGTACCACCGGAATCTGCAGATTTTTCAGTTCCATAATATCTCCCGAAAGGGACGCAGGAAGAACCTGCGTCCGCTGTTTATTTGTGCATAATGTCCGAGATGGCATCCAGGATCTTGCTGTAGCAGCCACCACAGCCGGTGGAGCAATGGGTCAGTTCCTGCACCCGGAGGAAAGCCATTTGCACATCCTCAAAGGTGCGGCCTTTTTCCAGCGCTTCTTCTACGTCAAATCGGGTAACCTGCTTACAGTTACAAATAGTATAGTTTTCCATAATGCCACCTCTTAAAAATCAATCGTCTTTTTCCTTCTGGCTGTGGAGGATCTTGCCGGAGTAGGCATCGATCTCATACTCATAGTCATATCCGCCAGATTCAAAGGTAACTTCATAATACACCTTTGAGCCCTCTTTGTCCAGCTCTATTTCCAGATCCCGGGCAGCAGATTCCTTGACCTTTGCGTGATCCAAAGCGATCTTCTTCACCTGAGCCACGGTCTTCTTGGTCTTTGTGGTGGTCGTGGTGGTGGTAGAGGTCTTTTTCACATTGTCGTCGTCTCTTTCCTTCTCGCTCTTCAGGATCTTGCCGGAGTAGGCGTCAATGTCGTAGTCGTAGTCGTAGCTGCCGGATTCAAAAGAGATGTCATAGTGTAGCTTTCCGTCGTCCTTGTCCAGCTCCACTTCCAGGTCCTTTACATTTGCCTCTTTGACCTTTGCGTGGTCAAAAGCGATCTTTTTCACAGCGGACTTGGAAAGCTGCTTTTTCTCTGTGGTGGCCGGCTTGGTTTCAGCAACTTCCTTTTCTGCCTTGTCGTTGAGGATCTTGCCGGAGTAGGCATCGATCTCATACTCGTAGTCATAATCGCCTGCATCAAAGGAAACATCAAAGTGCAGCGTTCCGTTGTCCTTGTCCAGCTCCACCTCCAGATCCTTCACATCCGCTTCTTTGACCTTTGCGTGGTCAAAAGCGATCTGTTTGACCTGATCAGAGGTTTTTGTGGTCTGCTGGGCAGAAACAGTGTCCTTTGTAACAGCACCGCTCTGGGCGCGGCCGGTTTTGCTTTCTACATTGTTTTCTGTAGCAATCGCAGCGCAGCCGGCCATAATAGCAACCAGCAATACTGCAATAATAGTGAATAACTTCTTTTTCATTGTATGGCCTCCTTCGCCGTTTATTATTGTAAAAAAGGGGCGGAGATATTCTCTCCGCCCGGATAAGTTTTATCAAGGGGCGGCTCGTTCGTCGCCGAATGGTAAAGCTTTTTAATTGTAATTACTTAAAGTATCTCTCCAGCAGGCCCTTCAGAGCTACGCCGTGGCGGGCCTCGTCGCGAGCCATTTCGTGAACGGTGTCGTGGATGGCGTCCAGGCCGTTTTTCTTGGCGCAGGAAGCCAGATCGAACTTGCCCTGGGTTGCGCCGAACTCGCAGTCAACGCGCCATGCCAGGTTGTCCTTGGTGGTTGCCTTCATATTGGGCTCCAGGTCCTCACCCAGCAGCTCTGCAAACTTTGCAGCGTGCTCTGCTTCTTCGTAAGCGGCCTTTTCCCAGTACAGACCGATCTCGGGATAGCCTTCCCGGTGTGCGATCCGGGCCATGCACAGATACATACCCACTTCGCTGCACTCGCCGTTAAAGTTGGCCATCAGCTGATCGAAGATGTACTTCTTGTCTTCCTCGGAGATGTCGGGGTTGTTCTTTACGGTCTGGCCGTAAACGCCGTACTCGTGAACAGCGGCCAACTTCTGCTCGCCCTTCTGCTCTACAAACTTGGAAGCGGGCACCTTACATACGGGGCACTTAAAATCCGCTGCCAGCTCCTCGGCGGTATGAACATAACCACAAACACTGCAAACAAACTTTTTCATAACTTTTTCCTCCAAATTTATGTTTTATTTTATACAATTCCGGCACGTGCCGGTGAAAAACAAATGACAGTCGCTGATTTTGCTGCCGGAGCAGGTCTCTGCATCCTGGTAAAGGGAAGCCGGCAGGGGCATATCGTGCAGATCCAAAACCGCGTCGCAGTCGTTGCAAACAAAATGCACATGCGGCTTGGTGTTACCGTCGAACCGCTCCACACCGCTGACCGTTGACACGCTGGACACCAGGCCTTCCTTTTTAAACAGGGCCAGGTTGCGGTAAACCGTTGCCAGGGACAAGTCCGGGATCTGGGGCTTTAAGCTTTCGTAAACTGTCTCCGCCGAGGGGTGGACATCGGTGCTTCTTAAATACTGCAAGATTGCATCTCTTTTGCGAAAATGCTTTTGGGCAACAGCCATATGCACACCTCCTAAATGCGAATGATTATCATTTACATCTAGAATATATCACGGGGTAAATCATTTGTCAATAGAAAAATTAAAAAATTTTGCAAAATTTTTCCAACCGGGCCCATTTGACACACAGGCGTAAATCTGCTACCATAAAAGCATATTTAACAGGAGAAAAACGATGGAAAACTTTTTTCAAATGGAATTTACCCCGGCCCAGGTCAACGCGGTCTCCAATCTGGGGCTTGCCCACATCGGCGACGGCGTGTATGAGCTGATGTGCAGGACCTACCTTTGCAGCCACGGCGACAAAACGGTTTTAAATCTGCACAAGGATAGCGTGGCGATGGTCAACGCCACCGCCCAGGCAGCTTTTGCGGAAAAGCTGCTGCCGGTTTTGACCGAGGAGGAAATGGCCTTTTTCCGTCGAGGCAAGAATGCCCACACCCACGCAGCCCCCAAAGCTGCCGGCAAAAAGGCCTATGCGATGGCCACCGGCCTGGAAACGCTCTTTGGCGCGCTGTATCTGATGGGTCGGACGGACCGGCTCAATGAACTATTTGCAATCATAACGGAGAAGTAACACGATGGCATTTGATGCGTTTTTTCTTTCTGCTGTTCTGGCGGAAATGAAGCCGAAGCTTCTTGGCGGACGGGTGGAGAAGATCCACCAGCCCAGCCGGGACACGGTGATCTTCCATATCCGGGGACCGGAGAGCCGGGAAAAGCTGCTCTTTGCCCCCAACCCGGCGGCGCCCCGCTTGCATTTGACCGCAAGCAGCCCGGAAAACCCGGAGCAGCCACCGATGTTTTGTATGCTGCTGCGCAAGCACCTAAGTGGCGCCCGGCTGACGGAGATCTCCCAGCTCCCAATGGAGCGGATGGCGGCGTTTACCTTTGACTGTATTGACGAAATGGGCGACCAGGTGGAAAAACGGCTTGTCGTAGAGCTTATGGGCCGCACCTGCAATCTATACCTGCTGGGCGCTGACGGACGGATCATCGACTGTCTGCGCCGTGTTGGCCTGGACGGAAGCGCCAGGCGGGCGGCGCTGCCGGGCCTGATCTATCAGGATCCGGAGCCCATCGCCAAAGAAAACCCCGCTGTTTTAGAAAGTTATGTAAACCTGCTGGAGCAGCCGGGAGCAGACCTTTTGGCCCAGCGGCTGATGGACACCCTGGGCGGCCTATCCCCCTTGGTCTGCCGGGAGGCGGCGCTCTTTGCTGCGAAAGATGTGGATGCCCGGGTAGAGGGAATGGACATTCCGGCGGTTGCGGAAAAGCTGCAGCTTTTCTTCCGGGAGCATCTTTTCCACAGTAGGCCCTATTTTACCTCCGGCAAGGACGGCCTTCCCAAGCAGTTTGCCTTCTGCCCCATCCGCCAGTATGGGGACTGCTGTGAGGCGGAGTCCTTCAGCGCGCTGATGGACAGTATTTATATTGTAAAGGATCGGCGCGACGCGATGCTCCAAAAGGGGCAGGCCGTCCGCAAGACGGTGCAGAATCTTTGCCAACGGATCCAGCGGAAGCTGGCGATTCAGGAGAAGGAGCTTTCTGCCACCTATGACCGGGAGCGGCTGCGGCAGCTGGGCGACATCGTTACGGCCAATCTCCACAAGATTACCAAAGGACAGACGGTTTTGCAGGCAGAGGATTTTTACGACGAAAATATGGCCCAGGTGGAGATCCCCCTGTCTGCCCTTCTTTCCCCCCAGCAAAATGCGGCAAAGTTTTATAAAGACTATAACCGAATGAAACACGCCCAGAAGGAGCTGACCAACCAGATGACCCTGGCAAGGCAGGAGCTTTCCTATCTGCAAAGCGTTTTGGAGGAGTTAGGCCGGGCGGAAAGCGAGGCGGAGCTGGAGGAGATCCGGCAGGAGCTGCAAGGTGGCGGGTATATTCGCGGAGATAACAGCAAAAAGCGGATGCGCCAGGCAAAGAGCCAGCCCATGCGCTTTGAATCCACCGACGGATACAGTATTTATGTAGGCAGAAACAACCGGCAAAATGAGGAGCTGACCTTCAAGGCTGCCCGCAAGGACGATATCTGGCTGCACGCCTCCAAAGTGCACGGCAGCCATGTGATCATCGCCTGCGCAGGCTTAACGCCCCCGGACGATACGGTAACCCAGGCGGCCCAGCTGGCCGCCTACTACGCCGAAAGCACCGGCGGACAGAACATCCCGGTGGATGTAACGCCCGTCAAGCAGGTGAAAAAAGCCCCCGGGGGCAAACCGGGTATGGTGATCTACCACACTTACCGTACTGTCATCGTCAACCCCTATAAAGACATTGTAATCGACCCGCTGAACGCGGAGAAAAAAGCTTAATATAAGGTAAAGAAAGAGAGGAACACTTATATGATAGGAAGCGGACTGAAAAAGCTGGCAAAGGAACTGGGTATGCAGGTAGACAGTGGCGTTGCCTACGGCAACATCCGGGGCTATAACTCCACCTTCTGCGAAGGAAACGGCTGGAAGCGTATCGACATTTCCACCCATTTTGCAGACCCGGAGCAGCGCAATGGGTTGCAGGCAGAAACAAATGGGGTAGATATGCAGCGGCTGTACCGGGTGCAGGAGCTGACCATCCACCCCAAAACCATCAGCGTTATTTTCCTGGACAACCCCGGCACGATGAAAAAGCTGCGGGAATTCATTGACTGGTTTTATCCGCTGTTGGGAAAATACAACGCGGCCCGGGAAAATGTCTGCCCCGAGTGCGGCGGCCAGCTGCTCAACGGCTCCTGGTATCTCATCGACGGCGTTGCCCATTGTATGCACGAAGCCTGCGCAAGCAAGGTGCAGGCGCAGCTGGACCAGACCGAGCAGCAGCGGCAGGAGGAAGACACCGGCTCTTATGCCCAGGGCTTTGTAGGCGCGCTGTTTGGCGCGATTTTGGGCGCTGTGGTTTGGGCGCTGGTACTGATGTGGGGCTATATGGCATCCATCGTGGGCCTGCTCATCGGCTGGCTGGCAGATAAGGGCTACAAGTTGTTTAAGGGCAAGCAGGGCAAGGGCAAGGTCGCCATTTTGATCGTTGTGGTCATTTTGGGCGTTCTGTTGGGAACACTGGCTGCCGATGCGGTTGCTTTGGCCCAGATGATAAGTAGCGGCGAGCTGCTGAACATAACCTATGGGGATATCCCGTCGGCGATCCTGTTTATGCTGGCCACCGAAAGCGAGTATTTAATGGCAACCTTGGGCAACATTGGTATGGGTCTGCTGTTTGCAGGTCTTGGGGTGTATGCCCTTCTGCGCAAAGCCGGACAGGAAGTCTCCGGCGTGAAAATGAAGAAGCTGAACTGATACATATATATATAATAAAGGGCCGTATTCTATGGAATACGGCTCTTTTCTTTTTGGGAAAGATAAGTTTATAAATAATTCACAAAAGGGGGTCTTGACATTTTTAGCACTCTATAGTATAGTGTGCTTAGCACTCAAACAAAAAGAGTGCTAAACCGTCGAAGGAGGACCTCATATGGAAATGACAGAACGGAAAAAGAAGGTTCTGCGCAGCGTGGTAGATCTGTACATCCGTACCGCCGAGCCGGTTGGCTCCAAGGCCATCACAGAGCTGCCGGATATGAATTACTCCTCAGCTACCATCCGTAACGAAATGGCGGATCTGACCGCTATGGGTTATCTGGAGCAGCCCCACACCAGCGCAGGCCGCGTGCCCTCTGCGGCAGGCTACCGGCTGTATGTGGATGAGCTGATGATGGATTACCGCTTAAGTATGGATGAGACCAATTCCATCACCGCCGCCATCGAGGAAAAGATGCAGCGTGTGGACAAAATGATGGAAAAGGTGGCAAAGATCGTTTCCCAGGCCACCGACCTGCCGGCCATTTCTGTGGCATCCCGGTTTGGGGCTGCGGAGGTCAAGCATTTTGAGCTGATCACCGCCGGCCAGGGCAATGTGATTTTGGTAGCGATGCTGACGACAGATGAGGTGGTCAACAAGCTGATCCGCCTGCCGGTGAGCGTAACGGAAAGCGACCTGAAGCTTTTAAGCGCGGTGCTCAACACCACAATGACCCATCTGCCCCCGGAGGGCTTTACCCCGGAGCTGATGGAGCGGGTGATGGACAATGCCGGCCCGGCGGCAAGCCTGGTACCGGTGGTTGTGGAATTTACCGTGGAAACCCTGCAAAAGCAGGGCAGCACCAATATGGCGGTGGCCGGACAGATGCGTCTGCTGGGGCAGCCGGAGTACCGGGATGTGGACAAAGCCCAGCGGGTGCTGACCTCCCTGGACGAGGAGGCCCTCTCCAATCTGCCTGCGGTGATGCAAAATGCAAACGGCACGAAAGTGCTGGTAGGCCCGGAAAATGTGGCACAGGAGCTGAAAGATACTTCTGTTGTTATGACCAAGTTTGACATAGGAGACGGCCTGCAGGGAATGATAGGAGTAGTCGGCCCCACAAGAATGGACTATGCAAAGGTTACCGCCAGATTGAGCTACTTTGCAGAAAGCCTTTCCAAGATGTTTGCAAAGCCGGAGCAGGCCCAGCTGCCGGAAGGCCGTGAGGAGGAATGATCGTGGCAAAAAAGAAACAGAATCCGGAGGCGACCCCGGAGGAAGAAAAGCCGGTGGAAGAAACCCCGGTAGAAGAAACCCCGGTAAACCCCTTTGAGGAAAAGTATAACGAAGAGCACGATAGCTACTTGCGTTTGGCGGCAGATTACGACAACTTCCGCAAGCGCACCATAAAAGAAAAAGAGCAATCCTATGGTAACGGCAAGGCCGATGCCATTGAAAAGCTTCTGCCGGTGTATGACAACCTGGAGCGTGCGCTGAACCAGCCTACCGAGGATGCAGCCTACAAAAAGGGCGTGGAAATGACTATGACCCAGCTGGTAGGCATCCTAAACGGTATGGGTGTGGAGATCTACGGCGAAAACGGCGATGTTTTCGACCCGAATCTGCACAACGCGGTGATGCACACCGAGCAGGAGGACACCCCGGAAAACACCATCACACAGGTGTTCCAGAAGGGCTTTAAACTGGGCGACAAGATCATCCGCTTCGCGATGGTCCAGGTTGCCAACTAACATTGTAAACTATATTTCTTAGGAGGAATTTTATTATGGGTAAGATTATTGGTATTGACTTAGGTACAACAAACTCCTGCGTGGCAGTTCTGGAAGGCGGCGAGCCCGTCGTGATCGCCAACGCAGAGGGCGGCCGCACCACACCTTCTGTGGTTGCATTTTCTAAGACCGGTGAGCGTATGGTAGGCCAGGTGGCAAAGCGCCAGGCAGTTACCAACGCCGACCGCACCGTCGCTTCCATCAAGCGCCATATGGGCGAGAACTACCATGTGAATATTGACGGCAAGGGCTACACCCCCCAGGAGATCAGCGCAATGGTGCTGCAGAAGCTGAAGGCGGATGCAGAAAGCTATCTGGGCCAGAGCGTTACCGAGGCAGTCATCACTGTCCCCGCTTACTTCTCTGACGCACAGCGCCAGGCAACCAAGGACGCAGGCAAGATCGCCGGTCTGGATGTCAAGCGCATCATCAACGAGCCCACCGCAGCTGCGTTGGCTTACGGCCTGGACAAGGACAGCGACCAGAAGATCATGGTCTATGACCTGGGCGGCGGTACCTTCGACGTCTCCATTCTGGAGATCGGCGACGGCATCGTGGAAGTTCTGGCTACCGCCGGCGACACCCGCCTGGGCGGCGACGACTTCGACCAGAGAGTGATGGACTACCTGGTTGCCGAGTTCAAGAAGGCAGAGGGCATCGACCTGAAAAACGACAAGGTTGCTATGCAGCGGTTGAAGGAAGCCGCAGAAAAGGCAAAGATCGAGCTGTCCGGTATGACCACCACTGCGGTCAACCTGCCCTATATCACCGCTGACGCTACCGGCCCCAAGCACCTGGATGTTACCCTTTCCCGGGCAAAGTTTGACGAGCTGACTGCCGACCTGGTAGAGCGTACCTTGAAGCCTGTCCGCCAGGCAATGAGCGACGCAGGCCTGCAGGCTTCCGATCTGCACAAGGTGCTGCTGGTTGGCGGCTCTACCCGTATTCCTGCTGTTCAGGAAGCAGTTAAGGGCATCACCGGCAAGGAAGGCTTTAAGGGCATCAACCCCGACGAGTGTGTTGCCCTTGGCGCAGCCATCCAGGGCGGCGTGCTCACCGGCGACGTCAAGGACGTTGTTCTGCTGGACGTTACTCCCCTGTCTTTGGGCATTGAGACTATGGGCGGTGTGTTCACCCGACTGATCGACCGGAACACAACCATCCCCACCCGCAAGAGCCAGATCTTCTCCACTGCTGCGGACAATCAGCCCTCTGTGGATGTCCACGTGCTCCAGGGTGAGCGTGAAATGGCGGGTTACAATAAGACTTTGGGCAACTTCCAGCTGTCCGGCATTGCTCCCGCACCCCGGGGCGTTCCCCAGATCGAGGTTACCTTTGACATCGATGCCAACGGCATCGTAAAGGTCAGCGCCAAGGACCTGGGTACCGGCAAGGAGCAGAACATCACCATCACCGCTTCCACCAACCTGAGCCAGGAAGACATCGACAAGGCGGTTAAGGAAGCCGAGCAGTTTGCCGCAGAAGACAAGGCCCGCAAGGAAGAAGTGGATACCCACAACAATGCGGAGCACCTGGTTTACCAGACCGAAAAGACCCTGAACGACTTGGGCGATAAGGTTACCGAGGAGGAGAAGGCTCCCATCCTGGCTGCCATCGAAAAGCTGAAGGAAGCCAACAAGGGCACAGATCTGGAGGCGATCAAGACTGCTTCCGATGAGCTGCAGAAGGCCTTCTACCCCGTAGCAGAAAAGCTGTACTCCCAGGCAAATCCCCAGGGCCAGCCCGGCGCAGGCGCACAGCCCGGCGATGACGGCGTGGTAGACGCAGATTACGAAACTGTAGACTAAGCTAAAACCCCAAAGGGGCGGTTAACACCGCCCCTTTTTGGAGGTTATTAAAGGTAGAAATTATGCAACATATGACCAAAAGAGAACGGCAGATCACCGACGAAAAACAGATCGCCCAGATCCTGGAGGGCAGCAAAGTTCTGCACCTGGGCCTGGCGGTAAACAATGAGCCTTATGTTGTGCCGATGAATTACGGCCACACCTGGGAAGACGGCAAGCTGGTGCTTTATCTGCACAGCGCCCTCCGGGGAAAGAAGCTGGATATGATCCGGGAAAACAACAAGGTGTTTTTCGAAATGGATTGGGATCTGCAGCCCTTTGCAGGGGTAAAGCCCTGCCAGTACGGCCTTGCCTATTCCTGCTTGATGGGAAAGGGCACAGCCACCATCGTGGAGGATGTGGAAGAAAAGAAAAAGGCCATGTCCGTTTTGATGAAGACCCAGACGGGAAAGGACTTCTCTTTTAACGATGAACTGGTGAGCATCGTGGCGGTGATCCGCATTGATATGGAGGATTACACCGCAAAGCACCGACCTGTGCCGGAAAATTTGAGGTGAGACCTATGGCAGAAAACAAACGCGATTATTATGAGGTGTTGGGCGTGGATAAAAGCGCCAGCGCCGATGAAATAAAGAAAGCCTACCGCAAAAGCGCAATGAAGTACCACCCGGACAGAAACCCCGGGGACAAGGCGGCGGAAGAAAAGTTTAAGGAGCTGGGCGAGGCTTATGAGGTCTTGTCCGACAGCGACAAGCGGGCCAAGTATGACCAATTCGGCTTTGCCGGCGTTGACCCCAGCTACGGTGGCGGCGGCGCAGGCTTTGACGGTTTTGGCGGCTTTGGCGGCTTTGGCGGCTTCGGCGGCTTTGGGGACATCTTCAGCGAGGTCTTTGGTGGCGGAAGCTCCCGGCGCAGCCGGAACGCGCCCCGCCGGGGCGAAGATGTGGGCGTGCGCATCGAGGTAACCTTTGAGGAGGCGGCCTTTGGCGCAGAAAAGCAGGTCAGCTACTACCGTATTGAAGATTGCGGCAGCTGCGGCGGCAGCGGCAGCGCTGACGGCAAAATCGAAACCTGCAGCCAGTGTGGCGGCTCCGGACAGATCCGCATCACCCAGAATATGATGGGTATGGCCTTCCAGTCCACCTCCACCTGTCCTTCCTGCAGCGGTCGGGGCAAAATCATCAAGAACCCCTGTACCACATGCCGAGGCAAGGCAAAGGTGCGTAAAAACCATACAGTCAAAACAAAAGTGCCGGCCGGCATCAACCACGGCCAGAGCTTCCGCCTGCGTGGCGAGGGCTGCGCAGGCACCAACGGTGGACCCAGTGGCGATGTGCTGATCGAGGTTGCCATCAAGCGCCATCCGGTGTTCCAAAGAGACGGTATGGATGTTCTGTGCCGGGTGCCCATCACCTTTACCCAGGCGGCATTGGGCGCGGAAATCGAGGTCCCCACCCTGGACGGCAAGATCCCCTTCGACATTCCTGAAGGCACCCAGACCGGCAAGGAGTTCTTCCTCAGCGGCAAGGGTATTCCCCAGGTGGGCAACCCCAAGCGCCGGGGCAATCAGCGCTTTACCGTGGTTGTGGAAACCCCCACAAAGCTGACAAAAGAACAGCGGGAGCTGCTGAAAAAGCTGGACGAGACGATGGACGGCAAGTCTAACCCCACCCGCAAGAAGTTCTTTGAAACCCTGAAAGATCTGTTCGACTAATCCCCCGCAAAAAAGAATATTTACGGAGGTCTACAAATGAAACGCAACGATTATATTACCTGGGACGAATACTTTATGGGCGTAGCCAAGCTGGCCGCCTGCCGGAGCAAGGACCCCAGCACCCAAGTGGGCGCCTGCGTGGTCTCCCCGGAAAACATCATTATTTCCACAGGCTACAACGGTATGCCGATGGGCTGCTCCGATGACGAGTTCCCCTGGGCAAGAGACGGCGCAGAGACCAAGTACCCCTATGTGGTCCACGCGGAGCTGAACGCAATTCTCAACGCCAACGGCCGCGACCTGCGTGGCAGCCGGGTGTATGTGGCGCTGTTTCCCTGCAACGAATGCGCCAAGGCGATCATTCAAAGCGGCATCAAGGAAGTGGTGTACTTATCCGACAAGTATGACGGTACACCCGGCAACATCGCCTCCAAACGGATGCTGGACGCTGCCGGCGTAAAGTATACCCGTCTGCGTCCGGAAACAAAAGCCATCACCCTCTCATTGGTTGCTGAAGAAGAACAGTAAAGAAGAAAGCAAACACCCCCGAAGATTACCTTCGGGGGTGTCGTTTATTGGATTTCTTGCTCCAGCGCATCAAATTCCGGTGTGCTGAAAAACTCGCCTAAAGTGATTCCCAGACCGTCGCACAGCTTCTTGATTGTAACTGCGCCGGGGTTTTGGCTTTTCCAGTTCAGAATGCTGTAAACGGTAGAAGGAGAAACGCCAGACATACTTGCCAACTGGTTGATAGCAATGCTCCGTTCGTCGCAGATCTGCAGGATTCGGCAGGCAATGGCTTCTTTGGTATTCACAAACAACACCCCTTTACGATTTATCGCAAAACAAGTTTACCCAAATTTGCGATAAATCGTGTGGGATATATCGCAAATTTAAAGGAACTGTGCTATAATTGCGATATATCGTAGAGAAAGGGGCGAAAAAGTATGGTTTGTACCTTTTTTGGACACCGGGATTGTGGGCATTTGGAGAAACGCGACGTTTATGATGCTATCGAAAGCGCCATCAAAGAAGGAGCAGAAGTGTTTTTGGTGGGGCATCAAGGGCAATTTGACCGGATGGTCTATGCTTGTTTGAAGCAGGCACGAAAAAGGTATCCACAGATACAGATTGGCGTTGTCCTTTCCCGGTTGCCGGAGAAAAAAGACGAAATCTGGGAGCCTGGGGATACTATCTTCCCGGAGGCTGTGGAAAAAGGCCCGCCCCAATTTGCCATCGACAGAAGAAATCGCTGGATGCTGCAGCAGGCAGATGCGGTCGTTTGTTATGCCCGTGTTCCTTGGGGTGGGGCATATAAATTTGCTGTCCTTGCCCATAAAAAGGGAAAACAAGTGATCAATCTATGCCCAGAGGGCGTAGATTTTGACAAAAGTAGTATATAAAAGAAGCAGCGGCACGATCCCAAAAGATCGTGCCGCAAAGGTTTCTTATCTGTGGTTGCCCAGGAAGAAAAGGGCGATGGTGCCGGGGCCTGCGTGGGCGCCGATGACTGCACCGATGTAGGAAATAAAGACTTCCTTTGTGCTGTATTTTTCCTTGATCATATCCGCCAGATACTGGGCATCCTCCAGGCAGTCGCCATGGCTGATGAATACGGTCTCGTTTTCACCGGGAAGAGCCAGATCGCCCATTGCATCGCAAAGGGCCTTCAGGGCGGCTTTTCTGCCCCGGGCCTTGCCAATGCTGATCAGGTGGCCTTCATTATCCACATGCAGCACCGGTTTGATCTGCAGCAGCGTACCGGCAACGGCAGTGGCTGCGCTGACCCGGCCACCCCGTTTCAGGTGCATCAGATCGTCAGGGGTAAAGTAGTGGCAAAGGTTAAGCTTGTTGTTTTCTGCCCAGTCTGCCACCTGGTCCACATCCAGGCCTTCCTGCTGTTTTTTGGCGGCGTACCAAACCAGCAGACCTTGACCCAAGGAGGCGCAGAGGGTATCTACGACCCGGATCTTCCGGTCCGGATATTTTTCCTTCAGTTCCTCGGCGGCGATGACAGCGGACTGGTAAGTGGTGCTCAGTCCGGAGGAGAATGCCAGCACCAGCACATCCAAACCCTGGGAAAGGTACTGCTCCATTGCGCAGGCCCAGCCTTCGGGGTTGATGGCGGAGGTGGAGGCTCTTTCCTCTGCGCGCATACCGTCGTACAGCTCCTTCAGGAAATCGTCGGAATATTCAGTAATGGTCCGGTCCTTGTAAAGAACGGACAAGGGTACCATATGAAGACCCAGCTCTTCGTACATACTTGCAGGGAAATCGCAGCCAGAGTCGGTGATGATTTTGAAAGCCATAGAAAACTCCTTATAAAGAAATTGCTGGACAAGGACATTGTCCTGCGGTATAATTTGGGCATAAAAAAGGCTGCAACGCAGCTATCCTCATTATACAGCATTTGGGGGAACTTTTAACCCCCGATTTAGAGAAACCGAAAAATTACCGCCCCCAAGGGTAGAATTTGCTTCTCTACCGGCAGTAGAATCGGAAAATCCTTTGCAAAAGGAGGAAAAATCGTGGAAGAAAAGGCAAGCGGCCAACTGCAAGAGACCAAGCACCGGGCAAAGCTGGGCAAGCGCTCCGGAGCAGTGGGTATTGGGTGCAATGTTTTGCTCTTTGCAGGGAAGCTGACGGTGGGCATTCTTTCCGGCGCGGTGTCCATTTTGGCAGACGCCCTGAACAATTTAACCGATGCTGCCAGCTCCATTGTTACGCTGATCGGCTTTAAGCTGGCGGAAAAGCCGGCAGACAGCGAGCATCCTTACGGCCACGCCCGGTATGAATATCTGTCCGGCCTTGCGGTGGCGGCGCTGATCTTGATCATTGGCTTTGAGCTGGCCAAATCTTCTGTGGAGAAGATCCTGTCTCCGTCGCCGGTGGTCCTTTCTGCGCCAATGGTGGCGGTGCTGGTGCTGTCGATCGTGGGAAAGCTTTGGCTGTGCTTTTACTATCGGCGCTTGGGAAGGAAGATCGCATCCACAGCGTTGCTTGCTTCTTCTGTGGACAGCCGCAACGATGTGATCGCAACATTGGCAGTACTGACAGCGGGCATTGTGGAAACCTATACCCGGCTGCCGGTGGACGGCTATGTGGGTCTTGCTGTGGCGGCCTTTATCCTTTATAGTGGCATCCAGCTGGGGAAAGAGACCATCAGTCCGCTTTTGGGCGAAGGGGCCAGCCCGGAGCTTCGGCAGGTGATCGTGGAAACGGTCAGCAGCGAAGCGCGGGTGCTGGGTTACCACGATCTGATGGTCCACGATTACGGCCCTGGTCAGCGGTTTGCCAGCATCCACGTGGAGATGGACCAAAAGGAAGACCCGCTGCTGTGCCACGAGCTGATCGATGAGCTGGAACGGATCTGTCTGGAAAAGCACAACACCCATCTGGTGATCCACTATGACCCGGTAGTAACCGACGACGAAGAACTAAATGCCCTGCAATCGCTGGTGCGGCAGACTCTGCAAAGTCTGGACGAAAAGCTTTCCGTCCACGATTTTCGGATGGTCCGTCGTTCGGAGCTGAACACCCTGTTTTTTGATGTGGGAACGCCCCAGCAATGGGAAAACAAGACCCAGGATATTCAAACGGCAATTGAAAACGCCCTGAAAGAAAACTTCCAGAGCGTTTATGATGTGCGTATTACCTTCGATTTGGCGGCCTTTAATCTTTAATGGTTTTCCGCGCAACGATGGTGGAGATCAGCAGACAGGCCCACAAAAACAGGCTCAAAAGCTCATAGCCCATACTGACCATCGGGGCGGAGACCAAAATCAGCGCATAGTAAAGGGCGTTGCCCACTGCCTCGGATGCAGCGGCAGAGGCCAGGTTAGCAATGAACACCACAATGGTCAAGATTAAAGAAACGACGCTGATGATGCGAAGTGTGAGCAGAAGCTTTCTGCTTTTCCGGGAGATGGCATCTGCCAGCAGCAGCGCCCCCGGCACAAAAAAGCACAAAGAAAGAAGGGTCATCGCCACCGATTGGGCATCGGTGGGGTTGGCAACAAAGCCCAGACCGGCGCAAATTCCGTAGAGGACGCCCCAAATAATAAATAAAATCCGCTGTTTCATAACGGCCTCCCAAAGGTTTTCTTTATTGTACAGGATAGGCAAGGAAAAGGCAAGGGAAAAAAAGCTGGACAGAAGCAGCGGTTTTTGCTATAATAAGGAAAATGTTATGTAAATCAAGGAGGAAGTTTCTATGAAATGCCCTTTTTGCGGAGACCAGGAAAGTAAGGTCGTAGACTCCCGCCATAGCGAGGACGGCTTGAGCATTCGTCGCCGCCGGGAATGTCTGCAGTGCCAGCGCCGGTTTACCACCTATGAGGTGGTGGAAAGCTTGCCCATTATCGTGGTCAAGCGGGACGGCTCCCGCCAGGCCTTCAACCGGAATAAAATTATGCAGAGTATGGTCCGGGCCTTTGACAAGCGGCAGGTAGAGACCGCCGATCTGGACCGGATCACCACCGAGATCGAACAGACCATCCAAAACTCTCTGGAGCGGGAGGTAAGCACCGACAAGATCGGCGCAATGGTAATGGAGCGCATTAAGCCCCTTGACGAGGTCGCCTACATCCGTTTTGCATCTGTTTACCGTCGCTTCCAGAATGTCAATGAGTTCGTTTCGGAGATCAAGGATTTCCTGAAAAAGAAATAAAAAAAGCGGGCATGCTTTTGCCCGCTTTTTCTGCGCAAAAAATCAGCCACCGAAAACCCGGTGGCTGATTTGCATTCGTTAGAAAGGCAACCACCCGCTATGCGGGTGGACTAAAAAGAGTTCTACTTATGGGTAGAAAAAGAAAACCTCCAATGATAGAGTTGTAGCAGGTTCGCCAACCGCAACAAACAACATCAATGGAGGTTAGCCCAATGGACAACAATAGTTTAGCACATACCAAATGGAATTGCAAATACCATATAGTTTTTGCACCCAAATACCGCCGTCAAGTAATCTACAAGCAAATATCAACGGATATAGGTTCGATAATACGAACACTATGCGCCCGCAAGGGAGTAGAG
>JAZLAB010000094.1:0-2691 GCA_045612985.1 Faecousia sp.
TATTTGGCGTGCTTATGCGACAAACCGTCCCTCGGTCTTGCCCCGCACTTACAGTATAGCATAAAAAGGGTTCATTGGGCGTGTGTGCGGCATCGCAGCATGGTTGTTCTGTGTGTTCCACCGGCAAATGAGCAATTACAATGGGGGCAAGGGAGCAATTCCCTTGCCCCAATTTTTCGGCAGCCGGGTATCACAGAGGACGGCAACAATAGAGAACGCCCGGTGTCGAAAGACGAAAGACACCGGGTTTTTGTGTTATTGAATGTGGGCAGAATCCCGGAGCATAATGTTGCACAGATCACAGGTTGCAGTTGTTGCGTAAATGCTTCACCGGAAGCCATCCTTGTAGAGCTTTGGCAGCATACCGGAATGATCTATATGGGCGTGCGTCAGAAAAACAGCTTCGATGGTGTCTGCCGGTACTGGAATGGGGACATTGTCAAACACGTCGATCCCTTGTTCCATACCGCAGTCTACCAGATATTTCTTTCCGCAAACCTCCAGCAATGTACAGCTTCCTGTTACTTCGTGTGTCGCACCGATAAACTGTATTTTCATAGTTATACCTCCAATCGATTTGCGTCCAAGTGGCACTTGCTGTTTTATCATTGGTTATAGAATGTATTTCCACCGACAAATTCCCGAACAAGACTGGTCGGAGGGATCTCATCGTCAACATTCGTTTCAATCACATAATTGAGGATTTTGACCATTGCGCGAACCTGCTCATAGCAAGCTTCTTCCGGACCGATTGCAACAAGAAGTGGGTAAATGTGTTTCTTTAAAACGGCTAGTTCATATAATGTAGAGCTGTTGAAGATCACATCTGCGTTTTCTTGGTAGGGGAAGATCCATTTTTTCTCGCCATTGCGGACGCTGTCCCACATAGAAAGGGTCTGCTGGATAGAGGCTCCCCGTGTCTCATAATCCCGGACGCAGCGGCGCAAAAGGCGAAGATAGGATGTGGGAATGCGGTTGTGGTCATCCAGGTTGAGCGGCAGCAGCGGGCTGACATACAGGCGGAACACCAATTCCTTTGCCAGTGTCTTCGGCAGCAAAGCAGGGTTCAGAGCGTGTAAGCCTTCCACGATGACCACGGAATCTGCATCCAAGTGAAGGTAATGTTCCGGCCATTCTCGCTTTCCGGTCTTGAAATTAAAGCAGGGGAGCTGTACTGTTTCGCCGGCAAGCAGTTTTTGCAGATGCGTGCCAAATAGTTGTGTATCAATGGCGTTTATATGCTCCAGATCCAACTTTCCGTCCGGACCGACAGGACATTTATCCCGATCTATGTAGTAATCGTCCAGACTCATCAGGATCGGCTTCATACCGTGCACACGAAGCTGCGTAGCAAGACGGTTGGCAGAGGTCGTTTTGCCGGAAGAGCTTGGACCTGCCAGCATGACCGCTTTGCATTTGCGCCCACAAACCATATCTGCGATTTGGCTATAGCGTTTTTCGTGAAGGGCTTCATTGACCCGGATCAGTTCACGGATCTTTCCCGACAAGATCATCTCATTCAGGTCTGCAACAGTTTTGCATTGCATCAGCTGCCCCCATCGCTCTCCTTCGGCAAAAACAGAAAAGAAATTGGGCATATCCTGGTACTTTCCAACCTTGTCAGCGTTCAGTTCATCCGGAAAAACAAATAGGAATCCGCCATTCATCGGCAGAATATCCCATACTTGCAGATACCCGGTAGAGGGCGCTAATTCGCCATAATAATAATCGGAAAAACCACAGTGGGAATAGATGTCGAAATGTGGGGCCGCTCTCCATTGCAGCAGTCGTGTCTGATCCACTCGCTCCTGCAATGCAAAGCTTCTGATCGCATCCTCCTTTGTGATCCTTTTGCGAATTAAGGGGATATCCTGCTACACAATTTCTTGGACCTGTTTTTTCAGACGATCCGCAGAAAAATCCGGCTCGTTTTCTACCTGGATATACAAGGCCGGTCCCAATGTGCAGTTCATCGTTGCTCTGGCTTTGGGATAAAGTTGAGATAACGCAAGAAACATCACAAACTGCGCAGTGCGGGTATACACTTCTTTTCCGGCAGGGTCGCCAAATCGGAGCAGCCGTACGATCCCATTGGATGCTGCCATGGCTGTACGCATAGACGGCCTGTCGACACCGTTATCTGTCTTCCGGACCGGGATATAATTCAAGTTAAATACTTCTCCGGCAATTTTTGCTGCCAGAGGGCGTTCAGACAGTTTTTCTTTATCCAAACCTATCCGTTTGATGATTTGAAGCAGAGATTCGTCGCAGGAAGGAATACAGCGAATCTCGTCGATGGTCAATTTCATCCTAACGCCTCCTTATTAACGCAGTTTTTGACATCTTTCTTATTTTATTATATCGCAACTATATTTCTGCGGCAACGGACAAAATATAAACAATCTGTAAAAAGTCGGTAAAGAGGACGGAAATCACACATAGCAACAAGAACGCCCGGTGTCTTTCGACACTGGGCGTTTTATGCGTATTATTGAATGTGGGTGTGGTTGGAGATGTGGTCCTCACAATAGCAGAAATAGCCGTTACACCGGGAGCAGTACCGAAACTCCAGTTCTGGATTGGTAACATCCGTCCGTCCGCAAATGGTGCATTTGTGGTGGAAATCCGGCGCTTTCGGGGCTTTGTGGAGGGGGATCGTTCCGGTCTGGGGAAGACGGGTCGTAGCCCTGT
>JAZLAB010000095.1:0-5988 GCA_045612985.1 Faecousia sp.
CAGCGAACCACATTATCGCCAATATGCTGCGCAACCTCAGCTACAACGGTAACCTCTCCATTTTGAATTTCAATGGCATTCAAAAGTTCCGGCAGTTCGCCTTCCTGGAAACGAATGTCAAGAACAGGTCCCATAATTTGGGAAACTGAACCTGTATTTTTCTTCATCGAATTCAACTCCTCATTGAGATCCTGCAACGATCTCTGTAATTTCCTGTGTGATTGCTGCTTGTCTTGCCCGGTTAAACCGCAAGCTCAAATCATCAATCATTTCATCCGCATTCTTTGTGGCGGAATCCATCGCTGTACGACGGGCTGCTTGCTCAGATGCACGACTTTCACAGAGTGCACCATAAAGAACACCACCTAAATACTCCGGCACAATTGCATCAAATACTGTAGTTTCATCAGGCTCATACACAACATCGCTCTGCATATCACCTTCACGGTTGGTCTTTGTGCGAAGCAGCGGAAGAAGCCGTATGCATGCTGGCTCCTGGGATAACACGGTGACAAAATTTGTATAACTCAAGTACACACGGTCATAAGAACCTTCTCGGAAGCGTTTGCAAATCGTTTTGGCAATACTAAAACAATCACCCAACGTAACAGAAGCTGCATCCGAATAATTCATATCCAGCATAGCAATTTCTTTATACTTTAAAAATTCCGAGGCCTTCTTTCCGATCGGCAACGTTGTAACATCTTGATCCTGCATTTCGGACATAGCCAGTTTTAAAACGTTGCTATTATAGCCACCTGCAAGACCTCTGTCACCGGCAATGACAATATGAAGCGCCTTATTACCATCTCTCCTGCCCAAATAAGGAGAAGAAAAGTCTCTAGTAGAATCCACAATATCATTCATTGTAGAATACAGCATCTCAAAATAAGGCCTGGAAGATAACACCTGTTCCTGCGCTTTGCGCAATTTAGAGGCTGCAACCATTTCCATAGCCTTTGTAATCTGCCGAGTACTCTCCATGCTACGGATACGATTTTTAATTTCCTTTGTGGAAACGCCGGCCATATCTCGACCTCCTTAGTTTCCGCTCTGGAATTCTGAAAGCAGATCAGTCAAAGCAGTCTTCAGGGCATCCTCTGTCTGCTGTTCCAGTTTTCCGGTACTACGAATAGTGTCCGTGATTTCAGGATACCGTGTATCCAGGAATTCGCGCATACGCAACTCAAATTCAGGAATATCAGAAACCCGAATATTATTTAAATAACCGTTTACAACAGCATATATAATACAAACCTGATGCGCGACCTCAACAGGCGCTTTGTTTTTCTGCTTCAACACCTCAACAATACGCTCGCCTAACGCAAGACGTGCTTTGGTATCAGCATCCAAATCAGAGCCGAACTGAGCGAAACTCTGCAATTCACGGTACTGAGAATACAGTAACTTCAGTGAGCCGGCAACCTTTTTCATTGCCTTGATTTGCGCAGAGCCACCCACACGAGAAACAGAAATACCTGGATTAACCGCAGGCATAACGCCGGAATTAAACAATTCAGACTCCAGGAAGATTTGTCCGTCCGTAATGGAAATAACATTAGTCGGAATGTATGCGGAAACGTCACCAGCTTGAGTCTCGATAATGGGCAGAGCTGTCAGACTGCCACCGCCATTTTCTTCAGACATATGCGCAGCACGTTCCAGCAAACGACTGTGAAGATAAAAAACATCGCCGGGATATGCCTCACGTCCGGGAGGTCTGCGAATCAACAGAGAAATGGCGCGGTAAGCAACTGCATGCTTACTTAAATCATCATAGATCACCAAGACATCCTTACCCTGGTCCATGAAATATTCACCCATGGTACAACCCGAATACGGCGCAATATACTGCATAGGTGCTAATTCTGAAGCTGTAGCAGAAACGACAATGGTGTAATCCATAGCGCCACCGACCGTAAGATCTTCAACGATCTGCGCAACTGTAGAACGCTTTTGACCAATCGCTACATAAATACATATGACATTCTTGCCCTTTTGGTTCAGGATCGTATCAGTAGCAATGGTAGTCTTGCCGGTCTGTCGATCACCAATGATCAGCTCACGCTGACCTCTGCCAATGGGAATCATAGAGTCAATTGCCTTAATGCCGGTCTGCAAAGGCTTGTTAACACTCTCTCTTGCAATGATGCCAGGTGCAGGCTTTTCAATAGGCTGATATTCATCTGCAGAAACCGGGCCTTTACCGTCAATCGGCTCACCAAGCGCATTCACAACACGTCCAATTAGCGCCTCTCCCACAGGTACGGAAACAACATGTCCGGTACGTTTAACAACGTCACCTTCCTTAATACCATTATCAGTACCCAAAATAACGACAGAAACTGTATCCTCTTCCAAATTCTGTGCCATGCCGAAAGAACCGTTTGTGAATTCCACAAGTTCGCCTGCCATGCACAGATCTAGACCGGATACCTTTGCGATACCGTCGCCCACCAGGATGACCACACCGGTCTCGCTGGCTTCCATACGGTTTTCGTAATTTTTAATTCTTTCACGAATGATCTTCGTGATCTCTTCGGGTCTTAATTCCATAGTCTACCTACTTTCAACCTCAAAGTATGGTATTTTCCAGCATATCCCGGATGGATGCCAGGCGGTGCTCCACCGTGTCGTCCAACCGTTTTCCGCTGTAATCCAGGCGAATACCGCCCAAGACACCGGGATCTACCCGGTTTGTAAGATGAATGGTCTTGTCGGTGAGGGATGCCAGCTTCTGCGTAAGCCGGTCGGTCTGATCCTGAGAAAGGCTCACAGCAGTCACCGCGGTCACAGGCAAAATGCCGTTATCCTGGTTGTAATGCTCCCGGAATGTGCTGACGCAGTCGCAGAAGTGCCGGATGTAGCCTTTTTCTGTCAAGATCTTCAGAAAGTTCAGAATATAAGGATGCACTTTACCCCGGAAACTATCGTCCAGGATCTGGCACCGCTCCTGCTTGCTGAGGGTGGGGGTATTTAGAAGCCGCAAAAACGCCGGTTCCTGCTGAAAGCTGCCATCAAGGGCGGTAAGCTCTTCTAAAATGGGCTGCGCGAGGGATTCTGCTTTTGCCAGGTCATACAACGCCTCGCCGTAAACACTTCCTGCGCCGATCATACTTGATCACCCAATTCGTCGATGAACGCGTCCACTAGCTGAGATTGATCGGCCTGATTCAGCTCCCGACCGACCACCTTTTCGGCGATAGCCAGAGCCAAACCGGAAATTTCATCCTTGGCATCGTTGATAGCCTTTTTCTTTTCCTGGGCGATATCCTTGGAGGCCTTTTCCAAAATGGCGGAAGCCTCCTCATTTGCCTGGCGGATGATCTGCTCCTCACGGCTCTGACCCCGGGCGACCGCTTCTTTTACAATGCGCTCGCTGGTCTCTGCGGCGGCGGAAAGCTTTTCCTGATATTCTGCCTCCAGCGCCTGAGCCTCTTTCTGCGCTTTTCCGGCACAGTCGTACATATCGTCGATCTCCTGCTGGCGATTCTGAATGATCGTCATCACTGGGTCAAACAGATATTTCCGGGCAACGAAAAAGATGATCAGCGTATTGAGCAGAATGAACAGCGCAGTCCAGGGATTGACTCCCAAAAATGATTCAAACATTTGCGTTGCTCCTTTCTAATGGGATGGAAAGGGGCTTACAGCAGGAAAAGAATCAAAAAAGCGATGATCAAAGAGTAGATACCAGTGGTCTCAGCGATAGCGCAGCCCATGATCATAGTGGAGCGCAAAGTGCCGGCAGCCTCAGGCTGACGGGCCATACCCTCCAGAGCCTTGCCAACAGCGTTACCTTCACCGACACCGGGGCCAATTGCACCGATACCCATACACAGACCGGCACCCAAAGCCTTACCTGCGATTGCAATAGCTTCTGCTAATTCCATAATAATTTCCTCCTAATTGTGTTCTGTATGATAAAAAATACGGATGACGAAAATCAGTCCTGCCGGGGCTTTTCTTCGGGAGCGGGCAGGGAGGCGGAGATGTAGACCATAGTCAGCAAGGTGAAGACATATGCCTGGACAAATCCGGAGAACAGGTCAAAATAACAGCTCAGTAATGCGGGCAATCCTAGAGCCAGAATGGGAACGCCGGACAGTATCTCAGCAGCTTGCAGCAGGCCAAAAAGACCAAAAATACCGGAAATGATCCCGAAGACCAGGGCGACTTTTTTGCCCTGTTTCTTCCACAGTATCATAAGTCCCGCTGCGACACCCAGCAGAAGCACGCTGACTAGCCAGCCGCTGGCGGCGATCAAGTTCAAAAGCGCCGTGGATGCCAGACTTAGTGAGGTGTAGATCAATGCGGTAATCACACCGCCGCCGGCAACATTACCGAAGTGACGGAAGGCCATGGAAACCGGCTGCGCAATTTCCGAAATGATGTTCATGGGAGTCATCACCACAATGGGCTCTGTGAAGCCTTTCAGCCAGCCAAGGAAGCCGTTGTTCTTTATGTTGTTGTACCAGATGATGGCGGTGACCATCAAGGCCCAAACAATGGTGCAGCTCAGATCCGCTGTGGCGGAACGGAGAAAGCCGGTCAGGCCGATGAAAGAGCCGAAGATGGAACTGAGGAAGATCGTCCCGATGAAGGGAGTCCAGTGGGCATTATGCTCGCCCATGGATTCGACCACCATATTCCGCAGCATCATCACGCCCTTTTCCACCAACACCTGCTTACCGTCGGGCCGCTTTTTCAGATTTTTGCCCAGGTATACGCTGGCCCAGCACAGAATAATGGTCACGATCAGGAACGAAACTGTCGTCTGGGTAATATTGATCCCACCGAAAATGGGGATGGTGAAATAAATAAACGCACCGTCAACGCTCATATTCATGACTTGACTTCACCTTTCTTTCTGAAAAACTCCGCAACAGTCAGCACCGGACGGGTAAAGGCCAGCGGAAGCACCAGCGCCAGAATGTGAAAGTAACCGCTTTTGGCGCACAGCACCAAAACCACCAGTATACCGATCATTCGACCGAGGTAGGAAAGGTGAATCAGCTTTTGTCCCCCGGCTACATCCTGCTGTTGTGCCTTATCTGCGGCCCGGTCTGCCAGCAGTGACATGACCAGAAAGTTTGCGGTGGCAACCAATCCGCCCGCAAGGCCACCTAAAATAACGGAAATGTCGAGCTTGCCCAGCAGTGCGAAGATGCCGACCATGACGGCAACACACAGGGCCTGTCCCGCCAGCACCAGGAGGGTTTGTTTCAAAATGAGTTTTCGTGAATCCATACATTCCTCCCGGATTAGTCGTGGTCGTTAAAGGAAACGGCAGGGGGTTCGTTATCCTTCGGCGCGGCTTTTTGCATAGCCTTCATAGCGATGCGAAAGCTGTCTGCCGCGGTGATCAGCCCGAGAACGATGCCGACCCATAAAGTCCAGCTGCCCCAGCCAAACTGTGTTTGCAGCCACAGCGCCAGCAGAATAAAACAGGCAAAAGGCACAGCAATGGAAAGTCCCAGCTGTGTGATCCAGACCAAAAGACTGAGCTGTTTCATATATCCTCCTAAGCGCGGAAAAAGCCAAAAACCTACAAACTATAGTATACGCCAAATTCCCAAATCTTTCAAGACTTTTTTAAGAACAATTTGCTGGCTTTGGAAGAAATAGGACGGCATTTTATCGGCACTATTGACATACGGAAAAAATCTGTGATAAACTATATCGTGCTATGATTTCTGTCCGGATATGTATGGGCAGCCAAAAAACAAAGGAGTATCGATTTTATGTTAGACGCGTTCTTTTCCTGGTATAATGGCCTGACCGATTCTTTGGTCGGTTCCCTGGCTTTGTTTGCCGCGGGCCTGATACTGCTTATCAAAGGCGGCGACTGGTTTGTTGACAGTGCAACGGGTATCGCAAAGCGGTTCCGTGTGCCGGAGATCATCATTGGCGCTACCGTGGTTTCCATCGGCACTACGCTGCCGGAGGTCATGGTCTCCGCGACAGCTGCGGTGAACCAAAACGGCG
>JAZLAB010000096.1:0-14619 GCA_045612985.1 Faecousia sp.
TTGGTAGAGCAACTGACTCTTAATCAGTGGGTCCCGGGTTCGAGTCCCTGAAGGTGCACCATGGCCCGTTGGTCAAGTGGTTAAGACAGCGGCCTCTCACGCCGTTAACATCGGTTCGAATCCGGTACGGGTCACCAAAAGGAATGTTACAGCGAAAGCTGGAGCAGATATAGTTCGTGTTGATTGTTATGTGGGTCCACCTGTTCCCATCCCGAACACAGAAGTTAAGCACATATACGCCGACGATACTTGGCGGGCGACTGCCTGGGAAAATAGGTAACGCGAACACATGGCCTCACTACTTCGGTAGTGAGGCCTCTTTTTATACTTTATTAATGTTTGTGATGCGTTTTCTTAAAATAGAATGCAACATATCTTAAAAAAATCGACCTATTGGGGTGAAAGGCCTTTTGTGTTAGAAAGAGGAGGATGCGTTATGGAAGATACAGCTATTTTGGACCTATATTTTAGCCGCGATGAGTCCGCAATTCACGAAACCGATAGAAAATACGGCAGAAGGCTACGTGTATTATCCCAAAATATCACAGAAGATCCCTGCGATACGGAGGAGTGCTGTAACGATACATACTTTTATGCTTGGAATTCCATTCCCCCAACGCGTCCAAGGCATTTCTTCGCCTGGCTGGCTAAAGTTATCCGATCACTGTCTTATAAGAAGTGGGAAAGGTTGAATACGCAAAAGCGGCGTGGAAATATGGTGGAGTTGACTAAGGAATTAGAGGAATGTGTCTCTGATGGTCGGGATGTTGTTTCCACATTAGAAGTAAAACGTTTGGGAGCCAGCATCAATGGGTTTGTTAAAAAGCTTCCAACAAATACACAGATGGTGTTTACACGCCGGTATTTTTATGGCGATAGCATTGACGAGATCAGCCGGCAATCCGGATTTTCCGCAAGTAAAATTACCTCTATGCTGTTTCGGATTCGAAAGCAATTAAAAGTGCATTTGGAAAAGGAGGGATTTGATCTATGAAAGGCACAGACATTTACTTGGCTATGCAGGAATTGGATGATACTTTAGTGGAAAAGTATGCGGATGTGCAGCCTAAACAATCGAATGTTTTTAAAAGATTGATCGCTGCCATCCTTGCTGTGGTGCTCCTTGCGGGCGGTGTGGTGACAGTCGATGCTATTACCTATGCACAAGCAAAGAACTTCTTTACAGATAACGGCCTGTCTACGGAGGGCTTAAGCCGCGAGGATGTGCGCGCTGTTTATCGGGATATCAAAACCGAATCCTTTACCTATGAGAAAACGGAGGAAGTGATAAGGCGGAGTATCAGCCAGGCTGTGCCCGGATATGAGATCGTCCTGGAGATGGATGATCCGGAAAAATTGCAGATGCTGTGGGCAAGCTGGCGAAACGGTGAACTGGCTAGACTTATTATCGACGGGGAAGTCAGGGACTTTGGTGTAGGCGGTTATCAACAGGGTATTTGGTATTATGCAGATAAAATCGATGATTATAATGTTAAGACCGGCTATTCCCAAACTGGAAATAGAGCACTTTTTAAATATGAAAATGACATCCTTTGCTGGGAAAGTGCGGTGCCGATTGATCCACGGACCATAGCGCCTGTCGGCGATGCTACAATTGTGCTCGGTAAAAATATTTTTATGATTGAATCTGGCAAAGCAGAGGTTGAGATCAATCATAATCGAATTGCTTGTTTGGATAAGGATGGACAGATTCTTTGGAATAATTTAATTGTAGAATCAGAATGGATAGGTCTTTCAGGAGGTACAGGACAAGGACACGGAGGAATCGGTCAGGGATGGGGTACCTGGATTTTTGACAATAAAGATGAGACCTTCACCATTATCAATTACGATCACAAACCGGATCCGGATTATGGTAGCGCAACACCGTATGTGCTTGTGTGGCGGTATGATTTGGATGGTCAGCTGTTATCATATAAGGAGAATATAGCAGAGAATAAAATACCAAAAGTATTTCAGATTGGGAATCGATATATTTTGACTTTTGCGATCGACGCAACACAAACCAAAACGGTTGTGATGGACCCAGATGGCAACCTGCTAACAGGCACAGAATATCAGATAACAGATCAGATTCAAACAATTCAAGATATTGTCGAGAGTGATAATTATCGCTATATTTCTGCCTATACGATGCTTACAACTGAAGGTGAGGATGAATTTGGGCGTCCCAATTTTGCTCTGGACGAAGACATAAAAGCGCTGTGGAAGCGAGAGGATAAGGTTTCCGAAAAGGAACTGATAGAGCATATCCGCGGTCACTATACTGCAATACTGTTGCGCTGTGACATAGAAACAGGGGAGTTGCAGACTTTTTACTCCGTACCCGGCGCTATCGCAGATAAACTGGAGGTCACTGAAAGCGGCGAATTGATTTGGCGCTTGCAGAGCTTGACACAGGCAGAGATGATTACGGTACCAAGCGGTACTTGGTGTATCATTCGGGGAACCAGCGTGATTTATCAATATGTTTTTGACGAGGATGGTAAACTGAAAGGGAAAGAAAATACAGGCGAACTTGCTTCCTATCGATGGCAATAAAAAGAGGTAGACACATTTGTGTCTACCTCTTTTTCTGTATTTGACTTTATCTCTGGATTCTGCCGGAGCCGTCGCCGCCAGCCAGTTTTTCTACCTCTGCGACGGTAACCATATTGTAGTCGCCTTCTACAGAGTGCTTCAGCGCGGAAGCTGCAACAGCAAATTCCACTGCAGCCTGGGTGTCCTTACCGGAAAGCACGGAGTAGATCAGGCCACCGCCGAAGGAATCACCGCCGCCAACACGGTCAATGATGTGCAGGTTATACTTCTTGGAGAAGCAGTACTCGTTCTTTGCCACATTGTACAGCATTGCGCTCCAGCCGTTATCGAAAGCGCTGTGGCTTTCCCGGAGAGTGATAGCAACCATTTCAAAGCCAAACTTGTCAGCCAGCTGCTTTGCAACGCACTTGTAACCCTCGTGATTCAGTTCGCCGGCGTAGATGTCGGTTGCTTCGGCCTCAATGCCGAATACGTCCTTTGCATCTTCTTCGTTGGAAATGCACACATCCACATACTGGCACAGCTCGGTCATAGCTTCACGGGCTTCGGCGCGGGTCCAAAGCTTGCCACGATAGTTCAGGTCGCAGGAGATCTTGATGCCCCGGGCCTTTGCAGCCTTGCAGGCCTGCTTACAAATTTCAACCATATTGACGCCCAATGCGGGGGTGATACCGGTGAAATGGAACCACTGTGCGCCCTCAAAGATCTCATCCCAATTAAAATCTTCGGGGCAGGAGAGGGCAATTGCGGAATTTGCCCGGTCATAGATGCAAACGCTGCCCCGCTGGGAAGCGCCCTTTTCGTTAAAGTAGATACCAACACGATCACCGCCGCGGACGATCTTGGTGGTGTCCACACCGTAACGGCGCAGGGAATTGACAGCGGCCTGGCCGATTGCGTGGCTGGGCAGCTTGGTAACAAAGGCGGCATCCATACCGTAGTTTGCCAGGGAAACGGCCACATTGGCTTCGCCACCGCCGAAGGTGAACTCCACATGGTCGCACTGAACAAAGCGCTCATAGTTATAGGGCTGCAAACGGAGCATCAGCTCACCAAAAGTAACAATTTTAGCCATTTCTTATCTCCTTACACGCCGGAATAGGCGGCGAAGCCTGCGTCTACCGGCAGAACGACACCGGTAATGGCAGATGCGGACTTGTCATCACAAAGGAACAATGTAGCGCCAATTAGTTCATCAGCATCCACAAAGCGGGCAGTAGGAGTGCCGTTGAGGATCTTTGCGCTGCGGGCAGTGGGTGTGCCGTCTTCGTTAAACAGCAGTGCCTTGTTTTGTGCAGAAACCAGGAAGCCGGGAGCAATGGCGTTGCAGCGGATGCCGGTGCCTGCAAAGTGGGTCGCCAGCCACTGGGTGAAGTTGGAAATGCCTGCCTTTGCAGCGGAGTATGCAGGAATTTTGGTTAGAGGCGTGTAGGCATTCATAGAGGAAATGTTCAGAATCACACCTTTTTTCTTGGCGACCATATCCTTTGCAAATGCCTGGGTGGGCAGCAAGGTGCCCTGGAAGTTCAGCTTAAACACAAAGTCAACACCGGCAGGGTCCAGATCGAAGAAGCTCTTGCCACTTTCCTTGGCCTCGTGCTGGTACTCGTTGTCGGTGGTTGCCCGGGGATTATTACCGCCTGCGCCGTTGACCAGAATGTCGCAGGGACCCAGATCCCGCAGAACAGCCTGGTGAACCTGCTCCAAAGCTTCCGGCTCCAGGACATTTGTCTTGTAGCCCTCGGCAATGCAGCCTTCGGCCTTTAGCTCGCCTGCCAGCTTCTTGACAGCATCTTCGTTTAAGTCCAGGCAAGCAACCTTTGCGCCGGAGCGGGCAAAAGCGCTGGCCATAGCGCCGCAGATCAAGCCGCCGGCGCCGGTAACAACAACAACTTTACCGGTGTAATCAACATTCAAGGGAAGATTTTTCATAACAATACCTCCAATTATTTACCGTTTAATTTGTCCAGCATATCCCAGACGCCCATCATATACATAATGCCCAATGCCCGGTCGTATAAACCGTAGCCGGGGCGGACAGTGCCGGGGCCTTCGCCCCACAAATGACGGCCGTGATCCGGACGGATATAGCCTTCATAGCCGCAATCGTGGTAGGCCTTTAAAATATCCAAAATGCCGGTATCGCCATCACAATCCCGGTGGCTTGCTTCGGAGAAGTCGCCGTTGGGGAAGTGTTTAACGTTGCGGATATGGGCAAATGCAATGCGATCGCAATATTTGCGGACAATGCTTGCCACATTGTTGTTGGGATCTGCATTCAAAGAGCCGGAGCAAAGGGTCAGACAGTTGCAGGGGTGGTCGACCATTTTCAGGAAACGGTCAATGTTCTCCTCGTTGATGAGCAGGCGGGGCAGACCGAAGATGTCCCAGGGAGGATCGTCCATATGGATGGCCATTTTGATGCCGGTCTCTTCACAGGTGGGCATCAATGCCTCCAGGAAGTACTTCAGGTTCGCCCAAAGCTTTTCGTGGTCAATATCCTTATAGGCCTTAAACAGCTCGTCCAGCTTTGCCATTCTTTCCGGCTCCCAGCCGGGAAAGGACATATTATACTTTTCGGTAAAGTCCAGTATGTATTTTGCCATAGCATTGTAGTCGTCCTGGATCATACCCTTTTCATAGAATAGGGCAGTAGAGCCGTCGCCTACCTCGTGGAACAGATTGGAACGAGTCCAGTCAAAGATGGGCATAAAGTTATAGCAAATAACTTTAACACCGAATTTGGCAAGATTACGCATGGTGATCTTGTAATTTTCGATGTATTGATCCCGGGTGGGAAGACCGATCTTGATGTCATCGTGGACATTGACGGACTCCACAACATCGATGTTGAAGCCGTACTTTTTACATTGGGCTTGTACCTCGGCGATCTCGGATTCCTCCCAAACTTCGCCGGGCATTTTGTGGTGCAGGGCCCAGACAATACTGGTTACACCGGGGATCTGCTTAATGTCGCTGAGCTTGATGTTATCGTTTCCTTCGCCGTACCAGCGGAAACCCATTTGCATTGGCATATGCTATCCCTCCGTATTATTTTTTACGAATAAATGGTAATTTTAGTTTATCACAAATAAATGCAATATAAATTGTATTATTTGCTTGAAATATTGTTAAAGTTGCTATATACTTTTAGTGAGGTGAGGTATATGCGTGAACGCTCACAAAATTTTGATCCCCGGCAGGTTATGCAGCGGGAAAACTTTGAGATTTTTCACTACCGGGAGCCGCGCTCCGGCAATATTGAGGTGCACCACCACGACTTTTACGAGGTGTACTTTTTGATTGGCGGGGAACTGGCTTATTGGGTGGAAGGCCGCATCATTCGCCTGACTCCCGGCGATCTTCTTTTCATCAATCCTATGGAATTGCATAGGCCGATGCCGGACCCGGAGCATCCTATGTGTGAGCGGTTTGTTTTGTGGATCAACAAGGCTTTTCTGGAAGGACTGTCTACACCACAGATCCGGATGAATCGCTGCTTTGACACCAATGTTCCAAACCACAGCCACGTGATCCGTACCGGTGGCGGTGAGCGGGCAACGATCTCCGCCAGGATGGGCGAGCTTGTCAGAGAGTGTTACAGCAAGGATTTTGGCAGTGATGTCAGCGCTATGGGAATTTTCTTGCAGCTGATGGTGCAGCTAAACCGCCTTGCCCGGGGCGGCGAGAGCAAGCAGGAAACAGAGCAGCTTTCCCCACTGGTGCAGGAGACGATGCACTATATTGGCGAGAACTTAAGCGAGGAGCTTTCGCTGGAAGGCATTGCCGGTAAGCTGTTTATCAGTAAATATCACTTATCCCACGCATTTTCCAGGGAGGTGGGCGTCAGCGTTTACCGGTATATTATGCTTCGCCGGCTGATGCTGGCCCGGCAGCAGTTGGTGTCCGGAGAAGCAGCGGGGCAGGTTTGCCGCAATTGCGGATTTTCTGACTATACCAGCTTTTATAGGGCATTTAAGTCGGAATATGGCATTAGTCCTCGGGAGTTTTCCTCGGCAAATAACGGATCGTAGAATTATGGCGGCTGCGAAAGCAACCGCCATAGATTATTTACAAACAAAAACGATAAATTTCTTGACAAAGAATGTATTCTCCTCTAAAATATAGGGGAATATATTGGGGGAGTAATTCGGCACCTTTCGTGCTAAGTCTCTTCGTCAAAACGGCAAAGTTTGCCCGGAGAGCTTCTAAGGAATGAGACTCATGCGCGAGTTTGCGTATGAGTTTTTGTATTATTTATAAAGGAGATTTGTAATGGACAGAGAGTACAGTTTATCCCAGGAATCTGTGCTGGAGCAGTTGGGAACGACCGAAAACGGCTTGAGTTCCCAGGAAGCAGCGCAGCGTCTGGAAAAGTACGGCCATAACAAGCTGAAGGAAGCGGAAAAGGTTACCTGGCTGCAGCGCTTTATGGCGCAGCTGAAAGACCCGATGCTGATCATTTTGATGATCGCAGCAGTGGTTTCTGCAGCAACAACAGTAATTGATTTTCTGCAGCTGCCCGAACCCCGGGATTTCGGCCATCTCACTGAAGGCCTGGTGGAAGTGGGCATCATCTTGGTGGTTGTTCTTTTGAATGCGATTTTGGGCGTGATTCAGGAGAGCAAGGCGGAAGCTGCCATTGAGGCGCTGCAGACTATGACCGCTGCAACCTGTAAGGTTTTGCGGGACGGCAAAATGGTCGTGCTGCACTCTGATGAGCTGGTGCCCGGCGATGTGGTGCTGTTGGAGGCCGGCGATGCTGTGCCTGCGGATGGCCGTCTGTTGGAGAGCGCATCCCTTAAGATCGAGGAAGCTGCCCTGACCGGCGAAAGTGTTCCTGTCAATAAGATCATTGATCTTCTGGGCGTTGAGGACGACAAGGATGTTCCTTTGGGCGACCGGAAGAATATGTGCTATATGGGCTCTACCGTTGTTTACGGTCGTGGCAAGGCTGTGATTACCCGCACCGGTATGGATACCGAGATGGGCAAGATCGCCGGCGTGTTGGCCGCAACAGAGGACGAGCAGACCCCCCTGCAGCGCAAGCTGGACCAGCTGGGCAAGGCCTTGAGCTGGATCGTGCTGGGCATCTGCGTGTTTATCTTTGCATTTAATCTGTTTATGCGCCAGGACTTCTCCCTTAACGGCGTGCTGTCTACCTTTATGGTGGCAGTTTCCCTGGCGGTTGCAGCTATTCCCGAAGGCTTGGCCACTGTGGTTACCGTTGTTCTGTCCATTGGCGTTACCAATATGTCCAAGCGCAACGCAGTCATCCGTCGCTTGACCGCTGTGGAAACCCTGGGCTGTACCCAGGTGATCTGCTCCGATAAGACCGGCACACTGACCCAGAACAAGATGACCGTTGTGGAGCATTTGGGTGAAACGGAGCTGGTTGCAACTGCAATGGCGCTGTGCTCTGACGCGAACCTCAACGATAAGGATCAGGCAGAGGGTGAGCCTACCGAGTGCGCTCTTGTGAACTTTGCCTGCAAGGAAGGCTACAAGAAGCAGGATCTGGAAGCAAAGACACCTCGTGTGGATGAAGCTCCCTTTGATTCCGGCAGAAAGATGATGTCCACCATCCACGATTTGGATGGCAGCTTCGTGCAGTACACCAAGGGTGGCCCGGACGTGGTTTTGGCTCGCTGTGTTTCCTACTATGAAAACGGTGAGGTCAAGCCGCTGACAGAAGAAAAGCGCGCTGAAATTATGGCTGCCAACAAGGCAATGGCCGATAAGGCTCTGCGTGTTCTTGCCGCAGCAATGCGCAGCTGGAGTGTAAAGCCTGCTGATAATTCTCCTGAGTATCTGGAGCAGGAGCTGGTATTTATCGGCTTGACCGGTATGATCGACCCGGTTCGCCCGGAGGTTAAGGCTGCCATTGAGCAGTGCCGCAGCGCCGGTATCCGTCCGGTAATGATCACCGGCGACCACAAGGATACAGCAGTTGCCATTGCAAAGGAACTGGGCATTATCACCGATGCTTCTGAAGCCATCACCGGCGCCGAGCTGGATGATGTACCTGACGAGGACATCTGCGAGGTCGTTAAGAAATACGGCGTGTACGCCCGCGTGCAGCCGGAGCATAAGACCCGCATCGTTACTGCCTGGAAGGCTAACGGCGCGATCACAGCAATGACTGGCGACGGCGTTAACGATGCTCCTTCCATTAAGTCTGCGGACATCGGCGTGGGTATGGGTATCACCGGTACTGATGTTACCAAGAATGTTGCAGATATGGTCCTGGCTGACGATAACTTTGCTACCATCGTTTCTGCTGTTGGCGAAGGCCGTCAGATCTATGACAATATCCGTAAGGCCATTCAGTTCCTGCTGGCCTCCAATATGAGTGAGGTTCTGGGCGTGTTCTTCTCCACACTTCTGGGCTTTACACTGCTCAACCCGGTGCACCTGCTGTTTATCAACCTGGTTACCGACTGCTTCCCGGCCCTTGCTCTGGGTGTGGAAGCCGCTGAACCGGATACAATGACCCGCCCGCCCCGTAACTCCAAGGACGGCATCTTTGCCGGCGGCTTGGGTGTGGATGTTGTCTACCAGGGCATTCTGGTTACCTTGATCACTATGGCTTCTTATATCATTGGACACTGCTTCGAGGTTGGCTATTTTGAGATGCCCAAGGGTGTTTCCCCCGACGGTATGACAATGGCATTCTTGACTATGTCTATGTGTGAAATTTTCCACAGCTTCAATATGCGTTCCCAGCGCAAGAGTGTGTTCTCTCTCAAGGGTCAGAACAAGGTCTTGTGGGCTGCTATGCTGGGCAGCCTTGTGCTGACAACGGTTGTTATTGAAGTGCCGTTTATTGCGAAGGCATTTGGCTTTACTCCCATCAGCTGGACTGAGTACGCAGTGGCAATGGGCCTGGCTATTTTGGTAATTCCCATCGTGGAAATTGTCAAGCTGTTCCAGCGTATGTTTGCAAAGAAATAAGAAGAAACGACCACCGGAAACGGTGGTCGTTTTTACTGGCTAGTCAATTTTAAAGATTCGGTTTTCTTCCAGCTTCTTTTCTACTGGCGCCTTCGCCGGATAGCCCAGCAAGCAGAATCCAACACCCCGCAGGTGCGTGGGAAAACCCCATTTTGTCAACAGGGCCTTGCCCTCGTCGCTGTCGAACACCTCTCTTGCCCGGTGTACCCAACAGCTGCCCAGACCCAATGCATGGGCTGCGTGGAGAAGATTGCCCAGCACAAGGCTGCCGTCTTCCACCCAGGTGCTGCGCTCCGGATCAGACAGTACTGCGACGACACAGGGCGCGCCATAGAAGGGGTCAGTGTCGATGCCAAGAATCGCGGCGTTCATTTTGGAAAGCCGATCCCTATCGGCTTTGTTTCGGATGGCGATGGTGATTACTTTTTGGTTGTTTCGTCCGGTGGGGGCGTTTAGTCCTGCCATCAAAATTTTATCCAGCAGATTGTTGGGAACCTGCTCATCTAAATAAGCTTTTGTGCTGCGTCTGGTATTGAGTGCTTGAATTGCATCCATAGCGGATACTCCTTTCATCATTTCTACTTTGAGGATACGCAAAAATTGACCGTTTGTCAAATGCTTTTTCTATCGCGCTAAAAATAGCGATTGGCAAGAAAAAGTGCAGAATATACTTGAATTTCAAAAAGTATAGTGGTATACTTGGGATATTACTTTTTCTGGGAGGAAATGAAATGAAATACGATCGTACATACAATTTCTCTGCCGGTCCTGCTATGATGCCGGAGGCCGTTTTGGAGGAGATCCGTGATGAGATGCTCAATTACCAGGGTAGCGGTATGTGTGTTATGGAAATGTCCCACAGAAGCGCTGTGTTCCAGAAGATCATCGAGGAAGCCGAGCAGGATCTTCGCGACTTGATGAACATCCCCGATAATTATAAAGTCCTGTTCATCCAGGGCGGTGCTACACTGCAGTTTTCTATGATTCCTATGAACTTGATGAAGAACGGCAAGGCTGTTTCCATCGAACCCGGCGCTTGGTCCAAGAAGGCGATTGCCGAGGCCAAGAAGGTGGGCGAGGTGATCGTTGCCGCTTCCTCCAAGGATAAGAACTACAGCTATATCCCGGACTGCTCCGATCTGGACATCCCCGAGGATACCGACTATGTTTACATCTGCGAGAATGAGACCATTCACGGTACGACCTACCAGACCCTGCCTAACACCAAGGGCCATATCCTGGTTTCCGACCAGTCTTCTATGTTCCTCAGCAAGCCCTGCAATGTTGCTGACTACGGTATGATCTACGGCGGCGTGCAGAAGAACGTCGGCCCTGCCGGTATGGTGATCGCCATCATCCGTGAGGACTTGATACGGGATGACCTGGACAATCTGCCTGTTTATATGCAGTATAAGACCCACGCAGATGCCCAGTCCTTGTATAACACTCCCAACTGCTGGGCAATTTACTGCTGCGGTAAGGTCTTTAAGTACCTGAAAAAGCTGGGTGGCCTGGAAGCTATGCACAAGCTCAACCAGGAGAAGGCAAAGATCCTTTATGATTTCCTGGACAGCTCCAAGATGTTCACCGGCGCTGTGGAGAAGGAAGTCAGAAGTCTGATGAACGTTCCCTTCGTTACTGCTTCCAAGGAGCTGGATGCCGAGGTTGTTGCCGCTACCAAGAAGGCTGGCTATGATAACCTGAAGGGCCACAAGTCCGTTGGCGGTCTGCGCGCTTCCATTTATAACGCGATGCCCAAGGAAGGCGTGGAGGCGCTGGTAGAGTTCCTGAAGAAATTTGAAGCGGAGTATCAAGGCTAATGGCAGTTGTAAGAGCATTTAAAGCTGTTCGTCCGGCAACGGATTTGGCGGATAAGGTGGCGGCGCTGCCTTACGATGTTATAAACAGCGACGAAGCCCGGGAAATGGTCGTGGGCAATCCATATTCATTTTTGCACGTGGATAAGGCAGAGATCGACCTGGACCCCAGCATTGATCTGTACGATACCCGTGTTTATGAAAAAGCCCGGGATAATCTTAGCAAGATGATCGTTGACGGCGTGTTTGTGCAGGACCAGGCACCGTGTTTGTACCTGTACAAGCAGGTGATGAATGGCCGCGCCCAGGTGGGCATTGTCGGCTGTACCGCTGTGGACGATTACCGCAACAATGTGATCAAAAAGCACGAGCTGACCCGGGCGGACAAGGAGCAGGACCGCATCAACCATGTGGACTATTGCGATGCCAACACCGGACCGATTTTCCTGACTTATCGCGCCCAGGACAGCATTAACGAGATCGTAGAGCAGGTGATGGCAGCAAAAGCGCCTGTCTATGATTTCACCAGCGATGACGGCATTACCCACACTGTTTGGGTGATCGACGATGCAAAGCTGTGCGATGAGATCTGTGGCATTTTTGCAGGAATCGAAAGTCTTTACATTGCCGACGGACATCATCGCTCCGCATCTGCTGTGCGGGTGGGGCAAATGCGTCGGCAGTCGAAGCCGGATTATGACGAAAACGAAGAGTTTAACTACTTTTTGTCCGTAATCTTCCCGGATAACCATCTGTATATTATGGACTACAACCGGATCGTCAAGGACTTAAACGGCAATACAAAGGATGAATTCCTTGCCAAGATTTCTGAAAAGTTTACGATTACGCCTTATGTTGAAAGCGGCGTTTTGAAGCCGGAAAAGAAGCATACCTACGGTATGTACCTGGACGGCCAGTGGATGCTGCTGGAAGCCAAGAAGGGTAGCTTTGACGAAACAAACCCGGTCTCCCGGCTGGATGTTTCCATTTTGCAGGAAAATCTGCTGCACCCCATCCTGGGCATCGGTGATCCCAGAACCGATAAGCGCATTGATTTTGTAGGTGGCATTCGCGGCCTGCAGACTCTTGCGGACAGGGTGGACAGCGGAGAAATGGCAGTTGCATTCTCTATGTATCCCACCACAATGGATGACCTTATGGACATCGCAGATGCCGGCGCAATTATGCCGCCCAAATCTACCTGGTTTGAGCCCAAACTGCGCAGCGGCCTGTTTATCCACAAATTAAGCGAATAAGAAAACCCCGGCTCTTACGAGCCGGGGCTTTTTTAATAAATTACTTCAGGGACTCTTCAACAGCAACAGCCACGGAAACGGTCATACCAACCATGGGGTTGTTACCTGCGCCCAGGAAGCCCATCATTTCAACGTGAGCGGGGACGGAGGAAGAACCTGCGAACTGTGCATCGCCGTGCATACGGCCCATCGTATCGGTCATACCGTAGGAAGCAGGACCGGCAGCCATATTATCCGGATGCAGGGTACGGCCTGTGCCACCGCCGGAAGCGACGGAGAAGTACTTGCGGCCATTTTCCATACACTCTTTCTTGTAGGTGCCTGCAACAGGATGCTGGAAGCGGGTGGGGTTGGTGGAGTTACCGGTGATGGAAACGTCAACACCCTCGTAACGCATAACAGCAACGCCTTCACGAACATCATCACAGCCGTAGCAGTTAACAGCAGCGCGCTCACCATCGGAGTAGGGGATGCGCTCAACGATCTTCAGCTCGCCGGTGTAGTAATCAAACTGGGTCTTTACATAGGTAAAGCCGTTGATCCGGGAGATGATCTGTGCAGCATCCTTGCCCAGACCGTTCAGGATAACCCGCAGGGGCTCCTTACGAGCCTTGTTAGCGCTGCGTGCGATACCGATAGCGCCTTCAGCAGCAGCAAAGGACTCGTGGCCAGCCAGGAAAGCAAAGCACTTGGTCTCATCCCGCAGCAGCATAGCGCCCAGGTTGCCGTGGCCGATACCGACCTTGCGGTCTTCAGCAACAGAACCGGGGATGCAGAATGCCTGCAGGCCGATGCCGATGGCTTCAGCAGCTTCGGCAGCAGTCTTAACGCCCTTCTTCAGTGCGATAGCAGCGCCAACGCAGTATGCCCAGGCAACGTCCTCAAAAGCAATGGGCTGAATGCCCTTAACGATCTCGTAGGGGTCAAAACCCTTTGCGGTGCAGATGTCGCGGCAAGCCTCTACGGACTCCAAGCCGTACTGTGCCAGGACACCATTGATCTTGTCGATTTTTCTTTCGTAACCTTCAAACAATGCCATTACAGTGTCCTCCTATTATTCGTGGCGGGGGTCGATGTACTTAGCGGCATCGGCAAAGCGGCCATAGCTGCCCTTTGCCTTCTTCAGAGCCTCGTTTGCATCGTCGCCCTTCTTAATGAAGTCCATCATCTTGCCCAGGTTGATGAACTCGTAACCGGTGATCAGATTGTCCTTGTCCAAAGCGATCCGGGTAACATAGCCTTCGGCCATTTCCAGATAACGGGGGCCCTTTGCCTTGGTTGCGAACATAGTGCCCACCTGGCTGCGCAGGCCTTTGCCCAGATCCTCCAGAGATGCGCCAACTGCCAGGCCATCCTCGGAGAATGCGGACTGGCTGCGGCCGTAAACGATCTGCAGGAACAGCTCCCGCATAGCGGTGTTGATGGCATCGCACACCAGGTCGGTGTTCAATGCTTCCAGCAGAGTCTTGCCGATCAAAATCTCGGAAGCCATAGCTGCGGAGTGGGTCATACCGGAGCAGCCCAGAGTCTCAACAAGAGCTTCTTCGATGATGCACTCCTTAACATTCAGGGTCAGCTTGCAGCAACCCTGCTGAGGAGCACACCAGCCGATGCCGTGGGTGAAACCGCTGACATCCTTGATCTCTTTGACCTGTACCCACTTGCCCTCTTCGGGGATGGGAGCGGGGCCGTGGTAGGCACCCTTGGCCACAGAGCACATATGCTGTACTTCTGCACTATAAATCATAGCAAATTTCCTTTCTTTTCTTGAAGTGACTTTTTAAGGAAAGGGATTCCGTAAAAAGCCCAAAATTTCCACAGATATTATACAGATAAGCGGCCCAAATGTCAATGATTCAAAGCAAAAAACAGCAAAATGAAATCGTATGATTTTCTGCTTTTTTACATTTTTATGTAGCATTTTTGAAAAACATGTGATACAATGGTAAAAAATTAAAGGAGTTGTTGCAAAATGAAGAAGTTTATTAACGAATTCAAAGAGTTCATCAACCGTGGCAATGTTGTGGATA
>JAZLAB010000097.1:0-11573 GCA_045612985.1 Faecousia sp.
GCACTAAGAAATCTAGGTCGCATACGCTCCAAGATTTCTTTAGGCAGTTCGCCCCTACACCTACAATCAAACATATCTGTAGGGGCGAACACAGTTGCCCGGAATCAACATCGTCCGCGTAGCGGACACATTCATTGTCAACTATCAATTATCAATTATCAACTAAAACATTTGGAGGTTTTATTATGAATAACATTATGCTTTTGCAGCTGTTTGCCGATGCAGGCAGCGTTGTCAACACCACCACCGGCTCTGTCAACGCCAACACCGGCGCGAAAGAGTCCACCACCGCCCTCAGCGCCGCGCTGAAGGCCTTTTACGACACCGAGCTGCTGGAAAACGCCAAGACCGATATGGTCTATGCCCAGTTTGCCAAGCGCCAGGGCTTGCCTGCCGGCAACGGCACCACCGTGGAGTGGCGCAAGTGGAACACCTTCGACAAGGCTTCCAAGCTGGAGGAAGGCGTCATCCCCACCGGCCAGAAGTTCGGTATGAGCTCCAAGACGGCTACCGTTGAGCAGTACGGCACCTACGCCGCCATCTCCGACACACTGGAGCTGCACGCCTATGACGACATCATCCTGGGCGCCACCGAGGAAATGGGCGCATCTGCCGCCGAGACCCAGGAAAAGCTCATCCGGGATGCTTTGCTGACCAACACCAATGTTATGTACTGCGAGGGCATCGATCTGACCACAGGCAAGAAGCTGTCTATGCCCAGCGCCTGCTTGTCGCTGTGCTACAACGAGCTGGCAACCTTCGCCCTGACACCGGAGATGGTCGCCCGGGCAGTTACCAAGCTGCGCAAGGACAGAGTGCCCACCATCGACGGCAAGTATGTGGCGGTGATCCACCCCAGTGTCGCCTTCGACCTGCGTAACTGCCCCGAGTGGATCGAGGCCCACAAGTACTGCGCTGTCAAGGAGCTGTTCAACGGCGAGATCGGCGAGCTCCACGGCTGCCGCTTCATTGAGAATGTCTTTGCGCCGGTGCTGGGCGGGGATTACCTGAACGCAGACGGGAACGTAACCTACGCCACCTACTTCTTCGGCAAGGATGCCTTCGGCATCATCGACCCCGAGGGCGGCGCGCTGGAGATGATCGTCCACGACAAAAGCGAGATCGGCGGCCCGCTGAACCAGTACTCCACTGTCGGCTATAAGCTGCGCACCAACGGCGCGACCATTTTGTATCCCGAGCGGGTACTGCGTGTGATGAGCGCCTCGTCCTTCTGCAAGACCGACGTGCCCAACTAAAGAAATTGATAATTGACAATGGATAATTGATAATTATTGACCCGGTTGTTGCTGAAAGCCAGTACCTTTTATGTTGCGA
The DNA here is from genome assembly GCA_045612985.1 of Faecousia sp. Taxonomy (GTDB): domain Bacteria; phylum Bacillota; class Clostridia; order Oscillospirales; family Oscillospiraceae; genus Faecousia. The sequence goes on from JAZLAB010000097.1 coordinate 1,336, forward strand.
CCTTACGGATTTTGAGGCACAAGCTTTGGCTTTCGACAGACCCTATCAACTATCAATTATCAATTATCAACTAAAACGGAGGTAATTATGAAAGAAGATAAGCGTGTAACGGTATTCATTCCCAGAGGGCTTTCCAACGAGGACCCCAATCTGTTCGTGTCCGTCAACGGCGTCAACTACCTGCTGCCCAAGGGTAAGGAGTCTCTGGTGCCGGAATATGTGGCAAAGGAGATCGAACGGGCTGCCCGGGCAAAACAGATGTTGGAGCAGCGCATCGACCAGCTGCTATCCAAATAAGGGCCTCGGCCCTTATTTGGAATTGATAATTGACAATTGATAATTGATAATTATTTGCCTGGTACGCGTCGAGGTGCATACCTTTTATGCTGTTAGCTTTTGCGAAATAGAAGCAAAAGACCATCAAATTTCAAACAGCTGATTTAATTATCAATTATCCATTATCAACTATTCACTAAAATCCGGAGGATTTACTATGACCATCAACGAGGCTATCGAGAAATTGGATGCCCAAAAACACAACACCTGCCCCCGGGCGGAAAAGATCGCCTGGCTTTCGGAGCTGGACGGTCTGACCAGGAAGCTGCTTTTTGGGGAGGATTTTCCCGGCTACGGCCAGGAGGACGCGCCCTTGCAGATCCCCTTTCCCTTTGACAGCGCGTACCTTTATTATATGGAGTCGAAGATCGACTACCAAAACGGGGAGTTTACCCGCTTTAACAACGCCTACGCCATGTTTCGCGCCGCCTGGCAGAAATATGCGGACTTTGTTGTCCGGGGCGGCAACGCTCCCCAGAAACCGGCAAGGTTTCAATAATGGATAATTGACAATTGATAATTGATAATTATTTGCCTGGTACAAGCCGGGGTTGCATACCTTTTATGCTGTTAGCTTTTGCGAAATAGAAGCAAAAGACTATCAAATTTCAAACAACCGATTCATTATCAATTATCAACTATCAATTATCAACTATCAATTATCAATCATAAAAAAGGAGGTTTTTATGGAAATTCCTATTTTACGCCAGCCCCCCTCCAGCCGTCAGACGGTGGACACCTTTTATGGCTACGACCATAATCTGCGCATTTCTGACGGCCGGTTTTATGAAATGGAGAATATGACCTCCGACCACTTTCCGGTGCTGTCCACCCGGCAAAAGCGGGGCATTTATAAGGAAATGGCCCAGCCCCGGGCCATGGCCGTCAAGGACGGTCTTTGCTACATTGACGGGCCGAATCTGTATGTAAAGGATACTTATGTGCCGGGCCTTACTCTGGGCGACGGCTGCGACATTTGCCCCTACACTGACCGCTGCGGCAAATATACCCCCGAAAAGGTGGGCTGCGAAAAGCAGTTCGTGCCAATGGGGGCATACCTGCTGATCTTCCCGGACAAGGTCTGGGTGCGCCCATCGGATCTGCAGTTTGGCTCTTTGGAGCATATTTGGAAAAACGAGGGAAAAGAGGTAAAGGTCAGCCTTTGCAAGGCCGACGGCACCGGCTACGGTACGATCCCCACCCAGCAGCCGGAAGACCCCGACGAGGGGCAGGTGTGGCAGGACGGAAATGTGCTGCGCCAGTACACCGCCGGGGCGTGGGTGGCGGTGGAAAGCACCTATCTTCGCATCTTCTGCTATGACAGCGGCCTGGACCAGGGCTTTTCCCAGTATGACGGCATCACCATCGAAGGCCTGCCGGAGGTAAGCGGCAGCGCGGTGGTGTGGAAGACCAAGGAGGATACCCTCATCATCGCCGGTACGGTCAGCGCCCCCATTTCCACCACCGGGGCGGTTACCATCAGTCGGCGCTTGCCGGAAATGGACTATGTACTGTCCTGCGGCAACCGGCTGTGGGGCTGCCGCTACGGTGAAAATGAAAGCGGCACCTTCGTCAACGAGATCTACTGCTCCCGGCTGGGAGATTTTAAGAACTTCAACTGCTTTATGGGCATTTCCACCGACTCCGCTGTGCTGAATCTGGGCAGCGACGGCCCCTTCACCGGGGCGATCTCCTACCTGGACCACCCGGTGTTTTTCAAGGAGAATATGCTCCATAAGGTCTACATCAGCGCTGCCGGCGCCCACAGCGTCTCCGACACCCCCTGCCGGGGGGTGCAGAAGGGCTGCCACAAGAGTCTGGCCATTGCCAACGAGGTGCTTTACTACAAAGCCCCCGGAGGCATCTGCGCCTATGACGGCTCACTGCCGGTGGAGGTCAGCGGGGCTCTGGGGAAAGAGGACTATGAAAATGCCGTTGCCGGGGCGGTGGGCAACAAGTATTACATTTCTATGGCGCAGGAGGGCAAAAGCCGTCTGTTCGTTTACGACACCCAAAGAAAGCTCTGGCACGCCGAGGACGATCTGAAGGTCATCGATTTCTGCCCCTATGGCAAGGAGCTGTACGCAATGGCAGACGATAAGATCTGGGCGCTGCGGGGAAGCGTCGGGCAGGCGGAGGAAAGTCTTCCCTGGTCGGTCCAGACAGGCCTCTTGGGGCTGCATACCCCGGACAGCAAGTATCTTGCAAAGCTGACGGTGCGGCTGGCTTTGGATGTGGGGGCCCAGGCGGCCTTTTATGTGCGCTATGACTTTAATAACCAATGGGAGCACCTTTGCACTGTAACCGGAGACCGGCTGCAAAGCTTTGAGATCCCCATTCGCCCCAAGCGCTGCGACACCATGGCCCTGCGCATCGAAGGACAGGGCGGCTGCAGGCTTTACGCCCTGACCAAGACCCTGGAGAGAGGAAGTGAAAAGCCGTGAGTGAAAAGATAAGACTGCCCGGCATCAATGGGGAAACAGATGCAGAAAAGCTCCGGCAGATCCGGTCTTATTTATACCAGCTGGCCGACCAGCTAAACCGCACCCTGGACACCCTCACCGCCCCCACCGGCACCGATGTAACGGAGGATGTGCTGGTGGCCTTCTCCCGGCTGCGGCCGCTGATCCTGCAGTCGGCGGAGATCTCCGATGCCTACGGCCAGCGGCTGAAAAGCATCTTCCCCACCCGGGCGGAATCGCTGTATAAGCACGATTATAACTGGCAGGCGGTGCAGGAGCTGACGGTGTACTGCCAGCCTACCTCCGGCGGAGCGGGGGATGTGTGTCAGACCTTTCTGGCCTTTGGTCATATCCAGGGGTCGGCGGTGCTGGAAAGCTGGACGATGATCGGCAGCGGCACCTTGCTGCAAAAAGGCAGTTTGCCGGCGCGGCTGACGGAGCCGTATCAGTTCGTCATCCCCGGTGTCCCCGGCGACCGGATCACCATCCTTTCTTCCACACCTTTCAAAATAGGAGATGAATAACTATGGCAAGAGCGCAACTTTCCACCGGCTCTTACAACAAAACCGACACCCGCTACGCCCAGCAGCTGCTCAATGAAAAGGGCTACGGCCTTGCTGTTGACGGCATCTACGGCCCCAAGACCCAAGCAGCGGTGCGGAAATTCCAGAAGGCAAACGGCCTTGCGGTGGATGGCATTCTGGGCAAAAACACCTGGGCGGCCCTGACGGGCAAAACCGAAACCTACAAGGCAAAAACTACCGAGGACTATCTCTACGACGGCTCCAGGGACAAAAACTACCAGGCCCTTTTGGAGCAGGCGCAAAACGCCGAAAACGCCCTTGTAAATCCTCTGGATACCTACAAAGCCCGGCTGGAGTCCCTTGCGGCAGAGAGTAAGCCCTTTGTCTATGATATGGCCTCTGACCCGCTGTACCGGCAGTACCGGGATAAGTATACCCGGGAAGGGTCTTTGGCAATGCTGGACACTATGGGAAAGGCGGCAGCCCTCACCGGCGGCTATGGCAGCAGCTATGGCCAGATGCTGGGTCAGCAGAGCTACCAAAGCTACCTGCAAAAGCTGACGGACGCTATGCCCCAGCTGTATGGCGATGCCTGGAAACGGCACAACGAGCAGGCCAACGCCCAGTATGACCGGCTGCTTTCCCAGGCAGAGCTTGCCTATGAGGATTACGAAAATCAGCAAAAGCAAATCAAGGAGCTTTATGACCGGGCGGCAGATGCCTATAAACAAGGCTATGACAACTGGTACGATGCCAACAAAAACGCCGCCGCGGACAAAAAGACCCTGTATACCAGCATCGTGAATTTGATTTCCAAAACCGGCTATATTCCCCCGGCCGCCCAGCTGAAGGCCGCGGGAATGTCCCAGGCGGAGGCCGCCGCTTACGCCAGCGCCTACAAGCGATAATGGATAATGGATAATGGATAATGGATAATTGATAATTGATAATTGATAATTGATAATTGATAGTTACCAACCTGGTACGAAGCTTTGCTGCATACCTTTTATGCTGTTAACTTTTGCGAAATAGAAGCAAAAGACTATCAAATTTCAAACAGCCGATTCATTATCAATTATCAATTATCAACTATCAATTATTTCAAGCATATGCTTGTACAAATACATATTTGGAGGGAATCTATGTTTCAGCTTGCATATTGCGCCGGGCATTATCTCCAGACCCCCGGCAAACGCATCCCCAGGGATCTGGATAAAAACCAGACAAGAGAATGGGTCTTAAACGACCGGGTGGCAAGGTATCTGGAAAAGGCCGCCGAAGGCTACGAGGTAACGCTGCTGCGTACCGACGATGAAACGGGCAAGACCTTTATCGATATCCCCGACCGGGTGGCAAAGGCCAACCGGTGGGGTGCAGATCTGTATCTGGACATCCACCACAACGCCGGCATCGGCGGGAAAGAAGGGGGCGGCGTGGAGGCCTTCTGCTACCCCGGCAGCGCCAAAGGCAGAAAGTTCCGGGACGGCATTTATGCCGCGGTCATCGCCGCCGGCGGGCTGAAAGGCAACCGCTCCCAGCCCCTGAAGGAAAAGGCCTTTGACAGCTTATACCTGACGGATATGCCGGCGGTTTTGGTGGAGTACGGCTTTATGGACTCCAAGACCGACGCCCCGGTGATCCTCACAGACAGCTACGCCAAAAAGGTGGCATACGCCACGATGGAGGCCATCGCCAAGGAGGCGGGCATCTCCAAAAAGGTCAAGACCGACGAGAGCCTTTCTGATTTTGTCCGGCAGGTGCAAAAGGTCATCGGCGCGGCGGTGGACGGCATCGCCGGCCCGGAGACCCTGGGAAAGACCGTAACCTTGTCTGCCGACAAAAACGACACCCACCCCTTAGTCAAAGTGGTGCAGAAGCGGCTGAAGGCTTTGGGCTATGACCAGGTGGGCGCTGCCGACGGCATCGCCGGACCCAAATTCACCGCCGCGGTCAAGGCCTTCCAGCGCGACAACGACTGCTGGGTGGACGGAGAGATCACCGCCCGGAACAAAACCTGGAAAAAGCTGCTTTCCTTGTAAGGGGCTTGCCCCTTATAAGGAAATTGATAATGGATAATGGATAATTGATAATTGATAGTTACCAATCTGGTACGAAGCTTTGCTGCATACCTTTTATGCTGTTAGCTTTTGCGAAATAGAAGCAAAAGACTATCAAATTTCAAACAACCGATTCATTATCAACTATCAACTATCAATTAAAACGACCGTAGGGAGTATACCAATGACAGAAGCAATCATCGTGGCGCTTTTGGGCTTTGCAGGCACATTGGTGGGGTCGCTGTTCGGCGTCCTCACCGCCCAAAAGCTGACCCAATACCGCATCGCCCAGCTGGAGGAGAAGGTCTCCCGGCACAATAACCTCATCGAGCGGACCTTCAAGCTGGAGGGGCAGATGCAGGAGGTCCAGCACGACATCAAGGACCTGAAAGCCTATCATAAGCCAAAGCCTTCTCCTTGAGGACTACGCCCGCAGGCGTGTGCAGAGCGCAACCGCCGAAGGCGGCTCTTGGCGCGGAGAAGAAGGTGTCAGCGAAGCTGACGGATGAGGTGTAAAACGGCTTATGAAATGCATAATGCAGAATGCATAATGCATAATGCATTCTAAAACGACCAAAGGGAGTGTACATATGAACGACATACTTAAGAGTTTCGCAAATCTCATCAAGGTCAAGACCATCGTAACCCTGGCGGTGGTAACCATTTTCGGTGTGCTGGCCCTGAAGGGCAGCATTAGCGCCGACAATGTAATGGTCATCGTGTCTATGGTGGTGTCCTTCTACTTCGGCACACAGCACGAAAAGAAGAGTTGATAATGGATAATTGATAATTGATAATGAATCGGCTGTTTGGAATTTGACAGTCTGTGCCCCTATTCATAGCCGGGGTGCAGCACAGAAGGTATGCACCACCGATTTGCACCAGGCACATAATTATCAATTATCAATTGTCAATTATCAATTATGAAAATTATTTTCATATTTTGGGTCTTGCAATCTCTAAAAAATGTGCTATTATGAAAATGAATATCACATAAAGGAGAAATCACTATGCTTGTTACATTGCAGGAAATCGTTGGTATGGCCGAAAAGGGCGGCTACTGCGTCCCCTCTTTTAACGTCTACAATATGGAGACCGTTATGGGCGTCATTGACGCCGCCGAGGAGCTGAACGCACCTGTCATTTTGCAGCTGTACCCCCGTCTGATCAACCAGGAATGCGGCTACTATGTCAGCCCCATCGCCCTGGCCGCTGCCCAGAAGGCAAAGGTTCCCGTGTGTCTGCACCTGGACCACGCCGCCGGCAAGGAAGAGGTCTTTAAGTGCCTGCGCTGGGGTTACACCGGCATTATGCAGGACGGCTCTGCCCTTTCCTTCGAGGAGAACGTCAAGCTGACCCGGGGCGCTGTGGAAATGTGCGCTGTGCTGGGCGTTGGCGTTGAGGGTGAGATCGGCCACGTTGGCTCCGTCAATGACGAGGCAATGGAGGAGTTCACCGATCCCCAGGAGGCCAAGGCCTTCGTAGAGCAGACCGGCGTTTGCTGCCTGGCTGTTCTGGTTGGCAATGCCCACGGCCACTATAAGAAGACCCCCAACCTGGACATCCCCCGGATCAAGGCCATCCGCGAGGCCTGCGGCGTGCCGCTGGTGCTCCACGGTGGTACCGGCATCCCCGAGGACCAGGTCAAGGCTGCTGTAGCAGCAGGTGTCCGTAAGTTCAACATCGGCACCGATGTGTGCTGCTCCTTTGCAGAGGGCACCAAGGAGTCCGTCAACGACCCCAACCACCACCTGGCTGTGGATATGTTTATGAAGAAGCCCATCCAGACCGTCAAGGAAATGGCCATCGGCAAGATCCGTATGACCGGCGCAGAAGGAAAAGCTTAATCAAAGAACACAAAACAAAGAGGAATCGGATTTTCCGATTCCTCTTTTTGTTTCGTTGACAGTTGACAATGGACAATGGACAATTTCGGTGTCCGCTATGCGGACTATTTAAATAAGTCGCCAAAGGCGACACCACAACTGTCAACTGTCAATTGTCAACTGTCAATTGAAAAAGCCGCCCAAAGGCGGCTTTTTGGCTTTTAGTATTTCTTGCTTTGCAAGGCACGCTCTGTCTGCTGAATGGATTCTAAGGCTAAGCCTTCTCCTTGAGGAGAAGGTGTCAGCGAAGCTGACGGATGAGGTGTCTATTCCTCATTTAACCGCCGATAAATGTCCTCGCAAACCGCCTCGAAATGGGTGTTCACATCCAAATTGGTATAACGGACAACTTGCAGACCTAAACTTTCCAAATATCGATCTCTTTTTGCATCTTTCTGCCGGTGATCGTCCTCATAATGCTGCGATCCGTCCAATTCAATTACAAGATTCTTTGACGCAATATAGAAATCTACAATGTATTTACCGATAACTTTTTGCCGATGGACGGTTATCGGTAGCTTTTTGAAACAATCGTACCACAGATGCCGCTCTTCCTTCGTCATATTCTTGCGAAGGGTTTTGGCAGTTGGTGTTAACTTTTCATTGTGGATGCCGTTCATAGGCTTTACACCTCATCCGTCGCGGCTTTCGCCGCGCCACCTTCCCCTCAAGGGGAAGGCTTTTAGTATTTCTTGCTTTGCAAGGCACGCTCTGTCTGCTGAATGGATTCTAGCGCTTCCTGGCTGCGGGTGTAGACGATGGAAAAGTACAGCGCGTCGATGATGGAAAGCTGGGTCAGGCGGGAGGTCAGACCCAGAATGTTGTGGGCGGTCTCCTCCGCAGCGGTGAACAGCACGATGTCCGCCTGCTTTAAGATGGGGGATTTGCCGGCGTTGGTAATGGCGATGGTGGTGGCTCCCTGCTCCTTTGCCAGCTGCAGGGCATCGACGATGTCCTTGGAGGAGCCGGAGTGGGAAATGGCCAATGCTGCATCCCCCTTTTTCAGATGGGAGGCGGCGATCACCTGCATATGGTTGTCCGAGTAGGCCACCGCCTGCAGGCCCGCCCGCAAAAACTTGTGGGCGCCGTCAGCGGCGATGGAGGCGGAGTTGCCCAGACCGAACAGGGCGATCTTTCCCGCGCCGCACAAGGCGTCCGACGCCCTTTGCAGGCTTTCCGGGGAGAGGATCTGCTTTGTCTTTTCCAGGGAAAGGAACATATCGTTGCAGACCTTTTCGTAGATCTGGAAAGGGGAGTCCCCGTCTTGAATGTGGGTATTGACCGGGTTGCCGCCGCCCTCGGATGCCAGGGAGATCTTCAGAGCCTGAAAGCCGGAAAGCCCCAGCCGCTTGGAAAAGCGCACGATGGTGGCCTCGCTGCAGCCGCACTGCTCCGCCAATTCCACGATGGAAAGGGAGATGATCTTGCCGGGATTTTCCTCGATCCAGTCGGCAACCTGCTTTTCCGCCTTGCCCATTGTGGGGTACAGATGTTTCATTTTAATGGAAAGCTTGCCCATAAAATGCTCCTTAAATGTGAATTTGATACAATTATACCGAAAAAACCAACCCTTGTCAAACAAGTTGACAGTTGACAGTTGATAGTTGACAGTTAATGTGTCAGCGAAGCTGACAATTATATAAGGCGACGAAGTCGACGCAACAATTGTCAATTATCCATTATCCATTGTCAATTTCATAATTTCTTGTTGAAATTATTTTCATACTGTGCTACAATATGGCCGTAAATGCAAACTGCAAATGAAAATTATTTTCAAAACGGAAAGGAAGAATGAAAAATGCAAATCAAATCGTTTATGTACGATATGATCCGCTCCGAGCTGGAGGACGCTGTTGGCGTGGAAAACGTGTCCGTGGCCGAAGTGGACAAGATGGCCTATACCGTTGACTATTTCTGGGTCAGCCGTATGTGGCAGGACCGGGGCGCAGAGGGCCCCAAGCCGGACATCATCGTCCGTCCCGGCTCTTCCGAGGAGGTCTCCAAGGTCCTGAAGATCGCCAACTACTATAAGATCCCGGTACATACCTGGGGCGGCGGCTCCGGCTCTCAAGGCGGCGCGCTGCCTATGGCAGGCGGCATCCTGCTGGATATGAAGCGGATGAACCGGCTCATTTCCATTGACGAAAGCAGCCACTCCATCACCGCCGAGGCCGGTATGATCTTCCAGCAGCTGGAGTGGTACGCAAACGAAAAGGGCTACTCCTGTATGCACATCCCCAGCTGCCTGACCTGCGGCACCATCGGTGGCGCTCTGGCCCACCGGGGCATCGGCATCTTCTCTTCCAAATACGGCAAGATCGACGATCAGTGTATGTCTATGGAGGTGGTGCTTCCCAACGGCGATATTATTAACACCCTGCCCGTTCCCAAGCACGCCGCCGGCTCTGATCTGAATCAGATCTTCATCGGCTCTGAAGGTACTTTGGGCATCATCACCAAGGCCACCTTCCGTCTGTTCGAGATGCCGGAGTGCCGCAAGCACCGGGCATTCCTGTTCCCGGATATGACCGCAGGCCTCAACGCCGGTCGGGACATTATGCAGAAGCTGCAGCCGTCCATTATGCGTCTGTTTGACGAGGCGGAGACTGTTTCCATCATCAAGAAGGTCATCGGCTTTGAGAAGAAGGGCGCCTTTATGAACCTTTCTTTGGAAGGCATCGAGCGGATCGTGGACATCGAGATGGAGATCGTCCTGGAGATCTGCGCGAAATACGGCGCAGAGGACCTGGGCAGCGAGTACGGCGAAAAGTGGTATGAAAACCGCATCACCTTCTTCTACCCCGGCCACATTATGGACCTGCCCCAGATGTTCGGCACCATGGACACCGTTGCCGACTTCGGCCACATTGAGAAGATCTACTGGGCAATGAAGCACGCCATCGAGGACAACTTCCCCGGCGTCCGTTTCATCGCCCACTGCTCCCACTGGTACGGCTGGGGCACTATGATCTA